>NZ_JBHVWN010000100.1:0-22474 GCF_042882275.1 Streptomyces sp. NPDC058231 | reverse complement strand
GTCACCACACCCCGGGTCCTTCCGCCGGTGGACGCTGACTTGCCTACCACTCCGTGCTTGTGCCCCCCTGTGGCGCGGGGTCCACCGTCGGCCGGCCCCCTGTCGGGGCGCCGGCCGGCGACTGCGAGTCATATGCGAATAGTGATCATCTCTTTCGTACGACGACGAAGTCCGCGAGCGCCGTGAGCTGCGCACGCACGGTTTCCGGCATGTCGACACCGTGCAGCGCCTCGATGGCGACCGCATGCTGCCGGCGGGCCTCCTGGGCGGTCCACTCGCGGCCGCCCGCCTCCTCGATGAGCGCCGCCCGGGCGGCGAACTCCTCTTCGGAGAAGCTGTCGAAGTCGCTGCTCTTGGCGTCCGCGGCGAGCAGTTCGCCGAGGCGCTCCGAGGCCGGTCCGCCCGCGGCGAGCGCGGCGACGACCGGCAGGGACTTCTTGCGCTGGCGCAGGTCGCTCCAGGTCTGCTTGCCGGTGGACTCCGGGTCGCCCCAGATACCGAGCAGATCGTCGACGGCCTGGAAGGCGAGGCCGAGGTGGTAGCCGTACGCCTCCAGCTGGTCGGCGGTGCGGTCGTCGGCGCCGCCGAGTACCGCACCGATGGAGACGGCGCAGGCGAGCAGGGCGCCCGTCTTGTTGCCCTCCATCTCCAGGCACTCCTCGACGGTGACCCGCTCGCGGTGCTCGTAGGAGATGTCCTGGGCCTGCCCGTCGATGAGCTTGCGGGTGGCGGTGGTCAGCCGGCGGGCCGCACGGCCCGCCTCGACCGTGCCGAGCTCCAGCAGGATCTCGTTGGCCAGCGCGAAGAGCGCGTCACCGACCAGGATGGCCTGGGCGGGTCCGTGCACCTTCCATACGGTGTCGCGGTGGCGGCGCTGCTCGTCACCATCCATCAGATCGTCGTGCAGCAGCGAGAAGTTGTGCACGAGTTCGACGGCGACCGCGCCGGGGATGCCGGCCTCGGCGGCAGCGCCGGCCACCTCCGCGGACAGCAGGGCGAGCGCGGGACGGACCGCCTTGCCGCCGTCGCCGTCGGCGGGCCGGCCCTGGGCGTCGATCCAGCCGAAGTGGTAGGCGGCGACGGTGTCCATGGGCGGTGCGAGCCGGTCAACGGCGGCCCGGAGCACCGGAACGGACAGGGCCCGTCCGCGCTCCAGAAGCGCGGTGACGTCCGCGGTGTCTGCAGCGGTGTCGATAGCCGGATTCGCCGGGGTCACTGACTCTCCTCTTGTTCCGGTGGTACTGCTCATGCCGCCTCCTGCAGCGGATGTTCGTGGGAGCGGCCGAGCACGGAGAGCGCGGCGCCGGCGGCGTCGGCCCCGCTGCGGACGGCGCCCTCCATCGTCGCGGGCCAGCCGGTGGCCGTCCATGCCCCGGCCAGATAGAGGCCGGGGGTACGGGTGCGGGTGCCGGGGCGGAGTCGGCCGACGCCGGGGGCGGGGGCGAAGGTCGCCGTACGCTCCCTGGTGACGAAGAAGTCCCTGACGCCGGCTCCGCGCGCGGCGGGCAGCAACCGCTGCAGCTCGGGCAGGTAGCGGCCGCGCAGTTCGGCGACGGGCAGGTCGATCTCGTCGTCGGCCGCGGACTGCGACAGCGCGAGGTACTGCCCCGGGCCGGTCAGTCCCGAGGCTTCCGTACGGTCGAAGACCCACTGGACCGGGGAGCCGAGCGCGGCGAAGAACGGGCGGCGCAGCACCTTGCGGTCGTAGACGACGTGAACGTTGAGGATCGGCGAGGTGCCGATGTCGAGCAGGCGGTCAGGCTCGTCGAGTGCGCCGTCGGGCAGCAGGCCGTGCGTCTCGCGTTGCGGGACGGCGAGGACGACGACGTCCGCCTCGATCCGTTCCGTGCCCGTGTCGACGGTCCAGCGTCCCTCGCCGGTTCGGCACAGGCTGTCCGCCTTGGTGCGCAGCTCGGTCCGCACGCCTGCGGAGTCGAGCGCCTTGCGGGCCAGCGTGTCGTGGACCTCGCCGAGCGGCACCCGCGCCCAGCCGATGTCGGCGGCGCCGGGTTCGGAGAGCAGTCCGGTCTTGAAGACCTTCGCGGCGAGGCCCAGCGAGGAGTTCGAGGCGGTGGCGTTGAGGGTGGCGACGCCGACCAGGTCCCAGAGCGCCTCGACCGTACGCGGGGACTGACCGTGCCGGGCCAGCCAGCTGCCGAAGTCGACGGCGTCGAGCGCCGGGTCGTCCGGATCGAGGCGTCCGAGCGCCAGCGCGGCGCGCCCGACACTCGCCCGCTCGGCCAGTGAGAGATGCGGATAGCCTGCGAGTCCGGCGGCCAGGTGGAACGGAACGGGCAGGTTGTTGCGGCGCAGCCGCCCGAGCCGGGGCCCCGAAGGTCGCCCGATATCGAGAACGGGCACGTCCAAACGGTCTTGCAGCGGTGCCAGACTGGCGCCGCCGACCCGGTCGAGGAACCAGCGGTAGGCGGTGCAGCAGCGCAGGTAGACGTGCTGTCCGTTGTCGACCGTCAGTGCGCCGCGCCGGAAGGAGAAGGCGAGTCCGCCGAGCCGGGGCCGCCCTTCGAGCAGGGTCACGTCAAGCCCGGCGTCGGCGAGACGGAGGGCCGCGGTGATTCCGGCGAGTCCGCCGCCGACCACCACGGCACTGGAGGAACGCGCAGCCCGGTCGGTCATGCGCCCCCCTTCCACCGGCTCGTTCCGGCCTGCCGCGCCGCTCCGGCCGGGCAGGTCGTCTCAGTCAGGGACGCGCCGGACCGCCGGAGGGTTGCCCACGGAAGGAACCGGCCGTCGGTGAGACCTACGGTGCGCGAGGTGTCCGCGATACGCATCAGGCACGCCCCCGGGGCGTCCGGCGCGAGACGTACCGCGCGTCCAGACCCGACAGACCGCGTACCGCGACGTACGCCTTCTCGTGCCCGGGCAGCGAGACCCGGCCACGCAGCACCGCCTCCGGATCACGCTCGATCCGGTCGAGGAGCCGACGGTAGATACCGGCCATGGCGGCGACACAGGCGCCACTGCGGCGGTCCAGCATCGGAAGCAGCCGGTACCCCTCGGCGAACAGGGCGCGGGCGCGCCGCACCTCGAAGTGGACCAGGCCGGCGAAGTCGGAGCCGGGCGGCGGGGTCGCCCGGTGGAAGCCGGCGGAACAGCCGAACTTGGCGAGGTCGTCGGCCGGCAGATACGTACGCCCGTTGCCCGCGTCCTCGCGGACGTCGCGGAGGATGTTGGTGAGCTGCAGGGCGAGGCCGAGCGTGTCGGCGTACTCGGCGGCCCGGTCGGCGCCGGGTGCGCCCGGTTCCGTACCGAAGACGCCCAGGCTGAGCCGCCCGATGGCGCCGGCGACGCACCGGCAGTAGACCTTGAGGTCGTCCCATGTCTCGTACGTCGCGCCGCGCACGTCCATCAGGACGCCGTCGATGAGCTCGTCGAGTCCGCCGAGGGGCAGCGGGAACCGGCGCGCGGCGTCGGCGAGCGCGACGGCCACCGGGTCGGTGTCGTCCTCGTCGACCGCGCCGTCCCGGATGCGGTCCAGCAGCGTACGGGTGCTCTCCAGCCGGACGCGCTTGGTCTCCGGGTCCAGTTCGCCGTCGCCGATGTCGTCGACCCGCCGGGAGAAGGCGTACAGCGCCGACATGGCCTGCCGCTTCTCGGCAGGCAGCAGCCTGATTCCGTACGCGAAGTTACGCGCCTGCTGTCCGGTGACGGCCTCGCAGTAACTGTATGCGGCCTGTACCGGCGCCGACATGTACGTCGTCTGTCCCTCCACGGTCCGGCTCACCCCTCTCTACGCGCTCTTCGCAAGACAACTCCCACCTCGCGCAGCAGGCTGGGCTTGGTGGGCTTGGGCGGTCCGGGCAGTACGTCGAACCCGGCGGCCGCGATCGCGGTGAGGGCGGCACGCCCCCCTCCGACAAATCCGGCGAGAAGCAGCTTGAGCCTGCCGTGGACGCTACCCACCAAGGGGGTGCCTTCATTCAGCAGGATCCGGGCGCGTTCTGCTTCGTATGCAACCAGTGCACGCGCCGATGCGCCCCCGGAGGGGGCTGCCAGGTCGTCCTCGGTGACATGGAACCGGGCCATGTCGTCGGCCGGCAGATAGATACGGTCGCGGCCGAGGTCCTCGGTGACGTCCTGAAGGTGCTCGACGATCTGCAGGGCGGTGCAGACGGCGTCCGAGCGATGGATCCGTTCGGGGGTCGCGGTTCCGGTGATCTGCAGAACCAGGCGGCCGACGGGGTTGGCGGAGAGCTCGCAGTAGGCGAGGAGCTCCTCGTACGTCCCGTACCGCCGGACCTTCTGATCCTGCCGGTTGGCCTCGACGAGTCCGAGGAACGGCTCGGGGGTCAGCGAGCAGCGCCGCACGGTGGGGCGCAGCGCGCGCAGCAGCGGGTGGCGCGGCCCGTCGCCCGTGGTGTCGAAGACGCGGTGCAGATCGGCCTCGAAGGCGTCGAGCATGGCGAGCCGGTCGTCGGTCTGCGCCGGGTCGAGGCCGAGGTGGCGGGCATCGGCACCGCCGGGGGCGAGATCGCCGTCGCCGATGTCGTCGACGAGGCGGGCGTAGCCGTACACGGCCATCAGGTCGTTGCGCCAGGCGCGCGGCAGGAAGAACGGGGCCACTGGAAAATTCTCGTCCGCGGCCTTGTCGAGGGTGGCGGGTACGGCGGCGTCACGGCGCGCCTGCCGGGCACGGGTCACCGGGGACCGCCCGGCGCGGGGACGGCATATACACCTCGGAGCTGGAGATTTTCCGTCATTGCCGTCACATCTCCCGTTCTACACTGCTGACCCAAAACATCCCATTCCGGACACGCCGCCCGCTCTCCCGAGTGCGGAGGACCGCTTACGGGTAGTGCACCCAGGCGGTATGGCCCCACTTGCTACGAATCAGCACCGGTACAGCTTACGTTGTACAGGGCCCGGCCCCGCGCCCGGGTGTGCCGTGCACTGCGACAACACCGTTGCCCCCGTCAACCTTCCCTGTGCGCAAGGAAATTGACGTCATCCGACGGGAGGAGATCGTCGCGGGAGACGGTGGGCCGGCGCGCACGCCCCTGGGCCTCCACCGGCCGGACATCGCAGTGGCCCCCGCCGAAACACTCCGGTGGGGGCCACTGCGATGTCCGGGGACGCGTATTACTTCCCGGTCTCCCGCTCGTACGCCTTGAGGACCTCCTCGGTGGGCCCGTCCATCAGCAGCTCACCCTTTTCCAGCCACAGCACCCGGTCACAGGTGTCCCTGATGGACTTGTTGCTGTGACTGACCAGAAACACCGTGCCCGCTTCCTTGCGCAGCTCACGGATGCGCTTCTCGGAACGGATCTGGAACTTGCGGTCACCGGTGGCCAGCGCCTCGTCGATCATGAGGACGTCGTGGTTCTTGGCGGCGGCGATGGAGAACCGGAGCCGGGCGGCCATACCGGAGGAGTACGTCCGCATCGGCAGGGTGATGAAGTCGCCCTTCTCGTTGATACCCGAGAAGTCGACGATCCCCTGGTAGCGCTCGCGGATCTCCTCGCGGGTCATGCCCATCGCGAGTCCGCCGAGCACCACGTTGCGCTCGCCGGTCAGGTCGCTCATCAGCGCCGCGTTCACACCGAGCAGCGAAGGCTGGCCGTCCGTGTACACCTTGCCGTGTTCGGTCGGCAGCAGACCGGCGATGGCCCGCAGCAGGGTCGACTTGCCGGAGCCGTTGGTGCCGATGAGGCCGATGGCCTCGCCCCGGTAGGCGGTGAAGGAGACACCGCGTACGGCGTGCACCTTGCGGACTCCGCGCGACTCGCCCTTGCCGCGGCGCAGTATCCGGCTCAGCGCGGCGGTGGCGCCGCCCTTCGCTCCGCCGCCGCCGTTGACCCGGTACACGATGTGCACGTCGTCGGCGATGACGGTGGGGACGCGCCCCGAAGTGTTGTCCTCAGCCACGGCCGTACCGTTCCTCTGCCTTCCAGAAGTACACGAAACCCGCGAGGCCGATGAAGACCGCCCAGGCAAGCCCGACGACCCAGACGTGCGGCGGGAGGTTCTCGGAGCCGTAACCGTCGATCAGCGCGAAGCGGATCAGGTCCATGTAGATGGCCGCCGGGTTGTACTGCAGCACGTGCGCGATCCACTCCGGCTTGCTCTTGAGCATCACCGGGATGGAGAACATGACACCGGACGCGTACATCCAGGTGCGCATGATGAACGGCATGAGCTGGGCCAGGTCGGGGGTCTTGCTGCCGAGCCGGGCCATGATCAGCGCCAGGCCGGTGTTGAAGACGAACTGCATCACCAGCGCGGGAATGATCAGCAGCCAGGACAGCGACGGGTAGCTGCCGAAGCCGATCGCCACCACCGCCAGCACGATCATCGAGAACAGCAGCTGCTGGAGCTGCTGGAGCGAGAACGAGATGGGCAGCGAGGCACGCGGGAAGTGCAGCGCGCGCACCAGTCCGAGGTTGCCGGAGATCGCCCGCACGCCCGCCGTCACCGAGCTCTGCGTGAAGGTGAACACAAAGACGCCGGTCACCAGGAACGGGATGAAGACCTCCTGGGTCATTCCCTTCCTGGTGCCCAGGATCAGCCCGAAGATCAAGTAGTAGACCAGGGCGTTGAGCAGCGGGGTGGCCACCTGCCAGAGCTGGCCCAGCTTGGCCTGGCTGTACTGGGCGGTCAGCTTCGCCCTGGAGAACGCCATGATGAAGTGGCGGCGGCCCCAGAGCTGCTGAACGTACTCGAACAGCCCCGGCCGGGCACCACTCACCGTCAGGCCGTACTTGCCGGCCATCTCGGCGGCGCTCAGACCGTCGTCGGCGGATGGCGGGGTGCTCAGCGCGACCGCACCATCATGGGTTGTGTCACTCACCAGATGAAACTCTCGTATTCAAGATGCGCAGCCAGTCGCGGGCGCGGCTCAGGGCGGACAGGTCCCGTATGAGAAAAATACGCCTCATGCTCTCAGAGGAGCATGGCTCAGATCACGGGAGGGCGACCGAGTCGGGTCAGCCGCCATACCGTACGCCACTTCATCGGACGGCGCGGTCCGCAGGGCTTCGCCCAGCCTTCCCGGAAGCCGCCGAACCATGCTTTCAGCGCGGGGCCCGAGGGCTTCCTGACCAGGGTGAGCAGCAGCCAGACACCGAGGTAGACGGGGACCAGCGGAGCGGGCAGATTGCGGCGCGCAAGCCAGACCCGGTTACGGGCCACCATGCGGTGGTAGACCGCGTGCCGGGAAGGGGCGGTGGTCGGGTGGTTGAGGACCATGTCGGCGCGGTAGTCGATCATCCAGCCGGCGTCCAGTGCCCGCCAGGCGAGATCGGTCTCCTCGTGCGCGTAGAAGAAGTCACCCGGCAGGCCGCCGACCTCGGCGAGGACCTGGGTACGGACGGCGTTGGCGCCGCCCAGGAAGGTCGTCACCCGCGACGAGCGCATCGGGTCGGCGGCGCGCAGCCGCGGAACGTGGCGACGCTGGGTGACGCCTGTGTCCGGGTCGGCGATCCGGAAGCTGATGATGCCCAGCTTCGGGTCCTGCGCGAACGCCTGCCGGCACAGCTCGGCGGTGTCGGTCAGCGGCAGCAGCCCGTCGTCGTCGAGGAAGAGCAGGGCGTCGACGTCGGCGCCGGACGGCCCGAAGGCCTCGATGCCGACGTTGCGGCCGCCGGGGATGCCCAGGTTCTCGGGGAGCTCGACGGTCCGGACGCCTGCGGGAACGTCCGGGACCGGGGCACCGTTGCCGACGACCACCACCTCGATCCGGTCGCCGTCCTGCTTGGCGACCGAATCGAGGAGGGCGCGCAGCTCTTCAGGGCGGTTGCCCATCGTGATGATGACCGCGCCGAGCTTCATGGGGGTGCTCACTTCAGCCTGCTCGACGCCAGGACCGAGACCAGGTGCAGCAGCGTCTGTACGAGGGCGATACCGGCCAGCACGGCGACGCCGAGCCGGGAGAAGAAGAGGTCGCCACGGACCGCGTCCAGGACCGCCAGGACCAGGATCAGCAGGGAAGCCTCGATCCCGAGCACCAGACGGTGGAACTTCAGCGCCCCGGCGGCCCTGCGGGCCAGCGCCAGACCGGACGAGCGCGGCTCCGACGCCGCCTCCTTGACCGGCGGCAGTCCGCCCTGGTGACGGGCGACACCGACGAGGTCGGTCTCGGCCTTGATCAGGACGGCGCCGAGGGCGGCGAGAGTGCCGAGGAAGGCCCACAGCCAGTCGATCCGTCCGTGGCCCCACAGATCGGCCGCGCGCAGGCCGAAGCCGACGAGCACCGCGGCGTCGCACAGGTAGGCACCCACGCGGTCCAGGTAGACGCCGCCGAGCGAGAACTGCTTCTTCCAGCGGGCGATCTCGCCGTCGATGCAGTCGAGGAGCAGATAGAGCTGGACCATCACCACCCCGAGGACGGCGCCCGCTATCCCGGGCACCAGCAGGGCCGGGGCGGAGAGGACGCCGCAGACCGTCATCAGGTAGGTCAGTTGGTTCGGCGTGATCTTGGTGTTCACCAGGTACCGGTCTATGTGCAGCGAGATCTCCCGCATGTACATGCGCCCGGCCCAGTGTTCACCGCTGCGCCGGTCCTTCACACCTTCCGGGTGAACGACCGGACGGAGTTCAGCTACTGATGGTCTTGGCATAGTCGGCGTACGCGTCCCTGATCTGGTCGGTGGACAGGTTGAGGTGTTCCAGGATCGTGAAGCGTCCCGGACGTGTCTGCGGGGCGTAGTCGACGGCCTGGACGAACTCGTCGGCGCTGAAGCCGATCTCGTCGGACAGGACCGGCAGCCCGTGCCGGCGCAGGGCGGCCGCCATGAGCAGCGACTCCTCCCGCGCACCTCGCAGGTACATGGCGAAGCAGGCGCCGAGGCCGACCTGCTCGCCGTGGCTGGCCGCGCGCTTGGGGTACAGCAGGTCGAAGGCGTGGTTGATCTCGTGGCAGGCACCGGAGGCCGGCCGGGAGTCCCCGGCGACCGACATGGAGATGCCGGTGAGCACCAGACCCTCGGCGAGCACCTTCAGGAAGGCGTCGTCACCGACCCCGCCCGGGTGGCGCAGCACGGCCTCGCCGGCCTGCCGGGCCATGGCGGCCGCGAGTCCGTCGATCTCCTCACCGTTGACCTCGTGGGCGAGTTCCCAGTCGGCGACGCAGGAGATGTTGGAGACGGCGTCGCCGATGCCGGAACGCACGTAGCGGGCGGGCGCCTCACGGATGATGTCGAGGTCGATGACGACGGCGATCGGGGTGGGGACTCCGTACGAGCCCCGCCCGTTGTCGTTGTCCAGGGTCGCGACCGGCGAGCAGAGACCGTCGTGCGACAGGTTCGTCGCGACGGAGACCATCGGCATGCCGACGCGCGCCGCGGCGTACTTCGCCACGTCGATGATCTTGCCGCCGCCGAGGCCGACCAGGGCGTCGTACCGGTTGCCCTTGATCTCGTCGGCGAGCCGGACCGCGGAGTCGAGCGTGCCGTCGGCGACCTGGTACCAGTGCGCACCGGGCAGCACCGGGGCGAGCCGCTCGCGCAGCGCACGGCCGGAGCCGCCGCTGATCGCGATCGCGAGCTTGCCCGAGGCGGAGATCCGCTGGTCGGCGAGGAGACCGGCCAGATCGTCCAGGGCGCCGCGACTGATGTCGACGACGACCGGGGACGGGATGAGCCTGGTCAGTACTGGCACGCGATCTCCCGGCCCTTCGCGAGGTCGTCGTGGTTGTCGATCTCGACCCACGTCACTTCGCCGATGGGGGCCACGTCGACGGTGAAGCCACGGTTGACGAGCTCCTGGTAGCCGTCCTCGTAGTACAGGTCGGGGTCGCGCTCGAACGTCGTCCTCAGGGCGTCGGCGAGCTCCTCGGCGGCCTCGGGCTCGATCAGGGTGACGCCGATGTACTCACCGGTCGCGGTCGCCGGGTCCATCAGCTTCGTGATCCGCTGCACACCCTTGTCACCGTCGGTGATGACCTTCATCTCCTCGTCGGCGAGGTGCTTCACCGTGTCGAGGGCGAGAATGATCTTCTGACCGTTGCCGCGGGCGGCGAGGAGCGTCTTCTCGACGGAGACCGGGTGCACGGTGTCGCCGTTGGCGAGGATCACGCCACGCTTCAGGACATCACGGGCACACCACAGGGAGTAGGCGTTGTTCCACTCCTCGGCCTTGTCGTTGTCGACGAGGGTGAGCGTCAGGCCGTACTTCGCCTCCAGCTCGGCCTTGCGGTCGTAGACGGCTTCCTTGCGGTAGCCGACGACGATCGCGGCCTCGGTGAGACCGATCTCAGCGAAGTTGGCCAGCGTCAGGTCGAGCACGGTCTTCTCGCCGTCGACCGGCACGAGGGCCTTCGGAAGCGTGTCGGTGTAGGGGCGCAGACGCCGTCCTGCACCGGCTGCGAGTACGAGGCCGATCATGCGGGTTCTCCTTCGTCGTGAACGGCAGGTGCTCCGGAGGACACCCAGAAGCGGATGGACTCGACGAGCACCACCAGTGCCACGGCCACCGCGAGAGCGGTGAGTGCCACGGTGAAGCCTGAATGCTGAGTGAATACGGCGGCGAGTACGGCCACCACCAAGATGCGGCCCTCGTGCCCGCCGATCGTCCGCACCAGCCACTGGGGCGGCGCGCCGGTGCCTCCACGAATGCGGTACACCGTGTCGTAGTGATGGTAGGCGACGGCCGAAACCAGCCCGAAAGCCGCAGGAAGGGCTTGGTCGACATCGCTGTGGGCGGCCAGAGCAAGAATCGTGCAGTACTCCGCCGCCCTGAATATCGGAGGTACGAGCCAGTCGAGGGCGCCCTTGAGGGGGCGGGCGACGGCGAGACCCGAGCAGACCGCGTAGAAGAGCGCGGCGACGATCATCTGCCGGCTGCCGAACGGCTGCGTCATGGCGGCGGCGATCAGGGCGGCCGCGCCGACGAGGGCTGCCACCGGTGCGGCCCAGCCGCCCCCGATCCGGGATCCGCGCGCCGCCACGACCTGGGCGAGCGGCCCGGAGTCCGCGAGGTCGGCGAGTGCCCGGGCGGCGCGGTCGGTGCGCTGCGCCTTGCGCGTCAGCGAGCGCAGCAAGCGGCCGGCGGTGGTGTAGCAGGCGGCGACGGCGCAGCCGATGAGCAGGGCGTAGAAGACGATCCGCGGGGTGGTCACCGCGGTCAGCACGGCGATCATCGCCCAGCGCTCACCGATCGGCAGCACTATCATCCGCCGCAGCCAGACCGTCCAGCCGACGCTGTCCAGCTTGTCGGAGAGGGCGGCCGTCGGGCTCGAATTGGCGACTGCGTCGTGGTTGGCCTCGTTGAACGAGAAGTCGATCACGTGGCGGCACGCCTGCAGCACCATGGCGCCGAGCGCGAGCACCCATACGTCGTCGCCGTTGCGGGCGGCGCCGAGGGCGAGGCCCGCGTAGTACGCGTACTCCTTGGCCCGGTCGAAGGTGGCGTCCAGCCAGGCGCCCATCGTCGAGTACTGGAGCGAGTAGCGGGCGAGCTGCCCGTCCGTGCAGTCCAGGACGAAGGAGAAGAGCAGCAGCAGTCCCGCTGCGACGTACCCGCCGCGGCTGCCGGTCGCCGCGCAGCCCGCCGCGACCAGCGCGGTGAGCAGGGACGCAGTGGTGACCTGGTTCGGGGTGAGGCCCCGGCGCGCGCACCAGCGCGCGATGTAGCGCGAGTACGGGCTGATGAAGAACGTCGTGAAGAAACCGTCGCGGGCCTTCACGGCGCTGCGCAGCCGAACCGCCTCGTCGTCGACCGCGGCGACGGCGGACTCCGTGGTGGCGCGGGCGTCCGGGTCCACGGGCACGGCGGCGACGAGCGAGCCGAGCTCGGGGCGCTGTACGGCGGTTCCCTCGACCTCCAGCGCGACGGCGAGCCGGCCCGGCACGGTGCGGTCGGTGACCGGCACGGTGTCCGCGGAGCCGCCCGGTCCGACGGGCACGCCCGCGCCCACGGCGGCGGCGGTGCTGCGCAGGGCTCGGACGAGCGCGGGGCGCGCCTCGGGCTGCGCGGTGAGCGCACCGGGGACCGCCGCGGCGGCAAAGCGGGGGTCGGTCAGTCCCAGCCGTAGGGCGTGGACATGCCCGACGAAGCGGGGATCGACGAGTGCGACGCGGGCGTCGGCGGGGGCCGCGGAGATCAGCTCGGCGGCTTCGGTGACATCAGCGGCGGCCTGTACGTCAAAACCCAGCGACCTCAGATCGTCCGCGAGCGACGACCCGGGTACCGGCGCACCGGTGAGGATGGCGGTCGACAGACGAACTCACTCCTTGGTGCTGACGGGGTCGGCGCGCGACAGTGCGGCCCGGAGAGGGCCTGCGGCACGTCGGCAGAGGCTATCGGATGAACGGAAGCGGGAGTTCACTGCCCGTTTGTGCTCCGTTCGGGGTGGAGCTGCATGATGCTGCGCCGCCCGCGATCATCATCGTCGATCCCTGCCCCGGCTCACAAACCGCGCCGGGCGCCCGCTGCCACCTCGGCTCACACACCGCACCGGCATAGACCTAGGCTGACGGGCATGACATGGCTGATCACAGGCGGAGCTGGATATATCGGGGCACATGTGGTGCGAGCCATGACGGGCGCCGGGGAGAAAGTGGTCGTACTGGACGACCTGTCGACCGGGGTTCCGGACCGGCTTCCGGCCGATGTGCCGCTGATCCGCGGCTCGGCGGCGGACCGCGCACTGCTCGACCGGGTGCTCACCGAGCACGCGGTGACCGGTGTGGTGCATCTCGCAGCGAAGAAGCAGGTCGGGGAGTCCGTCGAGCAGCCGCTGCGCTACTACCGGGAGAACGTGTCGGGGCTGACGGTGCTGCTGGAGGCCGTGGTGGCCGCGGGTGTGCGCCGCTTCCTCTTCTCGTCCTCGGCCGCGGTGTACGGCGTACCGGACGCGGAGCTCATCACGGAGGAGACCCCTTGTGTCCCGATCAATCCGTACGGTGAGACCAAGCTCGCCGGGGAGTGGCTCGTCCGGGCGACCGGGAAGGCGCACTCCCTGTCCACCGGCTGCCTGCGCTACTTCAATGTGGCGGGGGCGGCCGAGCCCGAACTTTCGGACACCGGCGTCTTCAATGTGATTCCGATGTTCTTCGACCGGCTGACCCGCGGCGAGGCCCCGCGGATCTTCGGCGACGACTATCCGACACCGGACGGGACGTGCATCCGCGACTACATCCACGTCAGCGACCTCGCCGACGCGCATCTCGCGGTGGCCCGCAGGCTGGCCGAGCAGGGCGGTCCCGGGGACCTCACCGTGAACATCGGCCGCGGCGAGGGCGTCTCCGTGCGTGAGCTCGCCGATCTGGTGGGCGAGATCAGCGGCCGCCGCCTGGAGCCGAGGACCGAGCCGCGTCGGCCCGGTGACGCGGCCAGGGCCGTCGCCTCCGTCGGGCGCATCTCCGCGGAGCTGGGCTGGACGGCCCGTCGCGGGGTGCGCGAGATGGTCGAGTCGGCCTGGGAGGGCTGGCGCCTGCACCACCCCGAGGCACTCGCCGAATGATCCGCACCTGACCGGCCCACCGCCCTGACCTGCAATCATTTCCGCAGGTCAGGGCATATGACAACGGTGTTCAGTACCGTGTTTGCCGGGTACCCCCCACCCGTAGTTGACTGGCCTTCTCGGGCCGGTACGGATCCGGGTCCGCGAAACGACCGGAGGCGTCCCCATGGGGGCTGGGCACGATCACGGGCACACACACGGAGGGCCACCGCCCACCGGCACCGCGGCTGCCGCGTACAAGGGACGGCTGCGGATCGCCCTGTGCATCACACTCACCGTGACGGCGCTGGAGATCACCGGAGGCCTGCTCGCCGACTCCCTCGCCCTGATCGCCGACGCGGCCCATATGGCGACCGACGCGCTGGGGCTCGGCATGGCGCTGCTGGCGATCCACTTCGCCAACCGGCCGGCCGGGCTCAACCGCACCTTCGGCTTCGCCCGCGCCGAGATCCTCGCCGCGCTGGCCAACTGCGTACTGCTGCTCGGCGTGGGCGGCTATCTGCTGTACGAGGCCATCGAGCGGTTCGTCACGCCGACGGAGACCCGGGGCGGACTGACGATCGTCTTCGCCCTGATCGGCCTGGTCGCCAACATGATCTCGCTGTCGCTGCTGATGCGCGGGCAGAAGGAGAGCCTCAATGTGCGCGGCGCCTATCTGGAGGTGCTCGCGGACACTCTCGGTTCGGTCACCGTACTGCTGTCGGCGGGCATCATCCTGGCGACCGGCTGGCAGGCCGCCGACCCGATCGCCTCGCTGGCGATCGGCCTGATGATCGTCCCGCGTACGGTGAAGCTGCTCCGGGAGACGCTCGACGTGCTGCTGGAGGCGGCCCCGAAGGGCGTCGACATGGGGGAGGTCCGGGCGCACATCACGGCCCTGCCCGGGGTGATCGACGTCCACGACCTGCACGCCTGGACCATCACCTCGGGGATGCCGGTGCTCTCCGCCCATGTGGTGGTGCACCAGGAGCTGCTCGACTCGATCGGGCACGAGAAGCTGCTGCATGAACTGCAGGGCTGTCTCGGCGTCCACTTCGATGTCGAGCACTGCACGTTCCAGCTGGAGCCGAGCGGGCACGCGGAGCACGAGGCGCGGCTCTGCCACTGACTCCTTCTCAGGTAGCCGAAACGCCCTCGGGACGCGGGTGTAGGGTCCTGCGCAGAGGCGGTTCAAGCCTCGCCGTGCTCAAGAATGAAGAGGAGCTGAGATTGATGACCGTCGCGACGGCGCCTTCCCGGCGCAGCATCCGGTCCTTCTTCAGCTCCCGGGTTCCCGGCTAGCGCCCCGGCTCGCGCACAGCGGGCCGCCCCCGGCCGGAACCCGCCCACTCAGGGGTTTCCACGTTGACCGACAACGATCGCGCCGCCCGCATCGCGGCGTTCTTCTCCTTGCACCACCACCTGCCACGGCAGAGCCCCGGCTCCGACGCCACCACCCGGTGGCTGCTGGCCCGCACCGGTCCGCTGCCACGCCGCCCGCGCGTCCTGGATCTCGGCTGCGGCCCCGGCCGCGCCGCGGTGCTGCTCGCCGCCGACGCGGGCGCCGAGGTGACCGCCGTCGACACCCATCAGCCGTTCCTCGACGAACTGCGCGAGGCCGCCGATGCACGCGGGCTCGGCGACCGGATCCGTACCGTACGGGCCGACATGGGCAGACTCACCGGTCCGGGCACGCCGGACCTCCCCGACGGGTCCTTCGATCTGGTCTGGTCCGAAGGGGCCGCGTACATCATCGGTTTCGAGGCCGCGCTGCGGGACTGGAAGCGACTGCTCGCCCCCGGCGGCTCGCTGGTCGTCAGCCAGTTCGTCTGGACGACGGACGCTCCGTCGGACGAGGCGCGCGCCTTCTGGGACCAGGACGGTCCGATGCTCCCGGTGGCCGCGCAGACGGCGGCGGTCGTCGCCTCGGGCTACCACGTCCTCGGGGCACGGGTGCAGCCCGAAAGCGACTGGGACGAGTACTACGTCCCGCTCGCCGCGCATGTCGCGGCCGCCGATCGTTCGGTGCCCGGCATGGAGTGGGCGCTCACGTCCACGCGCGAGGAACTCGCGATGCGGCGCGACCACGGCGCGGAGTACGGCTACGCGGCTTACGCACTGCGGCCCGCCGATCCCCGCTGGACCACCCGGCCGGAGACGGCGGCGGACACCCGAGCGGTGCACGCGGTCAACGCGGCCGCGTTCCCGACCCCTGACGAGGCAGGACTCGTCGACGCCCTGCGCGACGATCCGGGGGCCTGGCTGCCGGGGCTCTCGTACGTGGCGCAGGACGCCGGCGGGACCGGGGGCATCGCGGCGTACGCACTGCTCACCCGCTGCCGGGTCGGTGACGCACCCGCGCTCGCGCTGGCCCCCGTGGCGACCGTCCCGGACCGTCAGCGGCGGGGTGCCGGGCAGGCCGCCGTACGGGCCGTGCTGGACGCGGCGCGGCTGCGGGGCGAATCGCTCGTGCTGGTACTCGGGGATCCCGGGTACTACCGGCGGTTCGGCTTCGTGCCGGCGTCCCGATACGGGATCCGGGCCGGTTTCGAGGTGCCGAACGAGGCGATGATGGCTCTGGTCCTCGACGGTTCCGCGCCGGTGCCGCAGGGCACGATCCAGTATCCGGCGGCATTCGGGGTCTGACGCACAGTCCGGTCCCGCCGCATCCGTGCAGTGCGGCGGGACCGGACATGCAGGACCCGAAGTACGGACAAGCCGCTTTTGTACGGCAGACTTGAGCAGACTTGAGGGGACCGGCGCACGAGGCCGGGGACCATAGCGAAGGATGGGTATGCCGACCACACCAGCCACCGCGGCGAACAGCTCGTCGAACGGCACAGCAGAAGCGATCATGCTCGAACTGGTCGACGAGAACGGCACCACCATCGGCACGGCGGAGAAGCTCGCCGCCCACCAGGCGCCCGGTCAGCTGCACCGGGCGTTCTCCGTGTTCCTCTTCGACGAGCAGGGCAGGCTGCTGCTGCAGCGCCGCGCGCTCGGCAAGTACCACTCCCCCGGTGTCTGGTCGAACACCTGCTGCGGTCACCCCTACCCGGGCGAGTCGCCCTTCGCCGCCGCCGCCCGGCGTACCTACGAGGAGCTCGGGATCTCACCCTCGTTGCTGGCAGAGGCCGGCACGGTCCGCTACAACCATCCGGATCCGGCATCGGGCCTCGTCGAGCAGGAGTTCAACCATCTCTTCGTCGGGATGGCCCAGGCGCAGCTGCGGCCGGACCCGGAGGAGGTCGGTGAGACGGAGTTCGTGGCCGCCGACGATCTGGCCGAGCGGCATGCCGGGGCACCGTTCTCGGCGTGGTTCATGACGGTGCTCGACGCCGCGCGCCCGGCGATCAGGGAGCTGACCGGGCCTTCCGCCGGCTGGTAGCGGCGGAGCGCCGCATCGGGTACGGGCGGTCAGAGCTGCGGGTTCAGAGGCAGCGCCGCCCAGATGATCTTTCCGCCGCCGGCGGTGTGCTCGACGTCGCAGGTGCCGCCCGCCTCGTACGTGATCTCACGTACCAGCAGCAGCCCACGGCCACCCGTCTGCGCGTAGTCCGTCTCCAGTGCCGTCGGCCGGTAGGGGTGGTTGTCCTCGACCGAGACCCTGACCCATTCGGCGCCGACGGCCACCTCGACGGCGAGTTCAGGGGAGAGCAGTGCGGCGTGCTTCACGGCGTTGGTCACCAGCTCGGAGACGATGAGCAGCAGGCCCTGGGCGATGTCCTCGTCCATCGGCACGCCCTGGCGGTTCAGCAGATCGCGTACGGCGTGCCGGGCCTGCGGTACGGAGACGTCGACGGCCGGCGCGGTGAACCGCCAGACTCCTTCGTACGACACGGGCCGGGCGGGGACGCTCCCGCGGCTCTCCATAGTTCCCGCACCCGCTCTCGACTCGATGGTCACAGCATGTCGAGTACAGAGTGCGGGGAGTGGTTGCTCCGGACCGTGCTACTGAACACAAGTCGACCTCTATCGACAGAATTTGTTCGATTGAGTGTGACCGCATCAGTTCTTCGACGGGTTCTGACCTTCTCCTGATGGCCTGTCCGGCAGCTCCTCGGACGTCATCGCGTCCGACACCTGCGAGACGATCCGGCGCCCGCCGATCCCGATCGGGATCAGGCCGAGTCCGTCGAAGAGCAGCGCGAGCCGGCCATCACCAGGAGCGCACCGAGCACGGCGAGCCCGCCGAAACTGCGGCTCAGTCTCCTGCTCCGGACCACGGGATCGGCCATCGGACAGCTCCTCACGGTGCGTGCGTGCTCGCGACCCCTTCTTGATCGTAGTTTCGGACGGTGCGGATAGCATCCGGCGCATGGACCGTACGGAACCCCAGCTGCAGCTCACCGTCGCGGACGGCATCGCCACCGTCGTGATCAACAACCCGGCCAAGCGCAACGCGATGACGGCCGCCATGTGGCAGGAGCTGCCCGGAATGCTGGAGCGGCTGGCGGCCGACCCCGACGTGCGGGTCCTGGTCCTGACCGGTGCAGGGGACACCTTCTGCGCGGGCGCGGACATCTCCTCGTTGCAGGACCGGGCGGGCGATCCGGCGTACGACCCGCAGGCCCTGGCGGTGGCGGCGGAAGAGGCCCTGGCAGCCTTCCCGCGCCCGACGCTCGCCGCGGTGCGCGGCTACTGCGTGGGCGGCGGCAGCCAGCTGGCGGCCGCCTGCGACCTGCGGTTCGCCGAGGAGGGCGCGTCGTTCGGCGTCACGCCGGCCAGGCTCGGGATCGTCTACGCCTCGTCGTCGACCCGGCGGCTGGTCGCGCTCGTCGGCCCCGCCACGACGAAGCACCTGCTGTTCTCCGGCGAGCTGATCGGCACGGAGCGGGCGCTCCGGACCGGCCTGGTGGACGAGGTGCTGCCGGCCGCCGGCCTGGACGACCGGGTCGCGTCGTACGCACGGGTCCTGGCCTCGCGCTCGCAGCTGACGCAGGCGGCGGCGAAGGAGTTCGCCTCGGGACGGGAGGACCGGGACGCGCACTGGGCGCACCAGGTACGCCACAGCGGCGACACCGCGGAGGGGATCACCGCCTTCCTGGAGCGCCGCACGCCGCACTTCACCTGGACCACCTGAGCCCGGGGCACGCGGCTACCGGAGCGTGAACCGGCTCCTGCCGCGGAGCTGCTCGACGACCACGTCCGGAGCCGGTACGTCGGTGAGAGTCCGGTCGGCGACCAGCGCGAGGCTGCCGTTGTCGTTGCGCACCGGGCCGGTCCGTTCGGCGACGAAGACGGTGTCGGCGCCGGGTGTGCGGGCGAGCATTTCGTAGGTGCCGACGGCGTCGAGTGCGGTGAAGCGGTCGTACAGGACGATGGCGATCTGCATGGGACGGCCTTTCAGCCGGTGCGTGCCGGGCGGGCGGGGTGGAGCGCCGCCGGTGGTCCCGGAGGGGACGACCGCACGGCTCGCTGCGTCACCCCTGTCATCCTGGGCGGCCGCGAGCGGCGCCGCAACGACGGACTGCCCGTTCCGCAAGCGGTGCCGGCCCCGGGACGGACCGGACGCCACCCCGGGGTTACGAGACGTACCGACCAGTCGGTAACGTTCGGGCATGAGCACTCTGCCGCCGCGCGCCGGACGCCGCTGCCACAACGCCATCAACCCGCTGCACTCGACGGTCTACTTCTCCCCCGACCTCGACAAGGAGCTCGGAGAGCTCGGCATCGATGATCCGAAGGCCGTCTACTTCGCCTCCCGCGGGGCGGCGCTGGGCGCTGTCGGTCCCGGCACCGTCACCGCTTCCTTCTACAACTTCAACCACGAGCTCGTCGCCCGGCACCTGCCCGCGGTGTGGTCGGTGGCCTCGCCGCAGGCGGTCCTCGACGCCCGGCTGCGGGCGGTGGACACGACACTGCGGCGGCTCCTCGGCCCGGAGATCATCGACTCGCCCGAGCTGGCCGAGGCGGCGGAGCTGGCGCTGCGCGCCGCCGAGGCGTGCACCCGGCACGCCCGGCCGCTCTACGCCGCCCACGCCGATCTGCCGGTTCCGGAGCTGCCGCACCTGGCGTACTGGCACGCCGCGACCCTGCTCCGCGAGCACCGCGGCGACGGCCATCTCGCCGCGCTGGTCGCAGCCGGTCTCGACCCGGTCGAGGCGCTGGTCAGCCACACCGCGACCGGCAAGGGAATGTCCCCGCGCTGGATCCTGGCCACCCGCGGCTGGCGCCGGACCGACTGGGAGGACGCGGCCGAGCGGCTGCGCGGGCGCGGACTCCTGGACGGCGAGGGCGAGCTCACGGAAGCGGGGACCGCGCTGCGGGCGGAGCTGGAGGACGCCACGGACCGGATGGACCTGGCCCCGTACGGACATCTGGGCGCCGAGGGCGTGGAGCGGCTGACCGAGCTGGCCCGCGGGTTCCTCGTCACGGCCGCGTCGGCGGGTGCGTTCCCGGCCGATCTGGTCGGCAAGGGCTGATCCGCCGACCAGCCGTACGGCCGACAAGTGGGGCTGTCGGGCGACACGGCGCCCGGCCACCCGGCACAATGCAGGCGGAAGGGGCCACGCGCCCCGATAAGCACAGCCCAGCACAGCCAGTACGAGAAGGCGAGTCGGTAGAACCGTGACGACGTCCATCGAAGGCAGGATCGCCGAGGAGCTCGGCGTACGCGAGCGGCAGGTGAGGGCGGCCGTCGAGCTGCTCGACGGCGGGTCGACCGTGCCGTTCATCGCGCGCTACCGCAAGGAAGCGACCGAGATGCTCGACGACGCGCAGCTGCGCACGCTCGAGGAGCGGTTGCGCTACCTGCGGGAACTGGAGGACCGCCGGACCGCGATCCTCGACTCGGTACGCGAGCAGGGCAAGCTCGACGAGGCCCTGGAGGCGCAGATCCGGGGCGCCGACACCAAGGCGCGCCTCGAGGACATCTATCTGCCGTTCAAGCCGAAGCGGCGGACGAAGGCACAGATCGCCCGGGAGGCGGGGCTCGCACCGCTCGCCGACGGCCTGCTCGGTGACACGTCCGCCGACCCGCTCGCCGCGGCGGCGGCCTTCGTCGACGCCGACAAGGGCGTCGCGGACGCGGCAGCCGCCCTGGAGGGTGCCCGGGCCATCCTCACCGAGCGGTTCTCGGAGGACGCCGACCTGATCGGTGAACTGCGTGAGCGCATGTGGTCGCGCGGCCGGCTGGCGGCGAAGGTCCGGGACGGCAAGGAGGAGGCGGGCGCGAAGTTCGCCGACTACTTCGATTTCGCGGAGCCGTTCACGGCGCTGCCCTCGCATCGGGTCCTCGCGATGCTCCGGGGCGAGAAGGAGGACGTCCTCGATCTGGTGCTGGAGCCGGAGGAGCCCTCGGGCGAGCCGGGCCCGTCGATGTACGAGAACATGATCGCCCGCCGCTTCGGCGTGGCCGACCGCGGCCGCCCCGGCGACAAATGGCTCGGCGACACCGTGCGCTGGGCATGGCGGACCCGGATCCTCGTCCACCTCGGGATCGACCTGCGGCTGCGGCTGCGCACGGCGGCGGAGGACGAGGCGGTACGCGTCTTCGCGTCGAACCTGCGCGATCTGCTGCTTGCCGCACCGGCCGGGACGCGGGCCACCCTGGGGCTCGACCCCGGTTTCCGTACCGGGGTGAAGGTCGCCGTCGTCGACGCGACCGGCAAGGTCGTCGCCACGGACGTCATCCATCCGCACGTCCCGGCGAACAGGTGGGACGAGTCGCTGGCCAAGCTGGAGCGGCTGGCGAAACAGCACTCCGTCGACCTGATCGCCATCGGCAACGGCACCGCGTCCCGCGAGACGGACAAGCTCGCCGGTGAACTCTGCGAGAAGTATCCGGAGTTGAAGCTCACCAAGGTGATGGTGTCCGAGGCGGGCGCCTCGGTCTACTCGGCCTCGGCCTTCGCCTCGCAGGAACTCCCGGACATGGACGTGTCCTTGCGCGGTGCGGTGTCGATCGCGCGGCGCCTGCAGGACCCGCTGGCCGAGCTGGTGAAGATCGACCCGAAGTCGATCGGTGTCGGCCAGTACCAGCACGACCTGTCCGAGGTGAAGCTGTCGCGCTCGCTGGACGCGGTCGTCGAGGACTGTGTGAACGGCGTCGGCGTGGACGTCAACACCGCGTCCGCGCCGCTGCTCTCGCGGGTCTCGGGCATCGGCTCCGGCCTCGCGGAGAACATCGTCGCGCACCGCGACGCGAACGGGCCGTTCCGCTCCCGCAAGGCGCTGAAGGACGTGGCCCGGCTGGGCCCGAAGGCGTACGAGCAGTGCGCTGGCTTCCTCCGGATCCGGGGCGACGACCCGCTGGACGCGTCGAGCGTGCACCCGGAGGCGTACCCGGTGGTGCGGCGGATGGCGAAGACGGTAGGCGGCGAGGTCGCCTCGCTGGTCGGCAATTCGAGCGTGCTGCGGTCGCTGCGGGCCGACGACTTCGTGGACGAGAAGTTCGGACTGCCGACGGTCACGGACATCCTCAAGGAGCTGGAGAAGCCGGGCCGCGACCCGCGGCCCGCGTTCAAGACGGCCACCTTCAAGGAGGGCGTCGAGAAGATCGGCGATCTGGTCTCCGGGATGGTGCTGGAGGGGGTCGTCACGAACGTCGCCGCGTTCGGGGCGTTCGTGGACATCGGTGTCCACCAGGACGGCCTGGTGCATGTGTCGGCGATGTCGAAGACGTTCGTCAAGGATCCGCGCGATGTCGTGAAGCCGGGCGACATCGTGAAGGTGAAGGTGATGGACGTCGACATTCCGCGTAAGCGGATCTCGTTGACGCTGCGGCTGGACGACGAGGCCTCGGCGGGACACGGATCCCCGCAGGACGGCGGCGGCAAGCGGGAGCGGGGCGGCCAGGGCGGCCGGCCGCCTCGGCAGCGGCAGGGCCAGGGCGGCCAGGACCGGCGCGGCGGCGGCGCGGGCGGCGCGGCCCGTCAGGCACCCGCGCCTGTGAACAGTGCGATGGCGGACGCCCTGCGGCGGGCGGGGCTGACGGATCCGAAGCCGGGCGGCAAGAAGCGCTGACGGCGGGGCGGGGGGGGCGGGGCGGCGGGCCTGGGCGCGCCCCCCGCCCACAGCCGGGGGGGGGGGGCGGCGGGGTCGGCCCCGGGGCGGGGGGGGGCCCCCCCGGGCCCG
>NZ_JBHVWN010000099.1:0-22497 GCF_042882275.1 Streptomyces sp. NPDC058231 | reverse complement strand
CGGCGTATACAGGGCCCCGCCGCCGGACCCCCCCATCGCCCCGCGGCCCGGCCAGCTCGGGCCAAACCCGCCCGGGACCCACCGCACGCCCCCGGCCGCCGGGTGGGCTGTAACCCCCCCCCCCGGGGCGACCGAGCACATTCCGGGCCCGTCGGCCGAGCCCCGCACCCGCTCCCACAGCGCCGCCTCAGCCGAGCCCCCGCACCTGCTCCCACAGCGCCGCGTCGGCCTGCCCCACCCGCCGGCGGAACCCGCGCACCGCCACATCACGCAACTCGTCCGTCTCCAGGAAACTCGCGCGCCCCCGCACGTCCCCCACGGTCCCCGGCGGAAGCGCGATCACCCCCGGCCGCTCCTCGTGACGTTGGCTGGTGATCTTGGCTACGAGCGCGGTGCCGCCCCGCACCGACAGCACCAGACACGGCCGGTCCTTCGATCCGGGCCCGTCCTCGTAGGGCACCTCGGCCCACCAGATCTCGCCCGGCCGCGGCGCCCGCTCCGGCCCGAGCCCGGGCCCCTCCGTCCGCCCCGGCGGCCGCGTCCGCCCGCCCGGCCGCCGCCCGCCACCCACGGCACGGCCCCGTCCGCCCCGCCCCAGGCGGCCCCGCCCATCGACGAGCGCGACGACGAAAGCAAGCAGTACCACCACGACCAGAGCCGGCCACCAGGACATGTCCATGCCCCGACGGTACCGGTGCCCCCGGCAGCCCGCTCCCCGCGCCCGCTTCCATCGAACCGGTGACAGAGCAGGTGAGTTCGCCCACAACGGCAGGCTCCGGAGGCGCGACCACCTGTTTCGCGCCTTACGCTCAACAAATCGCACGAACCCTCCCCGTTCCCACGTCTCGGAGGTTCACGCTCCATGAAGCTCACCGTCGTCGGCTGCTCCGGTTCGTTCCCGTCCGCGGGTTCGGCATGTTCGAGCTACCTCGTAGAGGCCGACGGCTTCAGGCTGCTCCTCGACATGGGCAACGGCGCCCTCGGCGAGCTGCAGCGCCATGTCGGTCTCTACGACCTCGACGCCATCTTCCTCAGCCACCTCCATGCCGATCACTGCATCGACATGTGCGCGTACTTCGTCGTCCGCTACTACCGGCACGACGGCGGACGCCCCGCCTCCATCCCGGTCTACGGCCCCGACGGCACCGAACAGCGGCTGACCACCGCGCACGCCGACACCCCGTCCGACCACGCGATGGGCGAGGTCTTCGACTTCCACACGCTCAAGCCCGGCTCGTTCGACATCGGCCCCTTCTCGGTCCGTACGGAGAAGGTCTGCCACCCCGTCGACGCCTTCGGCATCCGGATCGAGCACGGCGGCCGCACGCTCGCGTACTCCGGCGACACCGGCATCTGCGACGCGCTCGACGAACTCGCGGAAGGCGCCGACCTGTTCCTCTGCGAAGCCTCGTTCACCCACGGCAAGGAAGACATCCCGGACCTCCACCTCAACGGGCGCGAGGCGGGCGAGATCGCCGCACGCGCGAAGGTGGGCCGGCTCGTCCTCACCCACATCCCGCCGTGGACGGACGCCGACCGCAACCTCGCCGACGCCCGCGCGATCTACCGCGGACCGGCGGAAGTGGCCGCGCCGGGCGCGGTCTACGAGATCTAGCCCTCCGCACCCGACGGGCCCCACCTCCGCCGACAGGGAGGACGGGGCTCGTCGCACGCCGGCCGCGGAACCCGCAGGACCTACTTGATCAGGTCCTTCTCGATCTCCGCCTCCAGCTCGTCCGGCTCCCGGCCCGGCGTCTGGAGATCGAACCTGGTGATCGCGAACCGGAAGAGCACGTAGTACACCACCGCGAAACAGAGACCGATCGGGATGATCAGCCAGGGTTTCGTGGCCAGGCTCCAGTTGATGACGTAGTCGATCAGCCCCGCCGAGAAGCTGAACCCGTCCTTCACCCCGAGCGCCCAGCTCACTGCCATCGAGACACCGGTCAGCACCGCGTGGATGGCATACAGCAGCGGGGCGACGAAGAGGAACGAGTACTCGATCGGCTCGGTGATACCCGTCACGAACGAGGTCAGGCCGACCGAGAGCATCATGCCGCCGACCGCCTTCCGGCGATGCGGTTTGGCGCAGTGGTAGATCGCCAGCGCAGCCGCCGGCAGCGCGAACATCATGATCGGGAAGAAGCCCGTGGTGAACTGCCCGGCCGTCGGATCACCCGCCAGGAACCGGTTGATGTCACCGTGCACCACCGAGCCGTCCGGCTTGGTGAAGTCGCCGAACTGGAACCAGACGAACGTGTTCAGGAACTGGTGCAGACCGATGACCAGCAGGGCGCGGTTGGCGATGCCGAAGATGCCGGAACCCACCCAGTTCAGGTCCACCAGCCACTTGGAGAAACTCGTCAGACCGTCACCGACCGGCGCCCACAGCCAGGCACACAGAGCGGCGAAGAGCAGCCCGACGAACGCCATGATGATCGGCACGAGCCGGCGGCCGTTGAAGAAGCCCAGCCAGTCCACCAGCTTCACCCGGTGGTACCGCTGCCAGAACCACGCGGACAGCAGGCCCATCACGATGCCCCCGAACACCCCGGGGTTCTGGTACTCGGCAGCCGTCACCTTCGCGTCGCCGGTCACACAGGTACCGAACCAGGTGCCGCCGTCGGTGAACGTGGAACCCGGGGCACAGTCCACCGGGAAGGCGTGCAGCACCGCGTAGTAGACGAGAAAGCCGGTCACCGCGGCGAGCGCCGTCGAACCGTCCGACTTCTTCGCCATGCCGATCGCGACACCGATACAGAACAGCAGCGGCAGGCCCAGCCCGGAATCGAGCAGCGCCCCACCGGCCGCGTCGAAGACCTTCGCGACGTTGTTCCAGCCGAGCCCCTCGTCGCCGAACACGTCCGGCTGGCCGAGCCGGTTGAGGATGCCCGCCGCGGGCAGCACGGCGATCGGCAGCTGGAGGCTGCGCCCCATCTTCTGGAGGCCCTGGAAGAGGCCGTTCCACCACTTCTTCTGCGGCACTGCGGCGCTGCTCGCACTCATCGGCATTCTCCCGGAACGCGTCACTTCCGTCGGTCGCCGCAGAGCGGACTGGACCCACTGCGGTGCGGTGCGCAACCTGCCCGGAGGGCACGACACCGGTGATCGTCATCATGGGCGATGGGTCGAACGCCCGCTCGTGAAGTTGGGCTAATCGTGCGTTAACGTGAAAAAACGGGCCCACGGTGGGCCGGCGCGCGGACGCGAAGAACCCAGGGAGAAACGACATGGCCAGCAAGGCTGAGAAGATCGTCGCCGGGCTCGGCGGCATCGACAACATCGAAGAGGTCGAAGGCTGCATCACCCGCCTCCGCACCGAGGTGATCGACCCGAGCAAGGTCGACGAAGCCGCGCTCAAGGCCGCCGGAGCCCATGGCGTCGTCAAAATGGGCACCGCGATCCAGGTCGTCATCGGCACCGACGCCGACCCCATCGCCGCCGACATCGAAGACATGATGTGACCGGCGGCTGAGCCGGTACGGCTCCGCCCCGCCCCGCAGGCCCCGCTCCCCGCCCATCCCCGCCCGGACCGGGGCCCGCCGGCCCCTCGGCATCCCCGCACCCGGCCCCCGGCACACCCGGAACCGGGGCCGCGACCCAGCCGATAGGCTCGACGCCATGTCTCGTATCGACGGCCGCACCCCCGAACAGCTCCGCCCCGTCACCATCGAACGCGGATGGAGCAAGCACGCCGAAGGCTCAGTCCTCGTCTCCTTCGGCGACACCAAGGTCTTCTGCACCGCCTCCTTCACCGAAGGCGTCCCGCGCTGGCGCAAGGGCAGCGGCGAAGGCTGGGTCACCGCCGAATACTCCATGCTGCCCCGCTCCACCAACACCCGCGGCGACCGCGAAGCCGTCCGCGGCAAGATCGGCGGCCGCACCCACGAGATCAGCCGCCTCATCGGCCGCTCCCTCCGCGCCGTGATCGACTACAAGGCCCTCGGCGAGAACACCGTCGTCCTGGACTGCGACGTCCTGCAGGCCGACGGCGGCACCCGCACCGCCGCCATCACCGGCGCCTACGTCGCCCTCGCCGACGCCATCGCCTGGGGCCAGGGCAAGAAGCTCATCAAGCACGGCCGCAAGCCCCTCGTCGACACCGTCTCCGCCGTCAGCGTCGGCATCGTCGACGGCACGCCCCTCCTCGACCTCTGCTACGAGGAGGACGTCCGCGCCGAGACCGACATGAACGTCGTCTGCACCGGTGACGGCCGCTTCGTCGAGGTGCAGGGCACCGCCGAGGCCGCACCCTTCGACCGCAAGGAACTGGGCGCGCTCCTCGACCTCGCCACCGCCGGATGCGTCGACCTCACCACGCTCCAGCGCGAAGCGCTCGCCCGCACCCTCGGCGAGTAAAGAAGCAACCAAGTACGCCCCGAAGAGCGTCGTCACGAGCACGGGCGCACGGGTCGAACCGTGCGCCCGTCCGCGTATCCGCAACCGGGGAGGAAACCGCACCATGGCCATGGCCACCCGCCACCGCCGCATCACCGTCGCGCTGACCCTGACCGCCCTCACCCTCACCGCGGCGGCCGGCTGCGGCGCCGTCGACAAGGCGCTCGACTGCGTCCGTACCGCAGACGCCATAGCCACCAGCGTCAGCAACCTCCAGCAGGCCGTCTCCAACGCCTCGAACGACCCCACCCAGGCGTCCGAGGCACTCGACGAGATCGACAAGGAACTCGGCAACATCGGCGACACGACCGACAATGCCGACCTCTCCAAGGCCGTCGACGACCTCCAGGCAGGCGTCAAGAACGTCCGCGACGCCATCGACAAGGGCGACGCCACCCCCGACATCACCCCGGTCACCGACGCGGCCAAGGAGATCGGCAACGTCTGCACCTCGTAGGGGACCCCGACGGGCGCGCGATAATCGGCACATGACCCGCCTGATCCTCGCCACCCGCAACGCCGGGAAAATCACCGAACTCCACGCGATCCTCGCCGACGCGGGACTCAGCCACGAACTCGTCGGCGCGGACGCGTACCCCGAGATCCCCGACGTCAAGGAGACCGGCGTCACCTTCGCCGAGAACGCGCTCCTCAAGGCTCACGCCCTGGCCCAGGCCACCGGCCACCCCGCGATCGCCGACGACTCCGGCCTCTGCGTCGACGTCCTCGGCGGCGCCCCCGGAATCTTCTCGGCCCGCTGGTCCGGCACCCACGGCAACGACCAGGCCAACCTGGACCTGCTGCTGGCCCAGCTCTCCGACATCGACGACGCCCACCGCGCCGCCCACTTCGCCTGCGCTGCGGCCCTTGCCCTCCCGGACGGCACGGAACACGTGGTCGAAGGCCGGCTGCCGGGCACCCTGCGCCACATCCCGTCCGGTGCGAACGGCTTCGGCTACGACCCGATCCTCCAGCCCGAGGGTGAGACCCGCACCTGCGCGGAGCTGACCCCGGCGGAGAAGAACGCGATCAGCCATCGCGGGAAGGCTTTCCGGGCGCTGGTGCCGGTGGTGCGGGAGCTGGTGAGGTGACGCCGGTAAAACGGTGAAGGCCCGGCTCGCAGGGATTGCGAGCCGGGCCTTCGTACAGAGTGCGCGAGGAGGGACTCGAACCCTCACGCCGCTAGGGCACTGGTACCTAAAACCAGCCTGTCTAACCAATTCCAGCACTCGCGCGTCCCGCCATCCTACAAGGGCCGATCGGACGGGCGGAGCTCTCTCGTTGCACGGGGAGGCCGTTATGTGCGGAGGTGGGGCTTGTTCTCCCGGTTACGGCACCATGTGTCGGTCAGGGCGTGGCAGTTCGGGCACAGGTAACGGAGATTTCCAGCCCGGTTGTCGAGCCAATCACCGCTTATGTGGTCGATCTGAAGCGTGATCGACTGCCCCTGCCACTCGCCTGGATTGCCACAGGAATCGCACCGGTACGGGATGCCTATCTCCTGCAGTGCGCGATGTAGCCTGGCTCGGTTTGCGCGCGTTGACCCCTGCGGCATGACCACAAGTGTTCTTGATGCGATCGGTTTCTGCTCTTGTACGCGAGTCGAGCCCGAGGCCCAAGACCGGCGCTTGAAGTGGCTCGTGTCCAGCGCGAGTTGGAGTACCTTGCGCCGTACACGCCGATGGTTCGTATCGTTCACCTCAAGGCTGAGCGCGCGCATGACATCTGCATAACTGCTGGCCTTCGGGATAGCGGCACGCAGGGCGTCCTCCGGGATCGCCAGGCGGGCGTTGCGGAAGTGTGAAGTGTCGATTCCCTTCCTGCGGAGCATCCCTGCAACGGCAGCGCGCGATTGGCTGTCGTCGCGTACTCCGAGCTCTCGCGCCACTCCGCGAATGCTCTCGGCCGAGGCGCCGGCCGTGCGTAGCTCCTCCAGCGTGAACAAATGGCCCAGCTGGGGGCGGCCCATACCGGGGAAGTGACTGACGTCGATCCCCGCGGCCGCGATGCGACGGCTTATGTGGGACAACGTTCCGGATGCCGGAGTCGCCCCGAGTTTGTTGACGACCTCGCGCAGCGACGATGAGGTTGCGGCAGCTGCTGCGATGGCCTCGTCGGTGTACTTACGCCAGGGACTGCGTTTCGTGAAGTGGCTGGTGTCGAGACCGAACTCGACGACCTTCTCCTGGAGGACGCGACGCCGGCCGCCGCTCGGCTTGAGGCCGAGGCGACGCATCAGGTCCCCCCAGTTGGTTGAGGCGGCCACGGCTTCAGCAAGCACTTCCCGGCCATCCGTTTCGAGCAGCTCGCGGGTGTATCGAACCGCCATCGATCCCCTCCGTTCCCGACCGCACGTTCGCGGTCTCGTACGGAGTAACGAACCGCTTATCGGACGGTCACGTCCGTAATGCGACGAGATGTGGAACGGCCCGCACCGCTTCAGCCGAAGCGGTGCGGGCCGTGTTCCCGGGGGACGGGGTCCTGGGTCAGAACTTCGGGTCCGGGGTCTGTGCCGCGCACAGTTCCGCGGCCTCCTCGTCGGTCTCGACCGACGGCGGCGAGCCGTCCAGCGGGCGCTGGGCCGTCTCCTTCATGCAGGCCACCGAGACCACGCCGACCAGGGCTGCCGCCATCGCGTAGTAGGCCGGCATCAGGTTCGTACCGCTCCAGCTGATCAGTGCCGTGATCACCAGCGGAGTCGTACCGCCGAAGAGCGAGGTCGAGAGGTTGTAGCCGACCGACAGGGAGCCGTAGCGGACCTGGGTGGGGAAGAGGGCCGGGAGCGCGGCGGACATCGTGCCCAGCATGCAGACCAGGGAGAGGCCCAGCATCGTCATGCCGATGACGATGGCCGGGATGCTGCCCTGGCGGATCAGCAGGAACGACGGCAGGGAGAGCACGAGGAAGCCGAGCATTCCCGCCATCAGCAGCGGCTTGCGGCCGAAGCGGTCGGAGAGCTTGCCGATCTGGCTGATGACCAGCATCAGGAGGACCATGACGCCGAGCAGGACGAGCAGACCGTGGGTCTCGCTGTAGCCGAGCTCGTCGGAGAGGTACGTCGGCATGTACGACAGCAGCATGTAGTCGGTGATGTTGTACGCGCCGACCAGGGCGATGCAGAGGATCAGCGTCGGCCAGTACTGCCGGAAGATCTTCGCGAGGTCGCCCTTGGTGGTGGTCTCCACGCCGTCGGCGGCCTCGCTGGCCTGGGCGTTTCCGCCCTCCAGCTTCTGGAAGGCCGGGGTCTCGTCGAGGCGCAGTCGCAGGTACAGGCCGACCAGGCCGAGCGGGCCCGCGATGAGGAACGGGATGCGCCAGCCCCAGGACTCCATGGTGTGGGTGTCGAGGACGGCGGTGAGCGCGGTGACGAGACCGGCGGCGCCGACGTAGCCGGCCAGGGTGCCGAATTCGAGGAAGCTGCCGAAGTATCCGCGGCGCTTGTCGGGGGCGTACTCGGCGATGAAGGTGGAGGCGCCGCCGTACTCGCCGCCGGTGGAGAACCCCTGGATCAGCCGGAAGAAGATCAGCAGGGCGGGTGCCCAGATGCCGATCGAGGCGTGGGACGGGATGACGCCGATGGCGAAGGTGCCGACCGCCATCATGATCATGGTGAGGGCGAGGACCTTCTTGCGGCCGATCCGGTCACCCATGGGGCCGAAGAACATGCCGCCGAGCGGACGGACGAGGAAGGCGACCGCGAAGGTGGCGAACGAGGAGAGCAGCTGGGTGGTGTCGTTCCCGGATGGGAAGAAGACATGACCCAGGGTGACGGCGAGGTAGGAGTAGATACCGAAGTCGAACCACTCCATGGCGTTGCCGAGGGAGGCCGCCTTCACTGCCCGCTTGACCGCCTGGTCGTCGGTGACGGTGATGTCGGACCGGCGCAGCCTGGGGTTCTGCCTTTTCCGGATGGCCCGGAAGAGGGTGGGGTGGCGTTTGACCGCATCGGGGTCGGCCGCCTGCTGAAGGTCGGAGGCCGCCATGGCCGGGTCCTTTCCTCGGTGGGTGTTCCAGGAGAGGCTTCTGCGCGGTCATGGCGGTCGCAAACCGGTGCGGGGTGAAAATGCGACGCCCGTCACAGGGGCGGGGCGTCGGTCAGATGCCGAGGTCCTTGATGATTCTGGCGACGTGACCGGTGGCCCTGACGTTGTAGAGAGCGCGTTCGACCTTGCCCTCTTCGTCGACGACGATCGTGGAGCGGATGACGCCCGTCACCGTTTTGCCGTAAGACTGCTTCTCGCCGTAGGCGCCGTATGCCTCCAGGGTCTCCTTGGAAGGGTCGCCGACCAGCGTGACCTTGAGGTTCTCCTTCTCGCGGAATGCGGCGAGCTTCTCCGGCTTGTCGGGGGAGACGCCGATGACGTCGTATCCGGCGCCGGCCAGCAGGTCGAGGTTGTCGGTGAAGTCGCAGGCCTGCTTGGTGCAGCCGGCGGTGAGGGCGGCCGGGTAGAAGTAGACGATGACCTTGCGGCCCTTGTGGGCGGCGAGCGAGATGTCGTTGCCGTCGGCGTCGGGGAGGGTGAAATCGGGGGCGGTGTCGCCGGGCTGGAGTCGCTCGCTCATGGTTCTCCTCTGGGACGGGTGGGCTGTACGGGACCGAGCGTAATAGGGGTGCCGTCGGGTATGCGGGCGGTGGAGCTGACAGACTGTCGATGAAGGTTTACCGGACGAGGACCACGGAGGCGGCGCAGTGTCGGATGCCAGGACCCCTGCGCAGATCGAGGCGGACATCATCAGCAGGCGTGAGCAGCTTGCGGTGGTGCTCGACGAGATCGGGGTGCGGGTGCACCCGAAGACGATCATCGGTGACGCGAAGGCCAGGGCTGCTGAGGCGGTGGACCGGACGGCCGGGCGTGCGTTCGTCGCGGTGAATCGGACGGTGTCCGATGTGAAGGCGCGGTTCGTGTCGAAGGATGGTGCGGCGCGCCTGGAGCGGGTGCTCCCGGCGGCGCTGCTGGCGGTCGGTGTGGTGGGACTGTTCGCGGTGTCGGTGCGGCGCAGGAAGCGCTGATCGCGGCCCCGGGATGGCGCCGGGTCGTGGCACGGGAGGCCGGATGCGGCGAAGGAAGTCCTGACAAGGCTGACCCCGGAGGCGTGCGGCGCGCCGGGAGGCAGGTAGGTTTCGGGTCGTGAGCGAGAACACCGACGACAAGCTGCCCATTCGCATGCTGCACGACCGCGTGCTGGTCCGGTCCGATTCGCCCGAGGGCGAGCGCCGTTCGGGTGGTGGCATTCTGATTCCGGCGACGGCTGCGGTCGGTCGGCGGCTGGGCTGGGCCGTGGTGGTGGCGGTCGGCCAGAACGTGCGGACGGTGGAGCCGGGGGACCGGGTGCTGTACGACCCCGAGGACCGTGCCGAGGTCGAGGTGCGTGGGGTGGCGTACGTGCTGATGCGGGAGCGGGATCTGCATGCGGTGGCGGCGGACCGGTTCGAGGGTTCGGTCGATTCGACGGGGCTGTATCTGTAGCTCCGCAGACCTCTGACGTAAGGCCTGGTGACCGGTGTCACCAGGCCTTTTGCCTGTTGTTTGCTACGTTGGTGGGGCCCGACGAGACGCGCCGTACCGGGATTTCCGCAAAGACGACGCACCCGTGATGTCCGTGTGTCCGTGGTGTCGGAGGTGCCGTCGTGGCCTGGGTTCTGCTTGTTGTCGCCGGTCTGCTGGAAGTGGGCTGGTCGATCGGGATGAAGTTCACCGACGGGTTCACCCGGCTGTGGCCGAGTGTGTTCACCGGGTTCGGGATCGTGGCCAGCATGGTGCTGCTGTCGCAGGCGGCGAAGTCGTTGCCGATCGGTACGGCGTACGGGGTGTGGGTCGGTATCGGTGCGGCGGGGGCGGCGGTGCTGGGCATGGTGGTGCTGCATGAGCCGGTGACCGCCGCCCGGATCTTCTTCGTGACGCTGCTGCTGGTGGCGGTGGTGGGTCTGAAGGCGACGTCGGGGCACTGAGTCCCGTACGTGAGCGGGCCCGGCCCGCCGTGCCTTCCGCGTCACCCGGCCCGCCGTGCCTTCGGTGTCACTGTGCCTTCTGTGCCGTGTCCGGCCCCGGCCCGCCGCGTCCCTGCGTCACCGGGGTCCGGAAGCGGTCGGGACCGTCTGGGGGCGGGCGCCGCCTGCGCCCTGCGGGAAGAGTCCGTCGATGCCGCCGTTGTCGTTGCCGCGGTCGTCCGTGCCGCCGTCGGCCGGGAGGTCGGTCGGCAGCTCGCTGGTGGCGGGTGCGCTGCTGGTGGGGCTGGGCGGCAGGGGGGTGGACGGGCTGGGTGGCGGGGTACCGGCCGGGCTGGTGAACGGGTTCCCGGTGTCGCGCCGTCCGGTGTCCTCGTCGGTGGGCGGGAAGCGTTCGTCGGCGCCGCTTTGGAGTTCGAGGTCGAAGTCCTGGACGGGGGTGCCGCTGAGTGCGGCGCCGGTGTACTGGGCCCAGGTCTCGGCGGGGGCGCCGCCGCCGTTGACGCGGGAGAGGCCGAGCGCTCCGTACAGCGGCGTCTGTACGCCGGTGTCCGGGTCCTGGCCCATGACGGCGATGACGGTGGCCAGGTCGGGGGTGTAGCCGGCGAACCAGGCTGCCTTGTCCTCCTCGGCGGTGCCGGTCTTGCCCGCGGCGGGGCGGCCGGCGTTCTGCGCGGCGGTTCCCGAGCCGCTTTCGACGACGCTCTGCAGGATCTGGGTGGTGGTGTCGGCCGCCTCGCGGCTGACGGCCCGCTTGGTGTTCCTGCCGGGGACCGCGAGTTCCTCGGTGCCCTTGCTGACCTTGTCGACGAGGACGTACTGGGTGTGCCGGCCGTGGTTGGCGAGGGTCGCGTACGCCCCGGTCATGTCGAGGACGCTGGCGGTGGCGGTGCCGAGCGCGATGGACGGTGTGGCGGTCAGGTCGGGGGTGTTCTTGGGGATGCCGAGGTCGATGGCGGTCTGTTCGACCTTGTCGGGGCCGACGTCCTCGGCCATCTGCGCGTAGACGGCGTTGACGGACTTGTCGGTGGCGACCCGGACGGTGATGCGGCCGTAGCTGATGTCGTCCTCGTTGGCGGGGGCGTATCCGGTGGGTCCGTCCGGGCCCACCACCATGCGCTTGTTGGTGCCGTCGTAGATGGTGTTGGGGGTGATGGGGCGGCCGCGCTGGGTGGTGGAGTCGTTGGCGACGGCGGAGGTGAAGACGAACGGTTTGAAGGTGGAGCCGACCTGGTAGTCGCGCCGGGTGGCGTTGTTGACGTACTGCTTGGTGTAGTCGATTCCGCCGTACATGGCGACGACCCGGCCGTCCGCGGGGTTGATGGAGGCGCCGCCGACGCGGACGTTGCGGTCGGCTTCGCGCTCTTTGCTCGTCCTCGACATCACGTTGTCGTTGACGGCTTTGACCAGGGCGTTCTGGTTCTTCCTCACCAGCGTCGTGGTGATCCGGTAGCCGCCGGTGGCCAGTGTCTTCTCGTCGATGATCTTGTTGGCGCTGAGGTAGTCCTTGACGGCCTGGACGATGTAGCCGCGCTGTCCGGCGAGTCCGGTGGACGGCTTCACCTTGCCGGGTACCGGGAACGTCATGGCGGCGCGGGCTGCCGGGCTGAGCCAGTTCTCCTTGACCATGCCGTCGAGTACGTAGTTCCAGCGGGCGACGGCCGCGGCCTTGTTCTCGGGGTGGACGACGACGTCGTACGCGCTGGGGGCGTTGAGCAGGGAGGCGAGGTACGCGCCCTCGGCGGTGGTGATGTCGCCGATGTCCTTGCCGTAGTAGGCCTGGGCGGCGGCCTGGATGCCGTACGCGTTGCGGCCGAAGTAGCTGGTGTTGAGGTAGCCCTCGAAGATCTGGTCCTTGCTCACCTCGCGGTTGAGCTTGATCGCGATGAAGAACTCCTTGAGCTTGCGGACCACGGTCTGTTCCTGGCCGAGGTAGTAGTTCTTCACGAACTGCTGGGTGATCGTCGAGCCGCCCTGTTTGCCCTTGCCGGTGACGGTGTTCCAGCCGGCCCTGATCATCGCCGTGACGTCGACGGCGCGTTCGGAGTAGAAGTTGCGGTCCTCGGCGGCGAGGACGGCGTGCTGGACGGTGAGCGGGACCTGGGAGAGCTGGACCTTCTCCCGGTTGATCTCGCCGTCGCGGGCGATGACGCTGCCGTCCTTGTAGAGGTAGACGTTGGACTGCGCGAGGGCGGTGGGGTTGGCGGGCGGGATGCCGACGAGCTGGTATCCGGCGATGAAGCCGCCGATCAGCACCAGGGCGATGACGAGCAGCGTGGCGAGGGTGACCCGCCAGGTGGGGACGGCCCGGCGCCAGCCGGTGCGCCTGGGGCGGGTCTTGCGTCCCTGCGTCCCGCCCGGGGTGGTCGGGCCCGTGCCGGCGGAGTGGCCACTCGGGGTCCATCTCCCGTTGCCGGGTTCCCCGCTCTGCTGCTGTGGCTCGTCGCTCATATCGGTGGAGACTCCTCGGCCGCGGTCAGTTCTCCCATAGTGCCCTTTTCTGTGGAATAACCCCCGGATCGACCCTTGAAATGCGGTCGCGGCGGCGCTTCCACTGCACTAATGTCGAGCGCTTTGGTGTCCAACGCTGTTGGGCGCCCCAGTGCGAACGAGCGTGGGGGTGATGGGGGTGCGGTTGTACGCGGTGGTTGCGGCGGGCGGTTTCCGGCGCCATGCCACCTACCGGATCGCGACGGCTGCGGGTGTCTTCACCAACACCGTCTTCGGCTTCGTCCTGACGTACACCTATATGGCGCTGTGGGACGAGCGTCCGCGGCTCGGCGGCTACGACATGGGGCAGGCGCTGACCTTCGTGTGGCTGGGGCAGGCGCTGCTGGCGACGTGCGCGATGATGGGCGGCGGTTTCGAGGACGAGCTGGTCGAGCGGATCCGTACCGGTGACGTCGCGATCGATCTCTACCGACCGGTCGACCTTCAACTGTGGTGGATGGCGGGGGACTTGGGTCGTGCGGCGTATCAGCTGCTGGCGCGGGGCATCGCGCCGATGGTGCTGGGGGCGTTGGCGTTCCCGCTGGCGCTGCCCGTCTCGCCGGGCATCTGGCTGGCGTTCCTGGTCTCGGTGATGCTCGGGGTGGTGGTCAGTTTCGCGCTGCGTTATCTGGTGGCGCTCTCCGCGTTCTGGCTGATGGACGGGGCGGGCGCGGCGCAGATCGCCTTCCTGGCGGGGCTGTTCTTCTCGGGGATGCTGCTGCCGCTGACGTTGTTCCCGGGGGCGCTGGGCGAGGTGGCGCGGATGCTGCCGTGGTCGGCGCTGTTGCAGGTGCCGGCCGATGTCTTCCTCGGCAAGCACACCGGGTGGGGGCTGGTGCGCGCGTTCGCGTTCCAGGGCGGCTGGGCGGTGGCGCTGCTCACGGTGGGGCAGCTGGTGCAGTCGGTGGCTACGCGGAGGGTGGTGGTCCAGGGTGGCTGAGGTGGCGGAGGCAGCGGCGGTCGGAGAGGTCGTCGGGGCGCCGGTGGAGGCGTTCGCCGAGCGGCCGCGGCTGGTCGAGGGGGTCCGCGCATACGGGCTGATCGTGGCGATGTGGCTGCGTTCGACGATGGCGTACCGCGCCTCGTTCGTCATGACGGCCTTCGGGAACTTCGCGGCGACGGGCTTCGACTTCGTCGCGATCCTGCTGATGTTCGCGCACGTCGACGCGCTGGGTGGTTACACGCTGCCCGAGATCGCCCTGCTGTACGGGGCCGCGGCCACCTCCTTCGGGCTGGCCGATCTGGCGTTGGGGTCGATGGACCGGCTGGGCCGCCGGGTCCGGGACGGCACGCTGGACACGTTGCTGGTGCGCCCCGTGCCGGTGCTCGCCCAGGTGGCGGCGGACCGGTTCGCGTTGCGCAGGCTGGGGCGGATCACGCAGGGGCTGCTGGTGCTCGGCTACGGGCTGGTGGTGCTGGACATCGCGTGGACCCCGCTGAAGGTGGTGATGATCCCGTTGATGCTGCTGAGCGGGGCGGCGATCTTCGGGGCGGTGTTCGTGTGCGGGGCGGCGTTCCAGTTCTTCGCGCAGGACGCCGCCGAGGTGCAGAACTCCTTCACGTACGGCGGGAACGCGCTGCTGCAGTACCCGCCGACGGTCTTCGCGAAGGATCTGGTGCGCGGGGTGACGTTCGTGGTGCCGCTGGCCTTCGTGAACTGGCTGCCCGCGCTGTACGTGCTGGGCCGGGAGTACCCGCTGGGGCTGCCGGAGTGGGTGGCGTTCCTGCCGCCGGTGGTGGCGGGGGTGTGCTGGGCGCTGGCGGGGGCGGCGTGGCGGGCGGGGCTGCGCTCGTACCGGAGCACGGGCAACTGAGGACGAGCGGAACGAGGACGGGTCATGGGCGCGGATACGGGTTTCATCGAACTTCAGGGTGTCGAGAAGGTCTTCGACGTCCGCCGCAGGACGGGTTTCCTGCGCAGCGAGCGGCGCGAGGTGCGGGCGGTCGACGGGATCAGCTTCCGGGTGGAGCGCGGTGAGATGGTCGGCTACATCGGGCCGAACGGGGCGGGCAAGTCGACCACCATCAAGATGCTGACCGGCATCCTCACCCCGAGCGGTGGCCGGCTGCGGGTCGCGGGTATCGACCCCGCCCGGGAGCGTACGAGGCTGGCACGGCGGATCGGTGTGGTCTTCGGTCAGCGCACCACGCTCTGGTGGGACCTGCCGCTGCGCGACTCGTACCGGCTGGTGCACCGGATGTACCGGATCGGCGACGCGAGGTTCCGGGAGAACCTGGACCGCTGTGTCGAACTCCTCGATCTGGGCGACCTGTTGGACGTGCCGGTGCGGCAGCTGTCGCTCGGGCAGCGGATGCGCGGAGACATTGCGGCGGCGCTGCTGCACGATCCGGAGGTGCTCTACCTGGACGAGCCGACGATCGGTCTCGATGTGGTCTCCAAGGCGAAGGTCCGTGGTTTCCTGCGGGACTTGAACGCCGATCGGGGTACGACGGTGCTGCTCACCACGCACGATCTGACGGATATCGAGCAGCTCTGCCGGCGGGTGATGGTGATCGACCACGGGCGTCTGATGTACGACGGGGCGTTCGCCGGGCTGCACGAGGTCGGGGAGAGCGAACGCACGCTGGTTGTCGATCTGGAGCGTGAACTGCCGCCGATCCGGCTGCCTTCGGAACCTTCGGTGCGTACGGTGAAGGTGGTGGGGACGCGGCAGTGGCTGGCCTTCCCGGCGTCCGGTTCGGCGGCGCCGCTGGTGGCGCGCATCGCCGCGGAGTATCCGTTGGTGGACCTGTCGGTGCGGGAGCCCGACATCGAGGCCGTGATCGCGAAGATGTATGCGTCGGCCGATGCCCGTGCGGATCGGTGACGGGGGCGGGTGCCTTCAATAGGCTGCACGGTATGACGAGTGAACTTCCGGACATGCGTGCGTCCGACGCCGAGCGTGAGCGTGTTGCCGAGGTCCTGCGGGATGCGGTGGCCGAGGGCCGCCTCCGGATGGAGGAGTTCGAGGAGCGGCTGGAGGCGGCCTACACGGCCCGCACGCATGGCGAGCTGGAGCCTCTGATCAGTGATCTTCCGGCGCCGGGCGGGGTGGTGGCACCGGTGGGTGCGGGCGGTGCTCCCGCGCGGGGCGGTGCGGCGGGCGTGGCATGGGCGGAGCGGATCGGCGGCCCGGCCACCTCGACGGGTGCGTTCGCCTTCTGGGGCGGTTTCGGCCGCAGGGGGACGTGGACGGTGGCACGGAAGTTCACCGCGTTCGCCTTCTGGGGCGGAGGTGAGATCGATCTGCGCGAGGCCCGTTTCGAGGACCGTGAGGTCGTCATCCGCTGCTTCGCGATCATGGGCGGGATGCAGGTGACGGTCCCGCCGGAGCTGGAGGTCGAGGTCAGGGGCATCGGCATCATGGGTGGATTCGGCGACCGGGCCTCGGGAGGGGGCGTTCCTTCGCCGGGCTCACCTCGGGTGCGGATCACCGGGTTGGCGCTGATGGGCGGGGTGGGTGTGGAGCGGAAGCGGACCAGGGCGGAGAAGCAGCGGCTCAGGGACGAGGAGCGGGCGCGGCAGCTGAAGAAGGGGCCGGCGGCCGAGTAGTCCGTCCGTCGGCCGGGCCGGAGCGCCGGGCGGGCGGTGGCGCCGAGTGCCCGCCCCGCCGCTCCTGTGCGGTCAGAGCTGGTCGGACGCCGGTGTCTCCGGGTGCAGGCTCTCCAGGTCCACCTGCTGGGCCAGCCGCAGATACCCGGCGTCGTCGAGGTGCAGATGGTCGCCGCAGTCGTACGCGGGGCGGAGCCGGCTCGGCCGGTACGGGTCGCGCGCCGCGGCGTCGAAGTCCACGACGGCGTCGAAGATGCCGCCCGCCCGTATCAGCGCGTTGACCCGCATCCGTACGTCGTCCTGCGCGGGTGTCCAGGTGCGGTATCCCTCGTACGGCATCAGGGTCGCCCCGACCACCCGCAGTCCGCGGGCGTGGGCGCGCTGCGTCATGGCCCTGAGTCCGTCGGCGATCCGCTGCGGGTCCTGCTCCTGCGGGAACTGCTGCACATCGTTGATGCCGAGCGCGATGATGACGGTCTTCGCGTCGGCGGTGCCCAGTACGTCACGGTCGAAACGGTCGAGGGCCCGCTGTCCGTATATCTGCCCGTCGCGCAGGATGCGGTTGCCCGCGATGCCCTTGTTGACGACCGCGTAGCGGCCGCGCAGCCGGTCGGAGAGGAGGTCGGGCCAGCGGCTGTCGGCGTCGAGGGTGGAGCCGGTGCCCGCGGTGAGCGAGTCGCCGATGGCGACGACCGCGCCTGCGGCGGTCGCGTTGCGGACGTCGACTGCGGTGAGGTAGCGCCACAGGTTGGTCTGCCAGGTGCCGCGCTCGTCCGCCACGTAGGAGGTCTGGTGGCTGTTCGGGTGGATGGTGACGGGCCCCTGCGCCGTGGGGGTGCGGAAGGCGACCACCAGGTCGGCGTCGGCGGGTACGGGGACGACGACCGGGTCGCTGACGACCTGTCCGCCCACCGGGACGGTGACCGACGGTGCTCCGCGGAAGGAGACGCGCCGGGTGTTCACCGTGGCGTCGTCGACGAGCAGCGGGCGTGTGCCGAAGAGGTTGGAGAGGGTGATGCGGGCCGCGTCACCGCCGACGCTGGTGTGCACGACGTCACGGATGGTGCGCCGGGTCAGGTCGCGTGCGGGGATCGGGTCCGTGATGCCGGCCACGGGCGCCCCGGCCCAGGTGGCGATCCAGACGCCGGTGGAGTGGGCGGGCGCGGCGGGGGGCCGGACGGCCGACGGGGCACTGACCTGGGTCGTCCCGCTGCCGGAGAACAGCGTGGGTCCGGCAGCGGCCACGAACGCGGCGGTCGCGGCGGTGCCCGCCACGAGGGCGATGAGCAGGGTGGTTCCCTGGCGCCTGGGCATGGGCGGTGTGACTCCTTGCGGTGAGGGGTGCTGATCTCATGATGGGGCAGGGTGACGGGAACTCGACATGCGCCCCGGGAGTAGGTCAGGTAAGGACAATGCGTACGGGGCACCGGGGGCGATGCGTACGCGGACGGGTGGAGCGGATGGAACGGATGGAACGGACCGGGCCGGGCGAGCCGGGCGAGGGGCCCGCCGGACCGGCGATGGTTCCGGGCGGCGCGGACGGGAGCCCGGACGGAGCAGTGTCCGCTCGCGCGCGTCCCGCCGCTCTCGCCTCCTTCGCGTACACGGCGGCCGACGAGGAGAAGCGGCGCGGTGTGCGCAGGATGAAGACCACTGCCACCGGCCTCCTTCTGCTTGTGGCGCTCGTGTACGTCCTCGCCACCTGGGCGAGGAGTTCGGGTGTGGGCGGCTGGCCGGGCTTCGTCGCCGCGGCCGCCGAGGCGGGGATGGTCGGTGCGCTGGCCGACTGGTTCGCCGTCACGGCGCTGTTCAAGCGTCCACTCGGCCTGCCGATCCCGCACACCGCCATCATCCCTACCAAGAAGGACCAGCTTGGTGCCTCTCTGGGTTCCTTTGTTGGGGAAAATTTTCTTTCGGGTGAGGTTGTACGGGGTCGGATCCAGGCTCTCGGCATCGGCGGCCGGCTCGGTGCCTGGCTGGCGGACCCGGATCACGCGGACCGTGTCTCGGCCGAACTGGCCACCGCGCTGCGGGGTGCGATGACCGTCCTGCGCGACTCCGACGTGCAGGCCGTCGTCGGTGAGGCGATCACCCGTCGGGCGGAGGCGGCGGAGGTCGCCCCGGGTCTCGGCAAGATGCTGGAGAGGATCGTCGCGGACGGCGGCCACCGCAAGGTCGTGGACCTGATCTGCGTGCGCGCGCACGACTGGCTGGTGCGGCACGGCGACTCGGTGATGGACGCGGTACAGGGCGGGGCGCCGGGCTGGACGCCGCGCTTCGTCGACAAGCGGGTGGGGGAGCGCGTCTACAAGGAGCTGCTGCGCTTCGTGACCGAGATGCGGGACATGCCGGGGCATCCGGCGCGTGCTTCGATCGATACGTTCCTGACGGACTTCGCGGCCGACCTGCAGACCGACTCGGACACCCGGGCCCGGGTGGAGCGGCTGAAGTCGGAGATCCTTGGACGCAGTGAGGTCCAGGACGTCATCGCGTCCGCCTGGTCGTCGGTACGCGCGATGATCATCACAGCGGCCGAGGACGAGCAGAGCGAGTTGCGGCTCCGGGCCCGTGCGTCGCTGATGACGCTGGGCGCGCGACTGGCGACGGACGGCAGGCTCCAGGCGAAGCTGGAGGGCTGGCTGGAGGACGCCGCGGTGTACGTCGTCACGACGTACCGCACGGAGATCACGTCCCTGATCAGCGACACGGTGGCGAGCTGGGACGCGGATCAGACGTCGAGGAAGATCGAGGCGCACATCGGCCGCGACCTGCAGTTCATCCGGATCAACGGCACGGTGGTGGGTGCGCTGGCGGGGCTGCTGATCTATACGGTGTCGCGCGCGTTCGGCGCGTAGCCCGCTGCTTGCGGCGCGCGGACCTGCGGTGCGAATCGGCGGGGTCCTGGTGGGCGAGCTCGTCCGGACGGCCGGTGGATGGTCTCTGACGGCACGCCAAGAGGTGCACGCCGAACTCCTGCCTGAGCTGGATTCGCCGGCGGAGCGACTCGCCTGGCATTCCAGCACCGAGGAAGTGATCGGGCACATTCGCCTCTACGAGGAAGACGTTCCCGACCTGTTGATCAACAGGTCGGGAAGACTGGTGAAGACATCGCTCGCTCCCGCCGGAACAGCTTCCGCCTGAGCGGAGAGAAATTACTGATCCGCACGACATCTGACGGTGGAATTCCTCGCCACGTCGGCGCGACGTCGTCCAGGCTGTTGCTGGGCAGGTGGTTGCCTGCGTTCCCTCCGGAAAGGTGGACGGAGGGGTCGCCGGTGTCGGCATCAGGGGGATGCAGGCGGGGGAGCGCAGACTCGGGGACGGGCGGCTCAGGTGTCGTACTCGCCGATCCAACTGCGCTGCAGGAGAGCCTTGGGAAGGTACTCGGACTCGACCTCGATCGGGATGCCGGCGTCGAAGGCCATGCAGGCGATGGCCAGGGGGCCGAGGGCGACCAGACCGTCCCCGCTGAGCGAACGCGCCTCGTCGCCGGTCCAGTACTCCTTGTGCCAGGTGAGCGCCTCGGCCAGCACCGTGTTGAACTTCTCGGTGTCCTGGCGCTGGTAGCGGTGGAAGAGCTCAAGGGGCGGATAAAGGATCTTCAGCATCAGCTCCTTGCCGGCGATCTGTGCGGTCTCGGGGTCGGTTCCGTTGACCGCGGTGACGAGGGTGTCCCAGGTCTCCCGGCGGCCGAACCAGGCGTTCTGCAGGGTCTCCACCCACGCGTAGATGTACTCGTCGAACTCGGCTCCGGACTCACGGAGGAACGAGACGGGTACTCGGGCCAGCCGGTCGAGGCGTTCGTTCTCGCGGCAGATCACCGCCAGGTAGTAGGAGGTGAGCCAGTCTCCGGCGTGCAGGTACTCCTGCGGGCCGGTCGCGGGAAGGTTCTTCACCTCGCCCCTGCTCCCGATCCGGCACGGTACGGGCCCTTCGGCCGCCGAACCGGAGATGAACAGGGCGGAGCCGACCTGCATGGCCGTGACCCATGCCTCCCAGGTCGGGAACTCCGTTGCCATGGGGTCCGTCAGGCAGTACCACTTCGCCGCAGTCAGCGTGTAGCCCAGGGCATCGAAGCGGTCGAACTCGGACGTCTCAAGCTCGTCGAGCACCTCTTCGCCGGCCTTGACGATCGGTGCCATGGCTTCGGAGGCGTTGTCCGTCGGGAAGTCGTGGCGGGGAATGCGCGTGACCACGGCCCCTCCTCTCACTAGATCTTCAAATGCTCAAGCATGGCACCAGCGTATGAGGAGCCGACGGGGTCATGCGCCTTCACCAGGACATACTGCAGCTTTCCCTCCTTCAGCGCGTTGCGGAGCTCCGCCGCGATCTCGGCGTCGCGCCCACCGCGTTTCGTCATCTCGCCGAGGATCGTGCGGATATACAGCCTGGTGCCCTGCTTGACCCTCATGCCCTGGGCCCCGCCGTTGTCTCCGGCGTGCGGGTTCGTCGGGTCCTCCGGGTCGGCACGGCCGTGACGCCAGTCGAGGTCTCCGGACGGAGCCTTGGCCTCGACGATGAGGCGCTCCCCGTTGTCGCCGGTCCGGTACACCTGGTCGAACATGTTGGCGCCGTTGGGCGTCTTCGGGAGGTCGATCACCTCGGCATGCGGGAACTGGTGCGGAACCACGTGCAGCGCGGCGGCCTTCTCGCCCAGCGCCTCGGAGATCTTGCTGTTGTTGGGCAGATCCCCGAGCTGGTTGGCGTACGCCTCCTTCGCCTTTGCGAGGTTCTCCGCCGCCTCGGCGGTCGGTGTTGCGTCGTACGCCTTGGTCGCGTTGGTGAGGTCCACCGAGGCGGTGCGCTTCGCCGCAGCGTCGTCGAGGGCCGGCAGATTCCCATCGGGCACGGTATCCGTTCCGAGCGGCTTTGACCCGAACTTGGTCTCGGACGGGCCGCTCGGCAGGTCGTGCGCGGCGACCCAGTGACCCTCGGCGTTCTTGGCCAGCTGGGGCAGCTCGGCGCCGTCCACCACCTTGATGGACTTGCGGCGGCCGAGTGTGTCGTAGTGCTCCGCGAACCACTTCCCGTCAGGCTCGTTGGCCTTCCGGATGTGCTCGTCCTGGATCTCCTTCCGCTCCGCGGCGGTCAGCTCCCGGTCCTCGCTGTGGCCGTTGCCGGCGCCCTCGTCCGCGTGGTGCGTGGGCGGCTCCGCGTTGTCGGCAGCGTGTCCTGCGTCGTCGGCGGAGTGCCCCAGGTCGTCCAGGCCGCCGGGACCGGTCGGGCCGTGGGTATGGGGGAGCCCGTGGTCGGCGGTGGAGCCGCCCGGCAGGTCGTGACCGCCCGTGGTGGGGGTCTCGGTGTGCTGTCCGGGCGCGTTGTCGCCGGACCCGGGGTGGTCCAGGCTGTTGCTCGGCATGTTGTCGCCGGCGTGGCCGGTGGGCAGGTGGTCGCCGACTCCGCCGCCGGGGAGGTGGTTGCCCGCGTTGCCGCCGGGGGTGTGGTCTCCGATGTTGCTGCCGGGGAGGTCGTCGCCGATGCGGCCGACGTCGCCGAGGTCGGAGCCGAGGTGGATGACGTTGTCCCCGGTGTTGCCGCCGATGTGGGCTGCGTTGTCTGCGGTGTGGGCGCCTGCGCCGACCAGGACCGGTTCCCGGTCGGGTGTACCGGTGTGCGGGGTGTCGGCACCGGTGGTGTCCGGGTGGACGGCCGGGGAGCCTTCCTTGGGCGCGTTGTCGGCGCTGCCGAGGATGTCGCCGTTCTCGTCGAGGTAGTTGCCTTCGCCGTCGTAGTAACGGGCGGGGGCGCCGGGTTCGGTGGGCAGTTTCGTGGCGCCCTCGGGCAGGGCGGGCACCCCGTCGGGGATCTTGATGTTGCCGTCGGGGAGCTTGATCGCCCCGTCCGGGACCGCTGCCCCGTCGGGAAGGTGCACGGTCCCGTCGGGCAGGTGGAACGAGCCCTCGGGAAGGGTGATCGCGCCCTCGGGGAGGGCCGGGATGTCGATGGTGCCGATGCCTTTGAGGCCCTTGGCGATGTCACCGATCTTGGAGATGCCGGCGCCTGCGCCCTTGGCGATGTAGGTCATCGGGTCGATGAATTTGCCGGCCTTGCCGGCGACGGAGAGGACCTTGGCGACGGCGCCGGCTTTGCCGGCTCCGGCTGCTGCGCC
>NZ_JBHVWN010000098.1:0-24198 GCF_042882275.1 Streptomyces sp. NPDC058231 | reverse complement strand
CGCCCCCTCGCCCCTCGTTGCGGCTACTTGCTGTTCGAATCGGGAGCCCGTCTGGGCGCTGTCCGAAGCGCTGAACAACTGCTGCCCAATCTCGGGTTCTGGCTCGAGTTTTGTGGGCCGTGACTGTAGGTGACCGGTCAGATGTCGAAGAGGGCTTCCTCTTGTGGCGGGATCGGAGGGTCAAAGACGTCGCGAAGGCGGGCGATGTCCTGGCTCCACTTCGGTCCGTTCGCAGCTTCGGCCCACAGCTTGGCGAGTTCAGACAGCTCGGAGACCACTTGGTCCAGAGCGTCGACGGCGAGCGTTCGAAGGTCTGCGGGCAGATCCGGTAGCGGCTCTGATGGACCGTAGTTCGAACAGGCTGGCTCTCCGTCAGGATGCTGGGCGACGACGAGGGCGGCCGCGGCCACTGCTCGCTCGCCGTCGGAGGCGCCAAGGTAGTCCGCAGGGTCGGCGGCGCGTTTGAGTGCGCCGCGGATCATGGATTCGCGTTCCTCCGATGCTGCGTCGTCCAGGTCACCCCCGAAGTCGGCGGCGGTGTCGTTGTCGAAGGGGCCGATGTCCCAGGTGCCCATGTCTCTCCTCGCACGGCTGTCCGGCGATCGTCGCACTGGCCACCGACAGCGAGGTCAGGAGGCAAGCAGCACCCGCTTGCGCAGGAGCTTGAAGCCAGCGCGTCCGTACATCTGCCGCTTGATCATTTTGATGCGGTTGACGTGGCCTTCCACGACGCCTGAGCTCCAGGGCAGGGTCAGGCCGGCGGTGACGGCCGCGAGGTCGCGTTCGAGGCCGCTGATGAAGGTGTGCATGCTGGGCAGGTCGTCGGCCCGGACCGCCGCGATCCACTCGGGGAGCCGTTCTCCCTGGAGCTGGGTGAGCATCTGCCCGAAGGGAACGGACGTGCCCGGCAAGGGCGTCCAGCTCGGGGCAGCGGGCCAGAACGGACTTGAGCTTCAGCCGTTCCTTCTCCGCAAGGGCGTCCGGGTGGGTCAGGATCCACCCGGCAACAGTCCTGGGCGATGGCGGCCGGCCCTCCGGACTGCGTCCCGAAAGGGCCGAAGGTAAGCACGTACGGCCCCGTATCCACCGGCGTAGCCGTGGCCCTGGATCTCCTTCCAGAGGGTCCAGGCGTTTGTGCAGCCCTCGGCCCACCGCTCGTGCAGGTACGGCTTGAAGTCTTCGAGCTTCGTCCTGCGGTTCTGCCACTGCCCCTGGAAGAGGTCTTCCGGTACTGCTGCATCGGCCAGCCGCTGAACGGTGCGGTAGGTCATTCGAAGTTCACGGGCGACAGCCCGACGACTGTGCCCTTCGCCCAGCATTCCGTGAACAATGGCGTGCTTCTCGCGTGTCCGGTCGGCGAACCGATGCCCCGTCGGCCAGGGCGACACGCCAGCCTCTGAAGCCGACGGTGTGACGCTCTCGGAGCCGGGCACCGCAAATGGGGCTCGCAGACAGACCCGATGGCGCGAGACGCATCGCTCGGCGGCCTCACCAAGGTTGCGCCAGAGATGGAAACGGTCTGCGACCTGCACCGCAGTAGGTGCCCCGGTGCTGGCGCCTTCGGCGAAGAAGGGGGCACGGTCGCGGCAGACCACCTCAATCCCGGGAGACTCAGCAAGCCAGGCGGCGACGGTGCCTGCCTCGCGGTCGGGAAGTAGGTCCACGGGCCTGCGGGTTTCGACGTCGACCAGCACAGTCCCGTAGATACGGCCTTTGCGCATCGCGTACTCGTCGATACCCACCACCCTCGGTGACGACGGCTGAGGGTCAGGAATCGCATCGACCAACCGAAGCACCGTGCTGCGGCTGGCGGAGATGCCGAAGACGTCTGCAAGGCGAGCTCCAGCACGGCCGGCCAGAGCGAGGCCCACCTCAGCCAAAGCCGAACGCAGCCGGTCAGTCCGCTGAGCGTGACGGCGAGTCAGTCCCGCAATCTGCTCAACGAAGGTCTGCCGTCCGCAGGAGGTGTCCGCGCAGATGAATCGGCGGACTTGCAGGCGCAACACCACACGCCTTCCCGCGCTGGGCAGGTCAGCAGGAAACCGTAGGTAGGACCCATGAAGCCGGTTCGACCACCTTCCACAGCCCGGACACTCAGCACCAGCAGACTTGCGCGTGATGCCAATCCAGATCGCCTCCCCGTCGTCCTCCGCTGACATCACCGCGACTTCAGGGTCCGACAAGAACAGGAGCTCTTCCAGCCGCAGCAGCACTTCGTTTACGGCCCCGAACTCTCGGGCACGGCAGCCATGGGGCATTTCAGGACGACCGAGCGAGAGCCATGATGAAGATCAATAGTCACGGAGCATGAATACTCCACAGAAGTTGAGCCAGAACCCAATCTCTCGTGGTGAGCTTGTTCCGCTTTGACGGACACCATTGGTGTGGTGGTCAGGCTGCGAGTGTGGTCTCGTATTCGGCGGGGCTGAGGTAGTCGAGGCTGCTGTGCAGTCGGTGCAAGTTGTACCAGCCCTCGATGAAATCGAAGATCGCGGTGCGGGCGGCGGCCCGGCTGGGCCAGGCGGAAGTGCCGAGCAGTTCGCGTTTGATGGTCGAGAAGAACGACTCGGCGAGCGCGTTGTCCCAGCACTGACCGGTGCGGCCGACCGAAAGCTGGACCTCGAACTCGGCTGCCAGGGAAGCGAATTGCTGACTGGTGTACTGGCATCCGCGATCCGAATGGAAGATCACGGGATGGGTGGGGCGACGCTGTCGGCAGGCGACTGTCAGTGCGTCGGCCACCAGCTCGGTTCGCAGGTGATCGGCGGTTGCCCACCCGACTACGCGCCGGGAGGCGATGTCGATGACCGTGGCCAGATAGAGCCAGCCCTCCTCGGTCGGGACATACGTGATGTCCCCGCACCAGCGGGCATCGAGCCCGGTGCGGTCGGGCCGGAAGTCCCGGACGATGAGGTCAGGACGGAAAGCAGCCCCGGGATCGGAGACCGTGGTCACATGCCGTCGCCTGCGGTGTCGGCCCTGTAGTCCAGCAGCCCGCATCAGTCGTGCGACACGACGCCGTCCACACCCGGCACCCTCGCGCTTGAGCACGGCATGCACGCGCGGGGCCCCGTAGGTTCCGCGCGACTTCGCATGGGCCTCGAGAATCTGCTCGGTCAGCTCGGCATCCCGCACCGCACGGGGTCCGGGCACGCCGGAGCGACGGGCATAGAAGGCGGTCCGGGAGACCTTCATCAGCTCACACGCCCGTTTGACGCTGTGACCTGCCCGCTTCTCCGCCTCGATGAACGGGTGCACCGTCACCGGGTCTCCTTCGCGAAGAAAGCTGTGGCCCGCTTGAGGACGTCGACATCCTCGCGCAGCCGGCGGTTCTCCCGCCGCAACGCGGCCAGTTCCTCGCGCTCACTGCTGGTCAGCCCGCTTCGCTCGCCCGCGTCGACCTCAGCCTGCTTGACCCAGTCCCGCACCGCGGTCTCGGTCAGTTCGAAGTCTCTGGCGACCTGCCCGACCGAGCGGTCACCCCGTCGGCACAGACCGACGATCTCGGCCTTGAACTCCGGCGTGAACGAACGGCGAGGGCGGCGAGGTTTCTTCTTCCCCATGCTCTCCATGATGGACATCCTCCCGGGGCTGAGCCCCTGATCTCGAATGTCCGTCAAAGCGGACAAGCTCATGGACAAAGCCACGCGGGCAAGGTTGTGCAGTCTGGGCGATACCGGATCCGGGGCGCTCAACTTGCTCGGGCGACCTTTCCGAAACTGAGACGAACATGCGCGCGGCTGATCTACTACGGTGCATGCCACTGTTGATGTTGGACCTCGACAACACGTTGGTCGATCGTGACGCGGCCTTTCGGGAGGCCGTGGCGGCGTTCCTGGCCGAGTACGCGTTGCCTGCCTCAGACCTGGACTGGCTGATGTCCATCGATCGCAGCGGGCACAGCCCTCGGCGGGTGCTGGCCGAGGCCATGGCGGATCGCTACGGGGCACGTGTACCAAGGAGCGATCTGGCAGCAATGCTGCAGCGTGGCGGCGCTGATCACATGGTCTTGCAGGAGAGCACGCAAGAGGCCCTTTGTCGGGCCATGACCGATGGATGGACCTGCGTGGTGGTCACCAACGGCCCCACTGCGCAGCAGAAGGCCAAGTTGCGGAACTGCGGACTTGACGCGCTGGTCCACGGTTGGGTGATCTCCGAGGAAGTGGGCCACAGGAAGCCCGAGCGCGAGATCTTTGAGGCTGCGGCAGAGGCTGTGGGTGCTTCCTTGCAGGGGGCTTGGATGGTTGGGGACTCGCCGTCGGCCGACATCGGGGGCGCGGTGGGCCTTGGGGTGCGAAGTGTATGGGTCTCGGGCGGCCGTCCCTGGCCGCCAGAGATGTCCTGCCAGCCCAGTCATGTCAGCCACGATGTCGCGGCGGCGATAAACCACGTGATCCGGGCGGATGCGGCAGTTCCCCGAGCCTGAGAGGGCAGTTCGGGGTCTTTGAGTGATTCTGTCATCGCCCGATGGTGTGGGTGCGGGCGGAATCCCGCTGGTCCGCAGCTGGTGGTCTGTTGGGGTGGCCGTGTGAGTTAACGCAGTTCGTACCCAAGCGACTTATCGGATGAGCAGTGGTCGTTGATCGAGCCGGTGATCACGGCGTGGAAGGATCGGCACCGCTCGGTCAGCGGCCACCAGGGCGCTTACGCAATCCGGGAGATCGTGAACGCGATCCTCTACCAGGGCCGGACCGGCTGCCAGTGGGCCTACCTCCCGCACGACCTGCCGCCGAAGAGCGCGACGTACTACTACTTCGCCCTCTGGCGGGACGATGGGACTGACCAGGTCATTCATGAACTCCTGCGCTGTCAGGTCCGCGAGAAGGCCCGCCGATTAGAGGACCCGATCCTGGTGGTGCTGGACACCCAGAGTGTCCACGTGGCTGCCGGGGTCCCCTCCTCCACGACCGGCCGGGATCCGGCGAAACGGGTGCCAGGCCGCGAGCGGGGCCTTGCCGTGGACGCACTGGGCCTGATCATCGCCGTCACCGTCCTCGCCGCGAGCACGCACGACAACGCCGTGGGCATCGCCCTGCTCGACCAGATCGCCGAGCACGCGACCACGGTGCGCAAGGCGCTGGTCGACCAGGGCTTCAAGAACGCCGTGGTCGCCCACGGCTCTTTGCTCGGGATCGACGTGGAGATCGTCGAACGCAATCCACAGGAGGCGGGGTTCGTCCCGCAGCCGAAACGGTGGAGGGTCGAGCAGACCTACGGGATCCTGATACTGCACCGGCGTCTGGTCCGTGACTACGAGCACCGCCGGGCCTCGTCCGCCTCCCGCGTCTACTGGGCGATGACCCAGGTCATGGCCCGCCGGCTCACCGGCGCGAACACCCTCACTTGGCGCGACCCACAGACGGTGGCCGTGTGAACATCCAGCCCCTGCTCGACGCGCTCGGCATCCAGGAGGACGCTGCCCGGGCCCTGGCCGACGACCTCCGCGCCCAGATCGACACTCTGCAAGACCGGCTGCGGGAGGCCGAGATCCACCTCGAACACCTCGCGATCACCCGGGGGAGCGTCACTGCCCTCGCCGACCGGATCCCCGCCCAGGCCGACTCGCCCAACCTGCCCGAGCACCCGGACTACCCCCGCATCCTCGCCGTGTTCAACCACACCACGGGCCCGCTCCGGGCCCGCGACGTCTGCCAGGCCCTCGACCATGAACTGCTGCCCAAGAACATCGAGGGCACCCGCGCCAAGTTGAAACGCCTCGTCAGGCTCGACGTCCTCACTGAGGCCGGCACTGGCAGCTTCACCAGGAAGCAGTAACTGACCGAAGCTCCACGACCCCCGAGGCCAGAACGCCACTGACAGCTACCGGCCGCACTCCACCGGGCCGATTGCTGCAGCCCAACCTGTCGGGCCAGCCATTCGGCACGCGCCACGTCACCCTCCCGGAAGTGAATGAAGACCGTGTGATCCGGGGCGGGCGTGTCCTGGTACACGTCCTCGCTGTTGATGGCGATCTGCACGTAGGCGTCCTTGTTGCGGATCTCCAGGCCGAGTTCCGGAACGGCCGGCCAGCTGAAGAAGTCCCAGCAGATCGAACCCGGTCCGGAGCCGATCACGTCGAAGAATGTCTCCTCGATCGACCCCACTGGCTGGCTCTCAAGGTGGAGTGTGACCGGGAGCAGTGCCGCCACCCACGGGTCCCCCGCTGCGATCATGCACCGGATCTCATCGTTCGCCTCGGGCCGGTACGGGTCATCAGGGCTGACCGTAGCCTTCGGGAAGGCGGCGACCATGTCCTGCGCCTCTGCCAGTGTCAGTGCCTGTGCCTCTGCGCTGACCTGGAACTTATCCATGGGAATGGCAAGGCCCAGCAGGCGCTGGACCGCCTGGTGAGCGTTCAGCAGATCAGAGTTTCGTAGAACCGGCAGGGCGTTCGAAGTGCTCATACCGGAGCAGTCTTACAGACCAGCCCCACAGGCTCACGCGAGTTTGTGCGGCACATTCGCGTTTCCGCCTCCGCACCTACCCGCGGGCAGAGGCTCGGCCCCGCACTATCAGATGACATGGCTTCTCGACCTGGCTTCGAAACAGACATCAGCTCACGAACCGCCCTCTAAGTGTTCTGTCCACAAGGTTCGTGACGGACTCCACAGCTTTGGGATCTTGAACGAATGAGGGCCTCCCGGGTGCGGCGTGGAGAGCGACATCACCACCGAACGACCAGGAGGCCCTCGCTGCGGCCGAACCGCCCCGGTGATCCCGAACGTGATCAATGCCCACCCGTTGTCAGTGGCGGCTGCTTTCATGGTCCGCAGCCCCGCTGCGGCGCGTTGCCCAGAGCAGGGGAAGCACGTCGTGGTGCAGGTAGAAAAGTACGAGCGGGCGGACGGCACGAAGGTGCGGGCACACTCGCGGTGGCACCCGGGGGCCCGGCGGGAGCTGACCATAGTCGCCGCCAGCTGACTGGCAGACTGTCCGCGTCTGACCACGCCGATCTTCGGACGGCGGCTCTTGTTACCGTCTCTCGGACCAATCGGTCGGTTGCGAACGGAGCCGGACATGTTCCCCGAGACGGTTGTGCACAGCAGACGACTGGTCCTCCGCGCGTTCGACACCAGTGACATCCCGGACACACGCGCAAGCTGCTCGGACTCCCTCACTCAACGATGGCTTCCGCTGCCCCAGCCTTACACGCTGGACGATGCCACAGCCTGGTGCACAACCAGTGCACGCGCGATGCGGGACAGCGGCGACGGCATCCAATTCGCCATCACCGACGCAACCCGCACGCTGGCGCACTGGCTCCTGACCAACCAGCACTTCCAACGGATGGAACTGCGAGCTGCCGCCGAAAACACCGTGTCCCGGGCAGTTGCACTCAAGGCTGGCTTCCACCGCGAAGGCACCCTGCGAAACGCTGGCTTCGTGCGCGGAGCTCGAGTCGACCTGGTTCTGTTTTCCCTGTTGCCCGGCGACCTCGGGTCGTCGACTGATCCCACAAAACACCGCTAAATTTCGTGAACATTCCGGTTGCCACTTGCACCGTTCTGCTGCCCAAACTCACTACCAAATGCTGTCCCTTGAAGTGAACGAAGCCATCCACGGATCCGTCGTCGGGGTCGCCGAGTTCCAACTCGACTGCGACTTCGGCCGCGACGAGGGGCGGCCGGACCGTCCCGGGGAGCAGGCGTGGATCCTGACGATGGCCGTCGCGGACGCCCACCGCCGTCACGGGGTCGGTCGCGCCCTCGTCACCGAGATCGCCCTGCCGGGCCCAGGACGCCGGCCGCACGGGGTGGGGTGGGGCTGCCCGGTTGCACAGATTCCCGCCGCAGAAGGTATGGCTACCACGCAAGGCCACCGAACACGGATGCGCCGTACGGCCTGGATCTTTGCCGCCACGCTCCTCAGCCTTCCCCGAATCAGGTTTCCTTGATCCGCTGGGCATCCGCTGCGAAAACGCCCGCCCGGGACGGCGAACACGAGACCGTCGTGGGATGCCCCGTCACTCCGGCCGGCTGCGTATCGCTCCTCTCCAGGGAGAGACGACCTCGCCGCTGATCTGCCTCATCTCGAGCCGCTACGGGCTGGAGGCGAAGGCATTGCGGTCCTGCATGCAGCACGGAACTTCATGGCACCCATGACTGGCCGTCAGCATGTGCCTCACACGACTTCTCCGAACTACCGGGGGTGTCCCGTGATCAGGCGACGGGACGATCAGTCCCGAGGGGAAGGGCCGGTATGGGCCGGAGAACGGCGGCGAACGGCGCGGATGTTAGTTTCCTTCCCGTGTTGGAACACCAGGACGAGACCAGGGCGGCCTACGACGGGGTCGTCGAGCTGTATGCGTCGATGTTCGCTGATCGGTTGGAGACGCAGCCATTCGCGCGGAACATGATCGGCACCTTCGCCGAGCTCGTGCGTGATACGGGGAACCTGCGGGCAGCCGACGTCGGGTGCGGACCCGGCCATCTGACGGCCATGCTGCACGACTTGGGGCTTGACGCCTTCGGGCTCGACCTCTCCCCGGCCATGGTCGACCACGCCCGGCGGGCCCATCCGGCGCTGCGGTTCAGCGAAGCGCGAATGGAGGACCTGCCGGTCGAGGACGGCGCGCTCGGTGGAGTGCTGGCCCACTACTCGATGATCCATACCCCACCTGGGGAATTGCCCGCGCTGCTCGCTGAGCAGGTGCGTGTCCTGGCCCCAGGGGGCTTGCTCCTGGTGTCCTTCTTCGCGACCGAGGGGCCGGAGCCGGTCCGCTTCGATCACAAGGTGACGCCCGCCTATAGCTGGCCGGCGGAGCAGTTTGCCGAGTTGCTGGCAGGGGCCGGGCTCGTCACGGTGGCTCGGTTGCTCCACGACCCAGCGTCCGAGCGCGGCTTCCTCGATACACACTTGCTGACCCGCCGCCCGTAGGGCGTGGCCCGTGGCCTGGGGTGGGGTGGTGTGGTGTGGTGTAGGTCATCCGCGTGGATGAAGCCCGTCTGAAGCGCCGCGTTCCGGCCGATCGGTTTGGGTTGTTATCCATCCGTGTCGCAGTCAGTGACCGTCACGGTGGTCGAGACTTCGGTGCTCGTGCGGGACTTCGTCGACCAGGCGCTCGCGGCCGCGCAACCGGACGCCGTCGTGCTGGTTCCGCGCGCGGGCCGGACGCATGACGGCGTTCGCGATACGCGAGCGCGCCCCGAGCCGGGGCGGCGGGGCGGCGGCGGGTTCGTGGTGTGGGCGTTGCGCCTGACCGATTCGCCCGAATCGCCCGCATAAGCTGCTTACGTGAACAATTTCGGTCGATTCCGGCGTCGTGCGGGCAGTCTCCAGGAGGAGCTGACGCTCCTGGCGCCTGTGGCGCTGATCGCCGTCATCACCGTACTGTCCTTCGCAACTCCGAGCCATCTCTACTTCAGCCGCTTTCTCTCACTCGCTCCCGCTTTCGCCGCGTCGTTGTGGCCAGTGGCCGGAACGGTGGCCATCGGCGTGCTCGCCGTGGTCATCGACATAGCGGTCGCCGTGAGTTTCGGCCATGTGGACGCGAGGTCTCACACGCACCTGTTCACCCTCATGATCATCGTGGGCGCCACCGCCGCGGCCGCCTGTGCCAGCCATGTGCGCCAGAAGCGGGAGCAGGCCCTCGCCGAGGTCAGCTCCGTAGCCGAGACGACCCAGAAAGTCCTGCTGCGCCCCATGCCGCACCGCCTCGGTCGGTTGGACATCGAGGCCCTGTACCTGGCCGCCGCGGCCCGGGCCCGCGTCGGCGGCGACTTCTACGAAGCACTGGAGACAGCCCGCGGCGTCCGCCTGGTCATCGGAGACGTGCGCGGCAAGGGTCTCTCCGCGGTCGGCATGGCCTCAGCGATCGTCAGCTCATTCCGGGAATTCGCGTACGAGGAGCCGGACCTGGCACGGCTGGCACGCCGACTGGACGTCAGCATGGGCCGCTACACCGCGTTGCTGCCCGGCGACCACACGGAGTCCTTCGCCACGGCCGTGCTCGCCGAGATTCCCGACGACGGATGGGCCGTCAGAATCGTTAACTGCGGACACCCCCCTCCGTTGCTTTTCCACGCGGGAGCGGTCCGCGAGGTCACCCCCACAGTTTCCTCGCCGCCCATCAACATGGGCGCGTTGCTCGGGGAGGGCTACCGCATCGACACCGTCTCCTTGACCGCCGAGGATCAGCTGCTGTTCTACACCGACGGCGTCACCGAGACCCGCGATCGCACGGGCGCGTTCTTCCCGCTGGTGCAGCACGCGGGACAGTGGGACACGGACTCCCCGTCCCGGCTGCTCAAGCAGTTGCACAGCGACCTGGTCCGCTACAGCCAAGACCATCTCGACGACGACATCGCGGCCGTCGCCGTCCGTGCGGTGGCCTCCACGGCGTCGGACAGGGCGTGAAGTTGGCGAGGCGCCGGGCCCGGGACGAGGTGGTCGCACCGCGGGACTGCGCTGCGCCGAAGTCGATGCGGCCGCCCACGCACACCACTGGGCTTTCTGGACCGCTCCACGCGCGCACGCGTACGCGCGAATGAGGCTGGGAGGAGCCCCGCTCCGTACTTGATGCTGGGTTAATGCGGGGCCTGGCGTGACGTCGGCCTTCAAGGCCCGGTTGTCATGCGGAGTTGGCGGTCGATGGCCCTCCGGCTGAGCCCGGCTGCCAGCAATTCGTGGACGGTCGCGTGCGTGACGCGGGTGCGATCAGCGAAGCGGTGTCAGCAGTTGGCCGTGTCTTCGGGCCTGGAAGCAAGCGGAGGTCGGCACGTCCCACGCTGGTGCCGTCGGTGTGACGGCCCATCATGGGGTTGGGGATCGACAATGGGGTTGTGCAGTCGCCGAGCACCGCCGCCAAGGGGGCGCCCGTCGGCCACTGCAACCGGGCGACGGGTGGCAGGTCTCTTCGGGTTATCCTCGCCGACCGAACGAGTGAGTAGCCAGCGTGGCTCCATGTGCCGGAATAGGTAAGGCACATTATCGACACTGTCGCATATTTGTGCTGCGCGCCCATGCAGGTCGTAAGCCTGGCGCCCGCCGATCCGGAAGTAGGAATGCCGCCGTGCCCGCACTCCGAGCCCTTGCCGGCGCCGCCGCGATTGCTACGGCCGCTACCGCCTTCACCGCTGTCCCCGCGATCGCCCACACCCCTGAGCATGTGCGGTGCAAGACGAGTGCTCTTATCGCCGCCATCACCCGAGCCAACGCCCAAGGTTTTGGCGAACTCAGTCTCGCCAAGGGCTGCATCTACGACTTCACAGCACCCTTCTCGGGTGATGACGCGACACCTCCCGTCACGGCGCCTGTCACCATCGACGGAAACGGCGCCACTCTCCGGCGCGGTACTACCGCGAACCTCTTCCGCCTTCTCGATGTCGCAGCCGGCGGAAGGGCGACGCTCAGCGATCTCAAAATCGAGAACGGTAACGTGGCCGGCGACGGTGGGGGCCTCCTCGTCCAAAACGGGGGGACACTCCACGCGACATCTGTCCTCGTTAAAGGGAACACCGCCAGTAACAACGGCGGCGGCATTGAAAACCTGGGAACCCTAAGGCTCATTCGATCCAGGGTTGCCAACAACAATGCCGCAGGATCCGGTGGGGGGATATCCAGCGAAGGCGCCACCTCCGTCATTTCCACCTCGATTGAGGGCAACACGGCCAACAGATTTTTTGGCGGAGGCGTGTTCAACGACAACATGATCACCATCACCCGCAGCTCCATCACCGGCAACAGGGTCACGGCAGGCGACGGCGGCGGCCTTTGGAATAACTTCCAGATGACCGTCGACGACAGCACGATCGCCGACAACACCGCCAGCGACCACGGAGGGGGCGTCACCAACGCACAGCTCGGAACAGCCACCTTCAACTGGAGCACCATCACGAAGAACACCGCCGGTCTCATGGCCGGCGGTATCTACAACGTCGACCCTGGCACCTACCTCGTCCTCAACCTCAGCTCCGTCATCAAGAACAAAGCAGGCAACGCCCCCGGAGGCGTGTTCAACGGGACCGGGGACGTCGTGGTGAACAAACACTCCCCCATCACGGGAAACCGTCCTACCAACTGCGTGGGCAGCCCGTCTCCCGTGGCCGGTTGCACCGGCTGACCTGCCCACATCCCGCCGCCGGCCCCCGGCCGGCATACCGCCACGGCGAGAGCAACCGTTCACCGTGGAGCAGCGCGTCGCGCTCGCGGAGCTGGGCGTGGAGTGGGCGTGATGTCCGGGCTGGCGAGCAGCCCGGCCAGTACTGCTGTCACATCCCGGTCTGCGGGGCCGGTCGGCCACCAGCCGCCCTTTTCCTTACGGTACGGGTACCAGCGTCCGTCGGTGCCCAGCCGTAGCTGGGCGTCGTGTCCGATCACCGTCAGCCGGTTGCGCGCGGTTCGCAGTCCTGGGGGCGGTTCGCCCTCCCACGCTTGCTTGATCGCCTCGCGGGCCAGGTTGAGTTGCGATGGGTCCGGGTCCCACGCGTCGTCCAGGACCGGCAGGGCTGCGGCACCGCCCTGCCGCCAGGCCCGTACCGTTCGTGTGAGCGCCTGTGGGGTGAGGCCTGCGTGTCTGCAGAGCCGGGCGAAGACTTCCGATGGGGGTGCGGCCGCGGCGAGGCGTACAAGGTCCTCGGCCGTGGTGAGGTTGGCCGGGCCGGTGGGCTGGTGCGGGATGTCGTGGGACAGCGTGGCCTGGCGGAGCAGTCGTGCCGCGCGGGTGGCTGTGTCGGCCGCCAGGAACTCCAGGGCCGACGGGTCCAGTTCGGGTGTGTTCTCGCCCGCGGTCGCCAACGATGCCACCTGCCCTGGGCGGTCAGCCTCGGGTGGCGGGGCAGGGAGGGGTGCTATCCCTGCGCGGGCGGTGGCGAATACGTCGCGGGCGGGCACACCGGGTGGTCCGGCCGGGGCGAGGGCCTGCGGCGCGGTTTCCTTGGCCGCTGCCTGGACGGCGTTGCGTCGCTGGAGCTCGTCCATCAGTTCGCGCTCGCCGCGCCCGCGCAGCAGGAGCAGGACAAACGGGTCGTGGTCGAGGAGGCGGGCCACCTGGTAGAAGACGGCGGCGGCGTGTTTGCAGGGGTAGCCCCAGTCGGGGCAGGAGCAGTTGGGGGTCAGTTCGCCTTGCCGGGGCAGCAGGCGGACGCCGGCCCGGGCGGCGTCGTCAGCCAGGGTGGTGGGCATGTCCCGCTCGAGCAGGGCCGCGATATGCCCGGCCTGGCCGGCGGCGGTATCCAGCAGCAGTTCCCAGTCACGGGGGCTGAGCTGGGGGATGTCCATCGACGTCCGGTACGGCGCAGGGCGGCTGCCTTGGACGAGGGCGGCCGCCCGGCCCGGGATGACGGTGATCTCACCGACGTTGCCGCCGCGCGCGTAGGTCCGGCCCCTCGCGAGACGCCCCGTCGCCAGGCGCTGCTTGCCTTCCAGAGCTTCCACCCACGCGTTGCCCCACCAGGATTCGGCGAAGGACCGCCGCCCCCGGGCCGCAGGCAGCGGTGGGAAGGTCCGGGTACGGCCGTCGTCGGTGTTCCTCGGGCGGCTCATCGGGAGCTCGTCTGGAGCTGGACGAGATCGGCGAGTTCGGCGTCGGTCAGCTCGGTGAACGCGGCTTCGCCGCCGCTGAGTACGGATTCCGCGAGATCCTTCTTCCGCTTGAGCATCTCGGCGATGCGGTCCTCCACCGTGCCCTCCGCGATCATGCGGTGCACCTGTACCGGCTGGGTCTGCCCGATCCGGTAGGCCCGGTCGGTGGCCTGGTCCTCCACTGCAGGGTTCCACCAGCGGTCGAAGTGGATCACATGCCCGGCCCGGGTCAGGTTCAGGCCGGTCCCGGCCGCCTTGAGGGAGAGCAGGAAGACGGGAACCTGCCCGTCCTGGAAGCGCCGCACCATCTCCTCGCGCCGGCTGACCGAAGTACCGCCGTGCAGGAACTGGACGGGCACCGAGCGTGCTGTCAGGTGCTCCTCGATCAGCCGGGCCATCGCGGTGTACTGGGTGAAAACCAGCACCGCGCCGTCCTCGGACAGGATGGTGCCGAGCAGTTCGTCGAGCAGTTCGAGCTTCCCGGACCGGCCCGCGATCGTGCCGCCCTGTTCTTTCAGGTACTGCGCAGGGTGGTTGCAGATCTGCTTCAGAGCGGTCAGCAGCTTGACCACCAGGCCACGCCGGGCGAAGCCGTCCCTGTGACGGATCTCGGCGAGAGTCTCGCGGACCACCGCCTCGTACAGCGCGATCTGTTCCTTCGTCAGAGCGACCGCCCGGTCCGTCTCGGTCTTCGGCGGGAGCTCCGGAGCGATCCCCGGGTCGGACTTCTTACGGCGCAGCAGGAACGGCCGGACCACTGCGGCGAGCCGTACGGCCGCCTGCGGATCCTCACCGCGCTCCACGTCACGGGTGTAGCGGTCGCGGAAAGCCTTGAGCGGGCCGAGCAGGCCCGGGGTGGTCCAGTCCAGCAGTGCCCACAGTTCGGAGAGGTTGTTCTCCACCGGTGTGCCGGTCAGAGCGACCCTGGCCTGAGCGGGGATGGTGCGCAGTGCCTTGGCGGTGGCGGAGAAGGGGTTCTTCACGTGCTGGGCCTCATCCGCGACCACCAGGCCCCAGGCGCCCGCCGCGGTCAGTTGTGTGGTGTGCAGGCGCATCGTCGCGTAGGTGGTCAGGACGAACTCGTCCGGCGCCAGATCTTCCAGGCTGCGGGCCGGGCCGTGAAAGCGGCGCACGGACGTGCCTGGAGCGAACCGCTCGATCTCCCGGCTCCAGTTGCCGAGCAGCGAGGTCGGGCAGACCACCAGGGTCGGTCCCGCGAGGGCCGGGATGTTCTGCCGGTGCAGGTGCAGGGCGATCAAAGTGATGGTCTTGCCCAGGCCCATGTCGTCGGCGAGGCAGCCGCCGAGTCCAAGCTCGGTCATCTGGTGCAGCCAGGCCAGACCGCGCAGCTGGTAGTCCCGCAGGGTCGCCCTCAGCGCGGGGGGCTGCGCCAGCGGTGCCCGGCGGGCCGCGGCCTCGGGGTCCGCGAGCCGTTCTTTCAGTTCGGCCAGCCAGCCGCCGGCCGTGACCTGCGCCCACTCCCCGCCGGCTTCCACGCTGCCGCCAAGGACCGCGCCCAGTGCCTGGGCAGGGGTGAGTTGGCGGTCTTGGCGGTCCCTGGCCCGGGCCAGCACTTCCGGGTCGATCAGCACCCACTGGTCACGCAGCCGCACCACGGGCCGCTGGGCCTGGGCCAACCGGTCAAGCTCGGCGTCGTCCAGCTCACGGCCCCCGACGGTGAGCTGCCAGCGGAAGGTGAGCAGCGTGTCGGCACCAAGCACGGACGGCTGGTCTGATCCGGCCTTCTCGGCCGGCTCGACCACCGCACGGGCGAGGAGTTCGCGGACCAGCTCCTTCGGCCAGTGCAACTGGATTCCCGCGGCGGCCAGAGGGGCGGCGGCTTCCCCGAGCAGCTCGGACACCTCGGTGTCCGAGAGCTCCAGCTCGGCGGGAGAGACGGCGGTGAGCAACCGGCCCAGCGGCGGCCAGGACCTCGCGGCCCGGCGAAGCGTCAGCAAGGTGTCGGTCTTCGTACGCGGACCGAAAACGCCGCCGGCGGCCGACCGGCCCGACCAGATGTCCGCGGCGTCGGCAACAACTGTGGTGTCACCGAGGCTGTGCAGCTGGACGACAGCCCGGAAAGGGCTGCCCCCGTCTTCGTCCTCCCAGGCGTCGAGACCGTCGATGTCGTCCCGGTCGCGGGCGGGCAGGCAGGGCAGTTCCAGCCGCAGGGAGACTCGTACCCCCTCATCCAGCCCGGCGGCGACCTCCGCCGTCCAGCTGCGCTGGTGGGGAACCGGCTGCGGCGCCTGAGCGGTCCAGGCCGCCGCGCCGGCGGCCGCCTGAGCGGCGGGCGTACGGGGCAGCGCATCGGCCACCGCGTCGAGAAACGCGCGCAGTAGTTGCTCGGCCTCGGGCAGGCGAACCGGCGCCGGCCCTGCCAGCGGCACCGCCCGGGCCTCCGGCGGCATCGCAGCAGCCAGCTCCCGTACCCGCGCCATGTCCTGCTGGTCGTACGGCCCGATCCGCCAGGCGTCGAAACCACCGGGGCTGACACCGGGCAGGAGTCTGCCCCGGGCGAGGAGTTGCAGAGCAAGCACACTCGCCGCGCCCCAGAACGCGGCGGCCCGGTCCGCGCCCGGCACAACGCGCATCCGGCCAAGTGCGGGCAGGGCCTGGGAGACCGGCACGATCGTGGCGTCGACATCACGGCGCCGCACAGAAACACCATGCGGCCTCACCACGGTCAGCCGGCCGGTCACCGCGGGCGGAGCCTGGCCGTCGGTACGCCAGAAGGCCACCCGGCCGAGCCGGGGCGGGTCAGCGGGCAGGAAAACGACAGCACAGGCAGCCAGCTCCCCGAGCCGGGCCGGGTCCATGACAGCCGGTGCCGAGGTGGAAATCTCATCGTCGTCAGTCTCGATGACATCAGGTCCGGTCGCCACGGAGATGAGCTGCTTTCGATCCGAAAATTGCGCGGCAGGTGTCAAGCCGCCCATCGAGCGTAACCGAGCCGGGCACCGACCCGTTGCTGAACTCCGTTCCCCGGCCAGGGAGCCAGGGAACGGAGTTCAGCGCGTGGGGCGTCAGAGGGGTCATAGTCGATGGTGACAACTGCTGTCAGCCATAGCTCGGCGTGTGACTGGAGCAGCTGCTCGGCCGGCCGGGAAGTCCAGGACGGTCCCGCAGTCGTGGGCCTCGGTGACGGTGACGGCCATCCGGACAGGGCCTCGGAGTGCCCGGGGCACAGGGACGCGAGCCAGGCCGGGGCCGTCCCGGCCTCTGGCGGCAGGTCCCTGCCGGAGTGCGGCTGCCGTGGCAGGGCAGTCCAGCACCGTGCGCAGCGCGGTGCGGTCCCGATCGTCTGAAGCAGAGCGGTCACCGAACACCCCGTGATGAGCAGCCTCAGCACCCCCGTTGGCAGCTGCGGCGGAAGGTGGTGTCCTGCTGGAGTGGATCTCGGCCGGGTCCTGGAAAGCTTTCCGGCGCAGATTCAGCGGCAGAGCTCCATGACGGTGTCGTCGAATCCGGGGAACTCCTGGGTGGCCAGCTCGATCACGGCGGCGGCTGACCGACGCTGGCCCGGTGCGAACTGTTCAGCGATGGCTGTCAGATCACGGTTGGGGCGCGGGACCCAGTCAGGCTCATGGGAGGTGGCTGCCTCCCAGGGCCCGAAGCCGTCGGCCAGCAGCCATAGAAAGTCGCCCAGATCGCGCGCCACGACACTCGTTTCCCCCTCGGACCCGAGGAAGACAACGGGTTGATCGGCCAGGGGCTGGCTCGGGTGGATCAGCCAGAACGCTGCATACCCGCCCGAGCCGTCCTGGCCGAAGACGCGGAAGCCGTCGCCGTCCAGTTCGCCGTTTCCGGTCCATGCCCGGAACCAGTGGGTGGTCTCCTCAGCGGACAGGAATGCCTCGAAAGGCTCGAAGTCGACCCCGTCGCCGCCCGCGTAGTCAAACGGTACGGCCATCGCAGCAGCGAGCGCGGCGGGGAACTGTCGATCATCGGTAGGCGTCACTCGCACAGGCTAGCGACACGGCAACCGGCCTCGCTCGCGAGGCGGAGTCGCCGTAGGGTCCCTGAGTTCGCGGTTCGGACCCTTCAGATTTCCTGAACCCACGGAAGATCGGCATCGAAAGGTTCTGCTGCCGGCCCGGTGTCGACGGTGCCCACGAGAAGGGAGGCGTCAAGGGGATGATCGGCTGCTTCCGCCGCAACCACTTCGCGAAGGAACTGGCCACTACTCGAATAGGGCTGCGGGTCACGGACCTGGACACAGCCTTCTACGTCGCACTGTTCCTGCGCGCTGCCCCGCACTCGATCCGGCGTGGTTGCCCCGTCATCTGCACCTGAGACCCATCTTCGGTGGTGCTGGTCTCTCAGCGGATATCACTCACCGTGCACGCGTCCGCGGAAAGCGCGGCCGGCCACGCTTGCCGCGGACGGACGGCGCGGCCTGGAGAAGCGGGATCGGCTGAGTGACGTCGTTGCGGTTGCCGCCAGTCAGGGTTGCGGCGAGTGGGATGCCGGTGGCATCGGTGATCAGGTGATGCTTGCTGCCCGTTCTACCCCGGAAGTCCAGGGCGCTCGTACTGCGGAGCTCGGCGAGGAGGACCTTGTGACGTCGGGGCCATACACCGGCCTCGGTCCACTCCGCCGGACGGTGCCGGCAGGTCATCGCCGAGCCGAAGCCGACTTCCTGCGGCAGGTGTTCCCAGGAGATCCCGGTGAGCACGAACAGGACGCCCTGGAACACCAGCCGGTCCGGATGCCGCTTGCGCCCGGGTTGCCGTATTCGGCGCACAACCTTGCGCAGCAGCGGCTCCACTACCGCCCATAACTCGTCATCGACTTCCCACGGATTCGGCCGAGTCACCCCGCGCCCCCGGATCACCAGTCCCGCGGCGATCCAACCACCTCGAAGGGTGGCGAGGACGTGTAGTTGTCGTCAGTCCGCTGGTTGTTCTTCAGCGGTCCTCGCGGTCGAGGGCGGCGACCTCGCGTACGGCCTCGGCGACGGCCGGGGAGTCCTTCTTGAGGATCGCATCGTGATTGCTGGCGACCTTCGCGCTGATCTTGATGTTCGCGTTGCGGGCGACCACCCCATCGAGGCTGGCGCGGATCCGCTCCTGCTCGTCGCCCTTGCTTCCGAGGGACGCCCCCGAAGCGACCACGTACCGTGCCGGGACGGTGATGTTGTCCAGCACGGGGCCGAGCTCGCGCTCGCGGGCGAGCTTGCCGAGTTCGATGTTGCTGTTCGCCATCTGTTCGGCATTCATCCGCGGGGTCAGGCCGGTCGGGCGCAGCAGCGGCAGGACCCAGCTCATCCGCCGAAACGTCTTCCGGATCCGCTGTTCCATCGCCTCGTTGAGCCAGTCGTGCGGCTGCGCACCCTCGACCATGACCGCGCCCAGGGTGCGGTCCGGGTTCCGGCTGGCCCAGTGCGCCGCGACGAACGCCCCGTAGGACCAGCCCACCACCAGCGCCCGGTCCACACCCCTGGCCGCGAGAACAGCATCGACGTCCCGGACGGCGGCCTCGAAGGAATAGTCCGCGGAGCGCTTCGATTTCTTGCCGCGGGCCCGCTCGTCGTAGGTGATGTGCCGCCACCCCGTCCCCAGTTCGGAGATGACCCGCCGCCAGTACCCCTGAGTGGCGAACTGGCCGTTGAGGTAGACCACAGGGGTACCGGGACCGCCGGTGTCGGTGACGGCCAGGGCCGTGTCGTCTACCGGTACCATGCCGGTCCACGTCGAATCGGTCGAGGAAGTGCTGTTCTTCGTCATGTGTTCCCCCTAGTCGTGTGAGGCGTCTTGTTAGAGGCTGCGGGCGGTGATGTCGCCGCGGGAGGTGGTGGCGCGGATGTCGAGTTCGGTAGTGCCATCGTTCTTGAGGGCGTTGCTGACGCGGCCGTACTCGGTGCCGGCGTCCAGAGCGGCCGAGACGCCGGCGGCGGCTGCGACCGAGATGTCGCCGGACTGGGTGCGGAGCACGACCGTGCCGCGCACGGCCTCGGTGATCCGGATGTCGCCCCTTGCGGTGCTGATCTCCGCCGGGCCGCCCAGCCGGCCGACCTCGACGTCGCCGTCGATCGCAGTGAGGCGGACGCTCGCGGCCTCGTCGATCTTGATCTGGCGGTACGCACCTTCGAACGCGATGTCGCCGAGGCGGCCGATGCCGCGGAGCTCGGCGCTGGCGGTCTTGGCCTCGATGCGGGAGCCTGCGGGCAGCTGGACGGTGACCTCCAGGGATCCGGAGGGGCCGAGGAGCTGGCTGTCGGGGGCCGTGATCCGCAGGACGCCGTCGGCGTAGGCGACGGTGGTCTGCTCAGCGGTCTTGGTGTCCGGGTTCTTGGAGGGGTTGGCGGGCAGGACCTCGACGGTGGTGTCGGTGCGGTCTGCCGCGATGAACTTGATACGTCCGGCGGGGATGTCCAGGATGACGGAGATCGGGGCGGAGGTGTCGAACTTCTGCATCGTGCTCTCCCGTAGTCGCTCGTTCGTTGTTTCTGACATCGGAAACGCTACGTTGCTTTCAAGATTCTTACAACAGTCCTGTTGCACAGAATCAACATCTTCGCAGCTAGGGGCAGAGAAACTGTTGCAATCACCTAAAGAGCAACGCAACGACATCCGTTCCGATCATTGCAATGGAAGAGAGTGAACGCTATGGCGGACGCGGGGCAGCCTCACCGCATCCAGGCCGGCTCGGCGTCCATCCCCGAAGCGATCGCTTTCCTGGAGAGCCGGAGCCTTGCCCGCCGAACCCGAGACAACCGGTTCCCGAACGCCGCCCGTACTACTCTCGCGGTGCTGCTTCGGACCTCCCGGAAGGATGTCCAGGGGTGGCGGGCTGGTCAGGCCGGTCCGTGAGGGCTTAAGTGTCCGCCGCCCACCGTGACGGTCGGCGGCGGGTCGACGTTCGTCGTCCGCAGCGAGGGCGTGACCAACATGGCCATTGGTCACACCCTGCCCGGTGCGCGGGATCTCCTACGAAGCGGGCGGTCCCGACTGCGAGGGCGGCGCCGTCGTCGGCATGAGTGTCGACGCGGGCGCCGACGGAGCCACCGTCTGCGGCATGGCGGCGGACGGGTCCCTGCCCATCGGGTCCCCGTCCATGAGGAGGAAGAAGACGGTCACCCGGTGAGACCGGCCACTGTGGCCGCCCCCGCTGCTTCTGGTCTCGGCAGGCCGCGTAGACCGCGGCTCCGCCGAGCGCGAGGCCGACGACGAAGCGTCAGCATCATCGGGCACCGCCGAAGGGCGGCTTGGCAGAGGGCATCGTGCAGGGGAAGGGCGAAATGGGATCCCCCTGTGTGCTTCAGCTCGTGGCGGGTCGCGATCCGGTAGGTCGTTGTGCATGAAAGGTGCTGGTCATGCCGCAGATTTCGAAGGTCGAGCTGTACGCGGCTATCCGGCGTGACCACCGCGGCGGCATGTCGATGCGAGCTCGAGCGCAAGCACAGCGTGTCCCGCCTGACCGTTACGGACGTATGGTCTGGCCTTGCGCAGTGCCTTCCACCGCCTTCACATACGCCCGGGCCACCTCGGAAACAGGCGTGCCGTCGATCCCGTCTGCACCCATGCTCTCCAGGGTTTCCCTGACCCAGCCAGGGCTGATGAGATTGATGCGAAGCCCTCGCGGCAGCTCACCGGCCGCATTACGGACGAAGCCTTCCAGGCCGGTGTTGACAAGGGCTCCCAGCGAGCCGCCGGCCAGCGGAGTGGAGAAGGTCCCCCCGGTCAGCGTGATGGAGCCCCCGTCACGCAGACGGCGCACAGCTCTCCGGGCCAGCGCGACCTGGCCCAGCAGCTTGCCCTGCATACCAGCCACAATCTCCTCGTCCGCCGCTGACTCCAGGTCAACCAGCGGGCCGCTCGCGGCACAGCACACCACAGCGTCGAGATCCGGCACCTCATCGAAGAGTGCGTCCAAAGAAGACGGATCCTCCATATCCACCCTCGTCGGTCCTCCGCGAGAACCCTTCACCACCTGATGAGAAACCTCTAACGCACTGACGACAGCGCTACCGATCGTTCCTGTCGCCCCGATCACAAGTACCTTCATGCCACCGATCATGTCAGGGAGCACGCACCGGATGCGGTGCACTCCTGGCGACCGGCGCGCACCCCCTGTGTGCGCACCAGGGAGTGTCGTGCACTGAGCCGCCCGCCAACTTGTAGTCACAGGTCAAAGGGGTGGTGTGACCGCTTCTCGGGATGCTCACGCTGTTCGCGGGCAGCAGTCTGAGGCGTAGATCGTTCGTCAGCGGTCGGCTCGATGGTTCTTTGGGTACGCCTCGCCATCCTGGCCAGGTACACGGAAACGTGCTCGGGCGGCGTAATGCCGGCCCCTTCGTGGGAGGGCGGTTCGCGCCTGGGACCATGAGCGGATGTCCGAGGAGTCGAACCTGATGTCAAGCCTGTGGCCGCTCGTGCCATCTGGGGCCACCGATTGGCTGCTGGAGCTGTGCGGCGACGGCATCACCGGGTTCATGCCTCCGGCGATGCCCGACGCGGTGTGGGTTCTCAACGCCATGTACGAGCACGAGCAAGGGCCGGCCGATGTATCGCACCACGAGTACCACCAGGCGCGGCTGGCGGACGGGAGTGTCCAGCCGCACGTGTTCGCGGGCATCGACCTCGACGCCGTGAGCGTCGCCACGGGAGGAGGGCTGGGCCGCGCCGAGCACCCGGGGCCCGGTTGGCGACGGCTGCGCTGGGCCGAGCTTGCCCGGCGGACCGGTGACCAGGTCGTGGCCGACGGGCTGATGCCCTCCCACCGTTGCTTTCCCTCGGCCAAGAAAGAGGGCAGCTGGCCACTGGGAATGGTCCCGCCGACCGAGGGGAGCCTGGACCGTGAGACCTGGAACCAGCTGATCGCCATCCTCACCCAGTACAGTCCCGCGGGCCCGGACACCCGCTGTCTGGCCTACTACAACCCGATGATGCTCGGAGCCATCGACTTCGACAACCTACACGTGCGGGCGGGTCGGCTCGGCGACGCCGAGATCCTCTACGACCAGTCCGAGGCCGACTTCAGTCCGTCCAACCTCTGGGCCAATGACCGCTCGTGGGTCCTGTGCACCGACTACGATCTGTGGGCCACCAAGATCGCCGGGACCCCAACCCTCATCAACGCGTTGCTGAACGACTCTCAAATCGAGGCGGTTCGTCTGTCCTGGGCGCACTGACGACGAGCTGCTTGGACCCTTCTCCAGCTCCGAAGCGCGAGCGCATTCCGGTTCCTGCCCGCTGGGAACGGACGGCCCTCTACGATCCTGTGCATGCTGGATCCCGAGCTGCTGGAACGGATCACCGCGCGGCGCGCGGAACCGGACGAACTCGAAGAGCAGCTGACCAAACAGCCGGCGGAGGTGCGGGCGGAGCGGGACGAACTCGCCGTCGCCGAACGAGTCCTTGAGCGGGTGAGCGAGCAGCTCGCCGACGAGCGCGCATCAACTGCGCCATCACCCGGGCAGGTGGGCGGACAGGCAGTGATGCTGATTCCGCACCGCGCGCCGGACGTGGAGGAGACCATGCTCCCACGGGACTACCAGTGCATCCTCGCGGCAGTGCGGCAAGCCGCCGGACCAGTCAAGGCCCGGCAGGTCGGCGACGCCCTGGGCATCGACGTCAGTGTCCGGGCCAAGCTGGAACCGCTGCGCGGGAAGCTGGTCAGACTCGTCGATCGCGGCTGGCTGCGGAAACTGCCCGACGGCCGGTTCACCACCCGCCTGTGACCAGGAACGCCAACGCACAAGACGGTGCTACGCGGGCGTAACCGGTGTGCCCCCGGCGGCCGTTGGAATTACGTGCCGAATACCAAAGAACGCGCCGAGGACACCTGCCCGCCTATCTACCAGTGCCGTCTGCCGCTGTCCACGAACACCGTCAACCACCTCGCTGATCTGCTCAGAGCCCACCTGAAGGCAATTCGATCCCAGTGGCGGATTCTCACGCCCGGCCGGAAGCCCCGTCATTTATGGCGGGGAGGAGTCACGCGCCCCGCTGTCCGCGATCACCCAATCGGGAATCGCGTCCGATCCACAAGATCCTTGATCGCTACGGCAACGGCCTATGGGGAGTTCCGGCGGGCGAGGGCCGCGGTGATGGCCCTGAGGGTCGGTCGGTACTTCACCGTGCCGGCCAGACGGCTGAGCTCGGCGTAGGCATCCTCGTCGCCGAGTTGGGTCATGGCGTGCACGGCGGCGCTGGCCGTCTTGGGTGATCGCCAACCGATGCCGGGGAAGGGTAACAGGGCCGCTTCCATCAGTTCACCCAAGGCAGCCGCGGACTGCGGATGAGCCGGAGTGAGCGCCAGTAGCGCCGCAAGGCCCTGCAGCGCACACGTGTTGAACGGGCCGAGCTCAAGTTCGGCGGTACCGGTGTGGAAGTGGGAGTTCACCGGCGTGGTATGGGGCTCGGCCGCCGGGGCGAGCCAGGAAGTCATCGCCTCGCGGGCACGATCAGGTCCCACGTTCGCCAACAGTGCGCGTCCAAGACGTTGCCACTTGCCGGCGGGGCGGGAGCCAGTGGCGGTCAGTGCGTGGGCGGCCAACGCGTGCCACGCGGGTTCGGCCCCGGTCAGATCTGCAATCACTCGCTCGGCCCACGGTTCGCCGGGGTTGAGCACTCTTCTAGTGCCGGATCAGGCAACGTTTGCCCTGTTGTGATGTGACGCGCCGTCCGGGTGCTGTGGTGGACGGCGCGTGGGCGTCATTCTGTCCGGGTG
>NZ_JBHVWN010000097.1:0-24531 GCF_042882275.1 Streptomyces sp. NPDC058231 | reverse complement strand
TGGTGGACACCCGGCGCTGGGGGGTAGGGGGGGCGGGGGCGTCGGGGTCGCGGGGGGGGGGGTGCGGGGCCGGGCCCCCCGAGTAGCGGCCGGCCGGGGGGGGGCGCGCCCCCCCCGCCGCCCAGCGGGGAGGGCCTGGTCAGGTGGTGGCGCAGTTGGTGCCGCTGAGGGCGAACGCGGTCGGGGCGGCGTTGGTGGCGCCCTTGCCGGCGGTGAAGCCGACGGTGACCGAACCGCCGGCGGGGATGGTCGAGGTGTAGGAGGCGGGGGCGACGCTCACCGCGCCGCCGGCCTGGGTGGGGGTCCCTCCCCACATGTTGGTGACGGTCTGGCCGTTGGCGAAGGCGAAGGCGAGCGTCCAGCCGTTGATGGTGGTGGCGCCGGTGTTGCGGATGGTGAGTTCGCCCTGGAACCCGTCGGGCCACTCACCGACGACGCGGTAGCCGACGGAGCAGCCCACGCCCGGTGTGCTGCCGCCCTTGTCGGTGGTGACGTTCACCGTGGCCGAGCGGGCCGAGCGGTTCCCGGCCGCGTCGCGGGCGTAGACGGCGAAGGCGTACGCCGTGTCGGCGGTGAGGCCGGTCACGGTGGCGGTGTTGGTGGCGGAGGCGGCGACCGTGGTCTCGGAGCCGCCGCTGACACGGACGATGTCGTAGCCGGTGACGCCGACGTTGTCGGTGGCGGCGGTCCAGGTGAGCGTGACCGAAGTGGCGGCCACGGCGGAGGCGGTCGGGGTGCCGGCCGTGGACGGGGCCTGGGTGTCGGCGGAGCTGCCGCCTCCGTAGACGGTGGCTTCCTTGGATGTCTGGGCGATGCCGTTGACACCGTTGAAGATGCGCTGGCCCCAGGAGCTGAGCCGGCTGGGGTCGAAGTCGATCGCCAGGTCGAGGATCGGGTCGGTGTTGCCGCTCCAGGACCATGCCAGGTAGCCGAGCCGGAGTTGCTCGGCGGTGGCCATCATGGTGTCCTCGTCCGGGTCGCCGTACTGGTCGGCGGGACCTCCGAACTCACCGATGAGGATGGGCAGTCCGGCGTCGACGAAGGCGTGCAGGTAGTCGGTGACCTTCTGGGCGGTGTTGTAGACGCTGTACATGTGGATCGAGAAGATCAGGTTGCCGGTGGAGTCGGCGTCGTAGACGGACTGGGCGTTGGCGCGCATGACCCCTTGCCAGTCCTGGCCCCAGTTGGGCGCGTCCACCATGATCGTGTGCTTGAACCCGGCGTTGCGCAGCTTCTGGACGGCGGAGATGGTGGGGGCGGTCCAGCCTTCGGGGTTGGTGTTGCCCCAGGGCTCGTTGCCGATGTTGATGATGATGTAGTTCTCTTCGCCGGCGAGTACGTCCTTCAGGCCGAGCCAGTAGTCGGCGGCGTGGTCGAGCGTGCCGGCCGCGGCGTCCTCTCCGTAGCCGGTGGTGTCGTGCACCTCCAGTACGCAGATGAGCCGGTTGGCCTTGCACTGGGCGACGATGCCGGCCACCTCCGCAGGGCTGTTCTCGCTCCAGCGGTAGCCGTCGGAGAGGACGACGCGGACGGTGTTGGCGCCCAGCGCCTTGATGTCGGCCAGCGACTGGGTCTCGCCCGGGTACCAGGCGTGGGCGTGGTTGACGCCGCGCATGATGAAGTCGTTGCCGTTGCCTTCGAGTAAGCGGCCGTCGCTGATGTGGAGGCCGGTGGCAAGGGTGCCGGCCGACTGGGCCTGGGCGGTGGCCGGGGTGAGGGTGCCGAGAGCGACGATCCCGAGGAGGGTGGCCAGCACCGCCAGGAGGGCGGTGACCGGGCTTCTCCGTGCCGTGCTTCTTGTTGTTCTCACTGCGACTCCAGGGAGTGAGCGCCAATGGACCTGAGCATCGGAAGAAACATGGGAGCGCTCCCATAAAGTCATCATGTCAGGGCCGCGTCAAGTCATTGCGCACGCTCCGGCACGTGAATGGCCGGTGGTGCGTGGGAGAGCGCTGATCTTCGCAAACCGTTCGCAGTGGTCCCGGCCACCCCTCCCGCGCCGTCGCCGTCCGCGTCCAGAGGTCCGGGGCCCCGTCGTCCGGGGACCCGTCATGCGGCAACGCCGGCCGGGGCTCCACGCCGACGTCACCCGCTCACGCACACCGGGCGGGAGGACGGCCCCGCGTCTTCAGGTCCGTGCAGCGGTGACCCCGTCGCGCCCGGTGAACCCTGCCGGTCACAGCCCCCGCCGCGGGCGAGGTCAGCCCACATCCGGCCGAACCGGCGGCGCCGCGTTGATCTGCGCGAACCGTTCGCGCCACGGGCGGCGATCAGGTTCCGGTGCCGGGGCGCCGCGGAAGGCAGCGTACGCGGCGGACCGGCGACACGGAGGGCATTCCGTCTCGTCCCCCAGGGGGCGGAAGACGTGCGCCTCGCCGGGTGCGGAACAGGCGACCAGGGCGGCGGCCGCCGAGGGTTGGGGCTGCGGGGGCTGGGCCGGGTCCCCGGGGAGCTTTTGGACGAGGCGGTAGCGCAGGAAGCCGACCGCCGAGCGCACACCGCCCTCCGGGCGCTCGGCCAGGAGTGCCTGGCGCAGGTCGGACTCGCTCAGCCCGCGCTCCAGCCACTTGACCGCCTCCACGGCCAGCGCGCGGGCCTCGCGCATTCCCAGGTGCAGTTCGCGACGGGCATGGCGCAGCGAGAGCAGGACCCGTTCCGCGCGGGCCAGTTGGAGTGGATCGGCCGACCACGTCACCGGCCCCGACGCCTGTTCGGGTTCCGGGACCGGCGGCGGCTCGGCTTCGGAGGGTGGGTGGGGAGTGGTCTTATCACTGTGGTCTTCTACCGGTTCATAGCCACCGACCCTCCGGGCGGCCGGTTCACCGACCACCGGATACCGCGTACTCGGTGGCGGGGTATCGGTCGGGGCCTCGCGCAGGTGCCCTGCCTGCTCACCCGTCAGCGGGTTGTTCGCGACCAGTTGCTCGGTGACCCAGCGGCCCCGGACGCCCTGGGTGCGCCACTCGTGTACGTACCCGTGCGCGACCAGCTGTTCCTTCGCCTTCTGGTACGCGCGGCCCTTGATGCCCAGTCTCTTGGCGAGTTCGCTCAGGGGCTTGCAGGGGGCGTCTTCGGGAAGGCCCTGGACGTACAGGAGCAGGATCTTCGCGTCGCTGCTCAGGCGCGGATGGCGCACGACATCGTGTGATGCCTTCGTGAAGCGTCGGGACGGGGCGATAACATGACGCAGCATTTCCGGTGGGGTCCTTGTCCACTGGCGATGAAGGCCCTCGGTCGGTGTTGGCGCACCGCCGGGGGCCGCTTCGCGCGCACGGGTGCACACGTAGCGTGATGATGGCGTCACCGTACCGCACTGCCGTGATCTCCCACCATGCGAACGGGAGTTCGCGGTACGAGCGGAACACCACCGGGTCATGCGCGACGCCCCGGTCCCGCTCCGCCTACTCGCTCAGCCCTACGACACCCCAGCTCCGGCGGCCGGCTTCGGTGAGGACGTGTCCCCACTCCTCCAGCAGGGTGGCGAATTCGTCGAAGCTGCCGACCCATCCACCGGGTTCGGCGGCATGCTCGGTGAATGCCTCACGCAGCTTGCCGAGCCGGGGCCGAACCCGCTCCCAGACCGCGGCCAGTTCGCGCACCGTGTCAGGTGACCGCGCGAGGAGCACGCCGTAGAAGACGCCGGGGTCATCGCAGAAGAAGCCCGGATCCGTGTGCTGCGCCTCACCGTCCGGCCCGTTCCAGATCAGCCCGAGCAGCAAGGTGTCCAACCCGGCCCGCACCAGCGGGTCGACATGGTCGCGGACGGACTCCCACCGGTGTCCGGCCCAGAAGTGCGCCTTGAATGAGCCGCAGGTGTCCCGGAACTCGTAGATGGCGAAGAAGGAGCTGTAGAGGCCCCGAGGCCACGACCAGTCCCCCTCGACCTCCGGCGCATCGCGGTCCCAGAGGCCCGTCTCGTCGGCATACCAGGCATCCCTCAACCGCGACAGCCGCTCCCGGGGAGGAACTTCCCCCAGCCATGACCAGTCGGCGATCAACACATTGATATCCAGTCCCACCCGGGTGAGGTTACCGATCGCCCGTATCACGATTCCGGTCGTGGACGGTCACACGGCGTCGCACCCCTGAGTCTCTGCAGGCCAAGGACGGGGCCGACACTGAGGCGGCCCGTCACGCCATCCAGATCGAGCTGTGCCGGTGACGCGGCGGGCACACGTCCACGATGTCCGCGGCCTCGGCGCTGAGTTCGCCGGAAGTCGCGTACACCAGCCCGCGGATGGCCGCTGCTTGCCGACGGAGCTGCTGCCGGGCCTGCCTTTCCCTTTGCGTGGACCACCGGGCGATGGAACGGTCGCGGTTGTGGCGCGGGAAGCAGTACACGTCCACCCGGCGCCGGCCGCGGTCCGGCCGGGGACGGTGGGACCCGTTCACCGCCACGGACAGACAGCGGGCGCTGTAGCGGAGATCCCGGAGTACCACCGAGTGCCACGGGGCTCCCGACAGGTCGCTGCGGGACTGCTTCGTCTGCGAAGGCGGACGGTGATGGGCAGTGCGTGCCATGGGGCTCCGTCGGTAGCGGCCGTCAGGGACGGACGATCACGGACTCGTCGAAGTCCGGCACGATCAGCGACATCTCATGACTCCCCGGTGCAGAGGTGATCGGTTCCCGGACGGCGGCCGGCGGCCGGCAGGACTGCGTCGGCCCGCATGACGAGCGGGCAGCCGCCGCGGCCGGTTCAGGGCTAGGTCCGAGCGGACTCCGGCCCCGAGGGCCCGGCCTCCGCGGGCCCGGTCTGCACGGGTGCGGTCGTCGCGGGACCGGTCGACACGGGTCCGGTCTCCACGGGCTCGTTGAGACGCTTTCCGAGCAGGACGAAGAGCAGGATGAGCCCCACGGTGAGGAGGGTGTGCCCCAGGCCCGCGATCCACGGCACGGCCTCCGGTACATGGCTTCCGAGCACGGTCTCGGTGCCGTGGACGAACATCATGGCGACGCTGATCGTGATGCCCGCGTTGTAGAACCAGAAGAAGTTGGTGAAGAGTTTCGTCCCGGACAGCTGGAACTGCTTGTCGAGGGCGAGAACGATGAGGAAGGCCAGCATGCCCAGTGCCAGCAAGTGGGTGTGCATGAGGTCCAGTTGGGTGTCGCCTTCGAAATCGTGGGCCTTGGTGAACTCCCGGGAGTACAGCCCGGAGATCACCCCCAGGATCATGTAGACGTGTGCCGCGTAGTACGACTTCCGCATCCCCGCTCGCCCCCTGCTGAACAAATGCCGCCCCGATGCGGGCCATTGAAGCACTCCGCACCCGTTTGGGTCAGGTGCATTCGACTGGAGCCGAAAGGGAGTTGGCGCTCGGCGGGCAGATGCGGATTGCTCGCCGTCACTTCCGCGGCCTGCGGCACTTCAAGGAGCACCACTCGCGATTACTGTTCGGTAACGCGGGTGCGCGGGGGTTGGCGGCGCAGGCGGGGACGGATTGACTCATCGACCATGACTGAGTGGACCGGCCGCACCGCCGTCGAGATCGCCGCCGCCGTACGCGAGGAACGCGCCAGTGCGGTCGACGTCACCCGCCAGCACCTCGACCGCATCGCCCGGCTCGATCCGGGCCTGTCCGCGTTCCGGCACGTGCGGGCGGAGCAGGCGCTGGCCGAGGCGGCTGCGGTGGACCAGCACGTCAACCGTGCCTCCCTGCCGCTCGCGGGTGTCCCGGTCGCGGTCAAGGACAACATCGCGGTCGCGGGCGAACAGAGCCGCATCGGATCCGCTGCCACGTCGCCGGACCGCAGCCCCGACGATCACGTGATCGTCCAGCGGTTGCGGGCAGCGGGCGCCGTGGTGGTCGGTCTGACCAACGTGCCGGAACTCTGCCTGGTCCCGATGGCGGACAGCGTGTACGGAATCGCCCGCAACCCCTGGGACGAGCGGCGCACACCCGGCGGCTCCTCGGGCGGCAGCGCGGCTGCGGTGGCTGCCGGGCTGGTCCCACTGGCGCACGGCAACGACGGGTTCGGCTCGATCCGGATCCCCTGCGCCTGCTGCGGCACGGTCGGGATCAAACCGGGGCGCGGCGTCGTACCGCTGGCGCCGTCCGACCCGACCTGGGACAACCTGGTCGAGAACGGCCCGATCGCGACCACGGTGCGGGACGCGGCGCTCGGACTGGCCGTGATGGCCGGCGAACCGGGCCTCGCGCACCTGGGCGAGCCGGGGGCGCTGCGCATCGGCGTATCGGTGCGGTCGATCTCGCCCGGTTTCGCAATCGTGGCCCCATACCGCCGTGCCGCGCTGGAGGCGGGGACGCTGCTCGAAGGGCTCGGACACTCGGTGACCCGGCACACCCGGCGCTATCCGGCATGGCTGGGCCCCGCGTCGCTGAGCTCCTGGTACGCATCGGCGCGCGAGAGCGCCGCCGGTCTCGACCGCGCCGGGCTCAACCGGAGCACGCGACGGCTGACCGCCGTCGGCGGGGCACTGGCCGCCTTCCACGTGGACGGGTCCCGCGCGCGGGACCGCTGGCGCACCGATGCCGCCGAACGGTTCTTCGGGCAGATCGACGTACTGCTGCTGCCCGCGCTCAGCCGACCCGCAGCGCGGGCCGAACGCTGGGGCAACTACGGCGGGCTGCGCGTCACGGCAGTCAGCACCCGCACGGCCTCGCTGTTCGGCCCCTGGAACATCGCGGGCTGGCCGGCCCTCGCCGTTCCCGTGGGCGTGGGCGCCGACGCGATGCCCGTGGCGGTGCAGCTTGTGGCCAAGCCCGGTGGCGAGAGGCTGCTGCTGGAACTCGCCGCGCAGATCGAGGCCGCCAAGCCCTGGCCGCGGCATGCCCCTCGCTATCTGGCGGAGGACGACGGCAACGGGGACGCGGCGGTCACCGAGGACGCCTGATCGGGCCGGGAAGCCAACAGCCGGCAGTCCACGGAACGGCCATCGTGGTCCCTTCGGTGGCTGTGGCGCATCGTCCACATGTACACGCGCCCGTCGGCGACCAGCCGGCGCGGCTTCTTCGAACGGCGAGACACGCAGCCGAGGATACGTGCCTGATCGACAAGACACCCCTCGCGATGATCGAACTACGTACCCAGCCCGGACGCAGTGCGTCAAACCACTCCGCTCTGCGCCTCCAGGCGCAGGCCGGAAGCCCGGTCGACGAGGACGACGGTGACCACGGTGAGGTCGACGGCGTCGTTGCCGCCGGAGTCCATGGAGATGAGGTCGGCCATGGTGACTCCCGGACAGATGGCACCGTCCGGCAATTCGACGACGAGCCGGAGGAAGTCGTGCTCCGCCACGCGGACGGTACCGGTCGCGGGAGGGGCCTGGCCGGCGTCGTACATCTGCTCGTCGATCCGGGCAGTGAGGCTGCGGGCACCGGCCAGGAGGCCGCCGCCGCGCCCTGCGTGCACCTGCACGGTGACCGCGCCGGCCAGCGGGGTCCGCAGCGTCAGTGAAGTCCGGTCCGGTGCGGGGGAGACGGTGAGGTGGACCTTGAAGGTCGGCCTGCCTTTCATCCGGGGGAGGTTGTCCGACCCGTAGCTCTCGATGTCCATGTCGTGCGACACGCCGGGCTCGCCGACCTGCCGCGCCGCGCCCTTGCCGCACTCCCCCGGCCGGGAGACCGCCGCCGCCTCCCGTCGCGGGCCGTTCCCCCAGGCCAGTTGGGCGACCAGCAGGGCCGCGGCGGCCACCGGGACGCCGATGCGCCACCACGTCTTCCGGCTCACCGAGAACGGGTCCCCGGCCACGGCACACCTCCTCGTCCGTCCGTCGTCCGTCGTGTACCGATGCTATTCCGCGGCTCCCCGCCGGTCCCCCACCGTGATGCCGTGACGAGCGACCCATTTGCCGCGGGGATAACGGAGTTGGTCCTGCGAGGGGGCGGCGCGACCGCGCCGTCTGCGGGCCGGAGAGGTGTTCCTGGACGAGCGGGCCGAGCGGCGGCGCATCCCGCCCGCCGCGATCGAGGAGGCTCGTGCCGCCGGGCGGCACCGCCGGACTGCGGAGATCGTCCTCACCGCGGCGCAGGGGCCCGCAAACGTCCACGCGGTGACGCACCACAGCGTCGAGGCCGTCACGGCGTTCACCGCCGCCGTCAACTCCATGCGGATGCGACGAACAGCGCAGTCGTCAAACTTCGGTGAGATCAGTCAAGGTCCGATGAGACAGGACCTCAGCCTTCACGCTCAGCCCTCACGCTCTGCCGTCATGCTCCGCCGTCAGCCGCGACCGAAGGAGTGCGAGTGGCCGATCACCGAGAAGCCGCGCCGCTCGTACCAATGGTGTGGCCAGTCGTCCGCGTCGGCGATCAGGAACCGGGTGCCGCAGCCCGCGTCGACGGCCATGCGCAGGGCCGTGGCCAGGACCGCGTCGGCGTAGCCCCGTCCGAGGTGGGTCTCCGAGGTGATCAGGTCTTCGATCTGGGCCGTGCCGGTTGCCCCGTCCAGATAGAGATCGGCCCAGGAGGCGACCTCGCCCTCCTGCGTACGGGCCCCGATGAAGTGCACCGCGTCGGCTCCCCGGCGGCGGACCTCGCGGCGGTCGACCAGGTGGCGTACGGCCTCCTCGTCGGCGTCAGGGAGGAAGCCGCGCCAGCGGCGGGCGAGCGGCAGGCGGATCGCGTCGAGGCCCACCTCGTCCGCATGACCGCCGGACGGCAGCGGGCCCCTGTGCACCATGACCAGCTGAACGGAGTGGGTGTATCCGGCGCGGACGAGCGGCTCCGCACACGCCGCCCCGGTCCTGTCGTCGAGCACGGAGATCAGGCGGTACGGCAGATGCCCCAGGGCCTCGTCCGCGAGGACCGGCAGCGTCTCGGGAGCGACGGGTCCGTCGACGACGATCTGGTTGTTCGCATGGGAGTACGCGAAGGCGTCGTCCAGTACGGCGAATCCGCCCGGAAGGTCGATGGTCCGCGCGGCCTGGCGGCGGGCGAAGGCCGCGAGGAAGGCGTTGATCCGGTGCAGTTCCGGGCTCGGCATGGGGAGAGCCTAGGCAGCCGCGGAGCGTACGGCCCTCGAATTCTCCTCGGGCGCGGGGCGGTGGGCGATGACCTGATTTCGGGCACGGCCGAAACGGCACGCGGGGGGACCCCGGCACTCCTGGGGCAGTCGCGGAACGGGTGACCCACATGGTCGTCGGCAAACCGATTCAGCTGACACTTCTGAGTGACCAGGCGCCGGGCGTTCGGCAATAGGTGCAGGTCAGAGGTGCAGGATTGCGTCGTACGCGTACCCACCGCACCGCACAAGGAGTGCCCTCATGCGTCTTCGCACCACCGTGGCTGCCGCCCTCGGCGCGCTCGCGCTCATCGTGACCCTGCCGACCTCGGCCGGCGCGGCCACCGGAGACTTCGTCTACAGGTACACCGGACCGGACGGCACCCCGCAGTACGTCAGCCTCTTCGACCCGCCGAGCCGGCAGTGCATCACGCTGCCCGAGGTGGCCGACCCGGACGCGTCCAGCCCCGCCGACACCCCCTGGAACGAGACCGACTCCACCGCCACCGTCTTCACCGGCGTCGACTGCCAGGGCACCTATTTCACCCTCCGGCCACTCGGCGGTCACGCCTCCGAGCGACTGAAGCTCCGGTCCGTCGTGTTCAGCTGATCCTGATCACTTCGCGGGCTCCGGTCGCCCCGGCGCGAGTCGCTCTCGGCTCGCACCGGGGCGGTGTCGTGCCCCGCCGGCACCCGTGGCTGTTCCCTCAGCGCGAGGCCCGGTCAGCGGTAGTCCTCCGGGTGGCCCTGCATCCAGGTGTTGATGCGGTCGCGCGTCCCCCACAGCTCGGAGCGGTGCTTCTCCAGGTCGGCCGTGGAGGTGTCACCGTCCAGCGACGCGCGCAGGGCGTCCACCCACGCCACGGGCTCCTTGAAGTGACCGGGGCTGCCCGGGTACGCCTTCATCGACGCTTCCAGGCCGACCAGTTGGTCGTGGACCCGGCCCAGCACCCAGGCGCAGTCGCCCGCACCCACGGTGCAGGTCTCACCGAGGGTGGCCTGGAGGGTGGCGAAGGCGTCACGGACCTTCGCGGGTCCGGTCGGGGGCGCTTCGGTCGCGGCGGCGTCCTCCGCGGCGGCTGATGCCTCCGCATCCGCAGCGGCCGCCTTGGCCGCGGCCGCTGCGTTCACCGACGGCGCCACGTACGGGACCTCGCCACCGGGCCCGTCCGCCGTATCGGCACTGCTGCAGCCCACCACGAACGCGCCCAGCAGCAGCGGCAGTACCGCTGCGGCGGCACGCGAGCGGATACGGACAGACATGAGGCCCCCCTCGTCGACTGGTCGAGACCATACTCCCGACCTCCGACGCCGAGCCCTCCCGGCCGGATGGCGAAACGGGAGGGTCCGGACGTCTCGACGTGCACCGCCGAACGATCCACCTCCGGGCATGCGACAAACAGGCTGAGTCCCGCACGTACCGGCATCCCATGACGAACCGTCATACGTGGCCTTTTGCACGGGACTTGATCATCCGCGTGACATGATCGTTACCCCTTTGGCCTGGACCTTCGACCTCGGCGAAGTGCAGGATCTGGTTTCGTCACGAGGCGATGTTGTGCTCCTGTCATCACGCGGCGGCCGCGGTTCTTCACACCGGTGGGCGGCCCCGCTGTCGTACGGCTGGAGGGTGGTGTCGCTTCGGGGCGGTGCGGCGAGGACGGGCTCCGGCTGTGTCCGAACCGCTGCACGGGGGGATCCACCGCGATGACACGAGCGTCGCCCGTCGGCGTTCGACGAATCCTGCTGCCCTCATGCGTCCCGAAATTCGACGACCCACCTGCCCGCGGAACTCCCGGGGGCACCTTGATGGAGGCAGACATGAGCAGCAAGAGCCGTAGCGCACTGGTGGCAGGAGCGGTGATCGCGGCATGCGCGCTGATGCCGATTCAGCCGGCGGCCGCAGACTCGACGGTCAAGGTCGACAGCAACTGCGACTTCCAGAACTGCACCTCCGGTGACCTGGACCTGCACTACAACTCGATCGAGAACGACGGGTACTACTCGGGTGTGGCCTCGTTCTACGGGAACATCCCCAGCTACTACGGCCAGGATGTGAGCCCGAACGGCGCGGTGGTGGTCCACTACCTGTACGTCTTCGGAAACAACCTTGTCGGGGAGAAGGCCTCCGGAACGGGCCTCGGCGTCAAGAACGCGGCCGCGTCGGTGGAGAACTGCGCGCAGTACGACTCCTACCGGGTCTACTACAACTCCAGCTACCAGGGCGCCTCGCAGTACTTCGCGGACACCCAGGGCAGCCTCTACTGCGCCGGCGGAAAGATCGCCAACCTCAACTCGACGCTGAAGAACCAGAATGCCTCTCAGCACTTCGCGTAGTCGCCACGCGATGAAGCGTCTCCGCCCGGCCGCCGTCGCCGTCGCCGTCCTGGCGACGGCGGTCGGTGCCGCCGGATGCAACGACACCGCTTCCTCGGGCGCCGGAAAGGCCGTGTCGGACCAGTTGAAGGCCGACACCTCGAACTGGCCGGCGGCCACGCCGCAGCAGGGCCTGGCCAAGGGCCTCTCCCTGCCGCTCGAGGAGTACATGCAGACGTACGAGCAGACGGTCGTGATCGCGCAGGCCGTACGCAACCTGCAGTCGCAATGCATGGCCCGATTCGGATTCGACTTCCGGCCGCCGCCGGCGGGCAACACTCCGCCGCCCAACGACAACGACGCCAATATCGAGCGCCGTTACGGAATCAGCGACCGGACGATCGCGGAGAAACACGGATACGGACTCGGCGAACCCCAGCAGACCGGCACCCGGATGCCGGCGATCAGCAAGGCCGCCATGGTCGTGCTGTCCGGACGCAGCAGCGGGGAGAAGAACGCCAAGGCCGCAACCTCCTACCAGGGGAAGGACATTCCCGAGGGAGGGTGCAGCAAGTGGGCCATCGACCGGATCGGCGCCGGTGACCTCGACTTCTCGCTCGCGGGAAAGCTCAACCAGGAGAGCCTGATCCGCTCCCAGGAGTCGCCCGAGGTCAGTGCCGCGCTGAAGAAGTGGTCGGCCTGCATGAAGGAGAAGGGGTACACCGTGGACCTCCCCTTCAATGCGGTGGACCTCGCCCCGGTCGAGGGGAGCCAGAAGCAGATCCAGGTGGCGACGGCGGACATCGACTGCAAGAAGTCCACCGACCTCGTGAAGATCTGGTTCGGGCAGGACGCCGGACTTCAGCGGCAGCAGATCGACGAGAACCAGCTCGCCCTCGAAGAGGCGAAGAAGAAGAACGACTCCGCCGTCAAGGCGGCCGAGAAGGCGCTACGGAGCTGAATGCCGCGTCGGGACACGGCCCGCGGGAGCGGGACCGCGGGCGGCTTGCGGGCGGTGCGTGGCGGCCGGTACGTACCGCCCGCTCCGACCGCCGGTACGCGTCGGCCCGTACACCCGGGCTCGGGATATTCACCGTGGGTTTCTGGCAGCGTGGGATGGGAAGAGACGAATGACGCACCCGGTCGAGCCGGACCAGGCTGTTCCGATCCCCTCGACCGCGCTGGTCAAAAGGCGCCGTTGGATCGGCGGCATCGCCTTCGGCGCGGTGCTCCTGTCCGGTGTCGGCATCGCCGCGGGGCAATTCATCAAGTCGCCGGCTCAGGCACTCGCCGACTCGTCCGCGCCGCCTCCCTCCGTCCTGACCGCACCGGTCGAGTACCGGGTGCTCACGGCCTCGGTGATGCTCCGGGGAACGGTGACCGCGGCCCAGTCGGTGGACGTCGCTCCGGCCGGGTCCGGCGAGGGCGGTTCGGCCGTGGTGACGAAACTCCCGGTGAAGGCCGGGCAGCCGGTCGCCGCCGGCCGGGTGCTGCTCGAGGTGTCGGGGCGTCCGGTGTTCACACTCGAAGGCGCCGTCCCCGTCTACCGGGACCTCAAGCCGGGCGCGGACGGTGACGACGTCGCTCAGCTCCAGAAGGCGCTCCGGGGCGTCGGCCACGGCACGGGCGGTGACCGGAACGGTCATTTCGGCCCCGGAACGAAGACGGCCCTCGCCGCCTTCTACCGGAGCATCGGCTACGACCCGCTTCCCGCCCAGCCGGACGGCGACAGCAGTGTGGAGAGCGCGCAGGAGGCGGTGACCTCGGCGGACCGGGCCGTCGAGGACGCCCGTGACGCGCTGCGCACGGCGCAGGACCCCGCCGTCGCGGCCGCTCCTTCCGCCGGTACCCCGTCGTCGTCCCAGGCGCCGTCGTCCCAGGCGGGCCGGGAGGGGGCGGCCGTACCCGACGAGCCCGGTCAGCAGGACGGTGCGGGCGCGGGGTCGCCCGCCGAGCTGCGCAAGCAGGTGACGCGGGCCGAGGAGGATCTGGCCAAGGCCCGGACGCGTCTCACCGAGGTGCAGGAGACGGTCGGGCCCATGCTGCCCGCCTCGGAGGTGGTGTTCCTGACCCGGTTCCCGGCTCGCGTCGACAGCGTCGACGTGCAGGTGGGGGCGACCGTGTCCGGCAAGGTCATGACGGTCTCCGCGGGTGAGCTGATGGTGCGCGGCTACCTGGCGCCGCACGAGAAGGGCCTCGTACGACGGGGCCGGCCGGTGGAGATCCTCTCCGAGGTCACCGGGCTGTCCGTACCGGCCACGGTCGCCTCGGTGTCCGAGACGATGACGGCCGAGCACGCGGCGGGCGACGACGGGACCCGCGAGGACGCCGGCGCGCAGACCTCCGGATATCCGATGGTGGTCGAGCCGACCAGGAAACTTCCCGGCGAACTGGCGGGCCAGGACGTGCGGCTGACGGTGCGGGCCGCATCGACGAAGGGGAAGACCCTGGTCGTGCCGCTGTCGGCGATCTCCGCCGGTGCGGACGGCAGGACGGCTGTCACGGTCGTCGGCGGCAACGGCGCCCAGCACCGTGTCCCGGTCTCCACCGGAACCACCGGCGACGGATATGTCGAGATCCATCCCCTGGAGGGCCTGCCCCTTCGGGCGGGCGAGCGGGTGATCACCGGCGTGCAGTCCACCGGCACCACGCAGTCCTCCGGCGGTGTGGAGACGGGGCAGTGACGGCGGGCCCGTCGGCGCCCGGGGTGCCCCCGGTCATCGAGCTGCGGCAGGCGGCCCTCACGTACCCGGGGCCGCCGCCCGTGACCGGCCTGCTGCCGTGCGATCTGTCCATCCGGCAGGGGGAGTTCGTCACCGTCGTCGGGCCGTCAGGTGCCGGGAAGTCCACCCTGCTGAACGTGCTCGGTCTGCTGGACGCACCGACTTCGGGCCGCTACCTGCTGGACGGCATCGACACGGGCGCCCTGTCGGACGCGGAGCGGACGGCGCTGCGCGGCCAGCGCATCGGATTCGTGTTCCAGTCCTTCCATCTGCTGCCCCACCGCGCCGCGTACGAGAACGTGGCGCTGGCACTGACCTATTGCGGTGTACCGCGCAAGGACCGGGTCGCCCAGGCACTCCATGCGCTGGAACAGGTCGGTCTGGGCCACCGGGCGGGTGCCCTGCCGACGACGTTGTCCGGCGGCGAACGTCAACGGGTGGCCATCGCCAGGGCGCTCGTGGGGCATCCCTCGCTGCTGCTGTGCGACGAACCCACCGGAAATCTCGACTCCGCAACCGCCGAGTCGATCCTGCAGCTCCTGGACACCCTGCACGCCGACGGCATGACGGTCGTGGTGATCACCCACGATCCGGGGGTGGCCCGGCGCGGGCAGCGTTCGCTCAGGATCCAGGACGCCGTGATGACACAGGCAGGACCCTCATGAAGCTGCCGTCCCCGCGCAGGTCCGCACGGTCCCGGCCGACTGTGCGGCTGTCCCGGCTGTCATGGCGCGACCTGTTGTCCGAGGCGGCCGCCGGAATCCTGCAACGCCCCATGCGGTCGGTCCTCACCTCGCTGGGCACGGTCCTGGGCGTGGGCACCTTCGTGGTGATCCTCGGGCTGACCGCGACCGCCTCCTCCCAGATCGACGACCGGTTCAACGCACTCAGCGCCACCGAGGTCGACGTGGAGGACATCGCCCGGCAGACGAACCCGTTCGCCGATCTCGGCTTCCCCGACGACGCGGAACAGCGCGTCGGACGGCTGAACGGTGTGCGGCACGCCGGGGTCTACTGGCCCGTCGAACTCTCCGAAGGCACGGAGGTGCGCTCGGCCCCGGTGACGGAAGCCCCCGGAAGCACGAGTGCCTTGGTGATGGCCGCGTCGTCCGGTGTCCTGCAAGCCGCGAACCCGACGCTCGCCCAAGGGGTCGTCTTCAACACCTGGCACGACCGGACCGCCCAGCAGGTGGCGGTGATCGGCCCGGGCCTGGCTGCCCGGCTCGGCATCACGACGCTGGAGACCCGGCCGGCCGTGTTCATCGGCGACAAGGCGTTCACCGTCGTCGGCATCGTCGACTCCGTCGAGCGCAAGCCGGACCTGCTGATGTCGGTGATCGTCCCCCGCTCCACCGCTCTCAAGATCTGGGGAGTCCCGAAGGACAGCGCCAAGATGCTCATATCCACCGCGCCCGGGGCCGCCCCCCAGGTGGCCACCGAGGCGGCTGTCGCGCTGGCACCCGCGCACCCCGAGTACTTCAAGGCGATCCCACCGCCCGACCCGCGGGCGCTGCGTACCGAGGTCAGCGGCGACCTCGACCAGCTCTTCCTGCTGCTGGCCGCGATCTGCCTGTTCATCGGCACGATCGGCATCGCCAACACCACCCTCGTCGCCGTCCTGGAACGCACCGGCGAGATCGGCCTGCGCCGGGCCCTGGGCGCCCGGGGCCGGCACGTGACGGGGCAGTTCCTCGCCGAGTCCGGTGCGCTCGGCGCCCTGGGCGGGCTCGTGGGCACCTCGCTGGGAACCCTCACCGTCGTGGCCGTGGCCGTCGCACGCGAGTGGACACCCGTCATCCACCCGCTGACCGTCACCACCGCCCCGGTCATCGGCCTGGCCACCGGCCTTCTCGCCGGCCTGTATCCGGCCTGGCGCGCCAGCCGCATCCAGCCCGTCGAGGCGCTGCGGCGCTGACGTCCGTCTTCCGACTCGCTCGGGACACCCAGGAGGCGCACCAGCGTCTCGACCATCTACGCGGGAGACACGAATGACGTTCCGAAGAGCAAGGAAGGGATGGGCTCTCGCAGCCACGACAGCCATCGCCTTCATGCTCCTTCCCGCCGCCCAGACCTGGGCGGCACCCGGCTCCCCGGCACCGGACGACGCCGGGGCCGCCGCACCGGACACGACGGCCGCTCCGCACTCCTCCGACGCGTCGAAGGTGGGGAAGCCCGACGGCACGCTGGCCAAGGGCTGGCGCACAGCCGACGACCGGGCGGTCACGGTCGCCGGAGACTCCTACGGTCTGCACGTACTGGTCGCGGACAGCTCCGAGGCCTACCAGTGGCGCGAGGTCGCCACGCTGCGCGAGGACGGGTTCGACGCCGACGCCTGGATCGGCAACGTGTGCGTGACGGGCTCGGGCAAGCGCGCCGTCGTGGCGTACGCGCCCAGGACCTTCACCAACAAGCCGGCTCTCTTCGACCGCGGCGCGTTCGCCGCGGTCGTGGACCTCGGCACCCACACGGTGACCAAGCTGCGCCAGCAGGTCTCGCTCGCCTACTTCAACCCGGGCTGCGGCACGGGAGAAGACGCGATTCTGACCCAGTCGGCCGACACCGAGCTGGGCAGCACCCGGCTGCTGAGGATCGACACGCGCAAGGCGAAGGTCACCCGCACGCTCACGGTACGCGGCGAGGCGACCTCGGCCGTCCCGGTGGACGACACGGTCGTCACGGCCCTCGGCAACCGCCTCACCCGGATCCGCCCCGACGGCCGCCAGGAGCTGGTCGGCAGGACGTCCGGCCCCGCCTTCCACATCCACCCCGACGCCCAGGGCGCGGTGGCCTTCCTCGACCGCAAGGGCGAGCGCGTCTCCGTGCGCCGTGCGAGCGGCTCCGCGGTGAACACCCTCGCCCAGGGCGACCTGGGCGACGTCGGGCTGTCCGCCGGTACGAAGGGGCGGCTCTTCCTGACCGGACAGCCCGAGCAGGTCGCCTCCCTCCCGTCCGGTGTCGAGCGGCTCCGGGCACGGGCGGGAAGCCAGGTCTCCTCCGGCGGTCGCCTCGTCGTGGACCAGGCGGTCTCCACCGCGCTGCGCTCGCACGTCACGGACCCGCTCGCCTCGCACGACAACGAGGGCCCGCTCCCGTACAAGATCGAGGCACACGTGCCGGAGACCGGGAAAGCGGTGGACTTCACCGTCCCGGTCCCGGACCAGCCGCGCACCGAGCAGCCTTCCCCGTCGCTGGCGGGCCTCGTCGCAGCCGCCCCCGCCTCCGGCACGGTCACGCCGCTGCAGGCGGCCGCGAGTGCCTCATCGACCTCGACCGATGACGGGGAACGTACCTGCTCGATCGCGCGCAACGACGCCAATCAGCAGGCGCTGCAGCCCACTCCCAACCAGGTGGAGTGGGCCGTGGACATGGCGATCCGCGGGAACCTCACGAGCGGATACATCTCGCAGGGCGGCTGGCGGGCCGACGACGGCCTCGGCTCGTCGGTCGCACCGTCCGTGATGTTCCCCCAGTCCGTGCTGATCGGTGCGCCCGCAGGCGGCCGCATCCCCGCGCAGGTGCTCCTCGGCGTGCTCGCCCAGGAATCCAACCTGTGGCAGGCGTCGTACCACGCGCTGCCCGGCCAGACGGGCAACCCGCTGATCGGCAACTTCTACGGCACGAACATCTATCCCGGCACCACGGGATACGACCCGGACAAGGTCTGGACGATCGACTGGGCGAAGGCCGACTGCGGTTACGGGATGGGTCAGCAGACCGACGGCATGAGCGTCGCCGGTCGGTCGCTGGATCCGGGCAAGCCGCCGGCCATGTCCGCCGAGAAGCAGCGAGCCGTCGCACTCGACTACGCCGCCAATGTGGCGGTCGCGGCCCAGACGCTCTCCGACAAGTGGAGCGAGCTGCATCTCACCGGGCAGACCATCAAGATCAACGACGACGACCCGCAGTACATCGAGAACTGGTTCGCCGCGGTCTGGAACTACAACCTCGGCTACAACCTCCCGGACTCGAGCGGCACATGGGGCCTCGGGTGGCTCAACAACCCGGCCAACCCCAAGTACCCCGCGGACCGGAACGCCTTCCTCGACAACAACCACTACGCGGACGCGGCCACCCCGCAGAACTGGCCGTACCCCGAGAAGGTGATGGGCTGGGCGGCGTTCCCGATCGACACCGGGCGCGCCTACAGTGACGCCGGCGAGCAGAACAACAGCAACACGCACGGCTACCAGGCCGCCTGGTGGAGCGACGCGGGCGCCCGCACCCGGGCCATCAAGCCGCCGCTGGACACCTTCTGCAACGGCAGCAACGGCTGCGACTCCGGCAACCCGCCGAAATGCACCACCGACGACTGCTACAAGCTGTACTGGTACCACGCGAACGCCAGCTGGAAGACGGCGTGTTCCCTGGAATGCGGCCACGAGACCCTGACCTACAAGACGCTGCGCGCGGAACTCGGCCGAGGTAACAGCGAGCCGCCCAACTGCTCTCTGAGCGGGCTCCCTTCGGGCGCACGTGTGGTCGACGACGTCAGCGCGTCCGTACCGTCGATGCGGAGCGACTGCTCCAAGTCCTGGACCAATGCCGGCACCATGTCGTGGGATTTCAAGGAGACAGCCGGCACGCATCCGACCTACGAGGGGAAAGAGGACTTCCATCAGGTCGGCGGCGGCTTCGGAGCGCACTTCTGGTTCGCCCACACGCGCGCCTCGTCGAGCAGGGCGGACGCCATGGGAGTCACCGGGACGTGGACCCTGGGCCAGCGGCTCGACCAGTGGGCCCGCGTCATGGTGCACCTGCCGTCCACCGGAGCCGAGACGCAGCAGGCCCGCTACGACATCACCCTCGGCGACGGCAGCGTCCGGCACCGGGTGATCAACCAGTTCGACACGAAGAACGAGTGGTTCCCCCTGGGCACCTACCAATTCGTCGACGGGTCGTACGCCCAGAGCGTGTCGTTGAGCAATGTGACGGGTGACGGAAGCGCCGACGACGACGTCGCATGGGACGCCGTCGCCTTCGTCCCCCTGTCCGCGAAGCCGAAGGACTTCGTCGTGGCGATGGGCGACTCGTTCTCCTCCGGTGAAGGTGCCGGGGAGTACGGTCCCGAGACGGACCGTGACTACGGCAAGAGGACCTGGAACGCCTGCCACCGCAGCGCGAACGCCTGGAGCCGTAAGGCGGTGCTTCCGGGCAGGGCGACGTCCGTCGGCACGCTCACGGACGCCAACGACCCGAGCCTGGACTACCAGTTCGTCGCCTGCTCCGGCGCGTTCACGGACAACGTCCTGGGCAAGGACGATCTCGGGACCCGCAAGGACCAGGAGGCGCCCTGGGGCTGGGGGGCGGACGGCGAGTTCCGTGAGGTGCCGCAGATCGGTTCCGGTGTACTGAGCGACGACACCACCCTGGTCACGCTCTCCATCGGCGGCAACGACGCACGCTTCTCACCCCTTGCGGCGGCCTGCGCGGCCACGGACTGTTCGGACAGCGGTTACACCTACGGGCAGGACCCGAAGCCGCTCGCCGAGTACGAGCCGGAGTTCATCGACAACGGGGTCAGGAACTGGGTGACGGAGACACTGAACGCCATCCGGACGCACGCACCCAAGGCCAAAATCGTACTGATGGGATACCCGCGGCTGTTCAGCCCGACGGCATGCGCCGTCGAGTACAACGACCGCGAGGTGGCGCTCTTCAACTCGTGGGCGGACGCCCTTGCCAAGTCGATGAAGCAGTCCGTCGCGGACACCGGTGACACGAATACCGTCTTCACGAATCCGCAGTACAAGTTCGAGGGTCACGCGTTCTGCGACGGCCCCCACTACATCAACCCGATCGCCTTCAGCCCGAACGGGCCGGGCGATTTCCAGGAAGCCACCATGCCCAGCCGCGGTTCCGTGCATCCCAACGATCTCGGCACCACGGCCTACGCGGAAGTGCTTCAGGACGCCCTGAACGGCACGCTGCACTGACCGAGGGGGTGCCCGCCCGTGCACATGCACGGGCGGGCACCCTCTGCCGCCGTGGTCCGCCGCAGGGGTCAGAAAACGAACCAGCCGCCCCCGAAAAGGGCCCCCAGAACATAGGAGACGCCGAGGCCGACCACCGCGAACAGCGCGAGGACGAGCAGGGTCACCACGGCGAACTGGCCACCGGCGGACTTCAGGAAGCGTTCCCGGTTCGCGCGCCGAGCGTTCATGCCCCCACCATTCTTCTCGGTACCGCCCTCTCGGCCCCTCATCCACCGATCAAGGACTGGAGCGCGGGAGCATACAGGTCGGCGATGTGCTCGGGGGTGGCCAGCGAACCGGCGCCCTCGCGGTGCAGGCTGAGCGTGGCGCCGAGACCGAGGAGGTGGCCGGCGACGAGTTCGGCGCGCAGAGCGCGTTCGTCGCCGCGGAGGCGGGCGGTCAGCGCCTCGGTGACCTGCTCGTGGAACCGGTGGCGCAGCAGCGAGCGTTCGTCCTGGTTGCCGAGCGAGAACACGACGCGCAGCAGCGGGTCCGACTGCTGTTCGCGGCGGCGGCGCACCAGGGTCACCACCATGTGGCGGCCGAGCTCGTCGAGCGGGGCGTCGAGGAGTTCCTCGGCGGCCGGACCGAAGTCGGCGACGGTGTTGAAGAGTTCTTCCTTGCGGCCGAAGTGCTTGACGACGAGGGAAGGGCTCACCCCGGCGTCCGCGGCGATTCCGCGGATGGTGACATCCGCGTACGGGCGCTGGGTGAACGCCCGCCGTGCCGCTCGCAGGATCGCGTCCCGGCCGGTGCCGGGGTCGGTGGGAGCCGGAGCCGCAGCGGTGGCCTGGCTGCCGGTCATGCGCCCTCCTCGATCGGTACCGCCCGCACACCGCCCTTGCGGTTCCCACGGCTCTCTCCGACCGTACCCGCCCTGGGTGAACGCGCTCCCGGCAGGAGCAGCGTGACGGCCAGCGCCAGCAGCGCCGCACCCGCAGCGATCAGGAAGACCACCTGGTAGGCGTGGAGTGTCGGGGCGGTCCGGCCACCCGCCTGGAAGGTGATGTTGGCCAGGACCGCCGCCACCGTCGCGCTGCAGAACGCCTGCCCGATCGATCTCATCAAGGTGTTGAGGCCGTTGGCCGCGCCCGTCTCGCTGACCGGCACCCCGCGCATCACGAGCGCCGGCAGCGCCGAGTACGCGATGGCCGTGCCCGAGGCGACGACCGTCGCACCGGCGATGATCAGCCACAGGCTGTGGCTGGTGAAGTAACGCACCACATAGCCGGCGGCGATGATCCCGGCCGCCAGCGACAGGCTGACCTTCGGGCCGTACTTCGCGGAGATCCGTGCCGAGACCGGCGAGAGCGCCACCATCGACACCCCGCCCGGCAGCAGGCACAGTCCGCTGACGACGAGCGAGGCGCCGAGCCCGTAACCCGTCTCCTTCGGCTCCTGCACCATCTGCGCGGTGACCAGCGAGTTCGCGTAGAAGGCGAAGCCGATCAGCAGGGCCGCGACGTTGGTCAGCAGAACGGCCGGGCGGGCCGAGACCCGCAGGTCGACCATGGGCGTCGTCACACGGAGCTCGTACGCGCCCCAGAGCAGCGCCACCACCACGGCGGCGACGAGCAGTCCGACCGTGCGGGCCGAACCCCAGCCCCAGTCGGCGCCCTGCGTCACCGCGAGCAGCAGACAGACCAGCGCCGCGGACAGCCCGAGCGCCCCCACGGCGTCGAACCGGCCCCGGGTGCGGAGCGGCGATTCCGGTACGCAGCAGAGCACCAGCACGATGTCGATGAGACCGATCACCCCCGACACCCAGAACATGGTGTGCCAGTCGAAGTTCTGGACGACGAGCGCCGCGACCGGCAGACCGACGGCCGCGCCGATCCCGAGCGTCGAACTCATCAGGGCGACCGCGGAGAGCACCCGCTCGGGCGGGAGCTCGTCGCGCAGGATGCTGATGCCCAGCGGTACGACGGCGAGCGCGGCACCCTGGAGGGCGCGACCGGTGATCAGCACGCCGATGTGGGAGCTGACCGCACACAGCACCGATCCGACGACCAGCACCGCGAGCGAGGCGACGAGCACCCGACGCTTGCCGTACATGTCACCGACCCGGCCCAGGACGGGCGTGAAGACGGCACCGGTGAGAAGGGTGACGGTGACCAGCCAGCTCGCGGCGGCGGGGGTCGCGCCGGTGAGGGCCGGGATGTGCGGCAGGAGCGGGACGACGATCGTCTGCATGATGGCGACGACGACGCCACAGAAGGCGAGGACGCCCACGGCGAAGCGGGGGTGGTGCGGCCGGGCTGCCCCGGCAGGGGCGGATATGTCCGCGGACATGCGATCTCCGTACGGTGCTCGGCGGTGGTGAGGGGGCGAAAGCCCGAAGGGGGTGCACATGCGTTCACCCCAGGGTAAACGCATGTGCACCCCCTGGGACAATCGGGCGCCGATCACCGCGTTAGCCTCGGAAGCCAAGAACCGTGGAACGAGAAGGCGAAGGTGGCGGCGATGGCGAAGGTTCCGGCAGCGGCGGTGGCGGCGAGCGGGCTGGTCGGCGGGTACGCGGTGGCCCGGTGGACCCGGAAACGCCCGCTGGGCGGCGTCGCACTCGCCGCCGCGGGATCCGTCGCCGCATACCAGTGGAACCGGCAGGCCGGGCCGCGCGCGGCCGTCGCACTGACCACGACGTACGTCGCCGCGTTCGCCGGATCGCACCCGCTGGCCAAGAAGGTCGGCGCCTGGCCGGCCGTCTTCACCGTGGCGGGCACCGTCGCCGCCGCCTCGTGGGCCGTCACCCGCCGCGCCGCCTGAGCGCGCCCCCTCCGGGTCGTGACCAGCGCCCGGGCCCTGACCCCGAACCGAGCGGGTCCGGTCGCCGCGGCTTCACCGCGGAGGGAAGACCAGGGGATCAGCCGCCCCGTCCCTGCGGAAACACCTACGGGTTGGACGGCGGCGCAGACCTCGCTGATGCCGTCCGACGCATGTGCGTCGGCTCCGGTGGGGTTCCGGGTGCGTACCCGGCTGTCATACGGGTACGCACCCGGCTTTCGCGGGGGAGTGCTCTTGAATACGTGCTCCGACGCTTTCGTGTTCAGTCCCGCGGAACGCTGCATCTGATCAGAGGAAGGCACCCAGGAACTGGGCGCCGGCGACCCCGGTCAGTGGATGCGAGAGAATCGGGAATGTGACGACGATTTCTTCGCGAGCCGGAACGCGATGACGGTGCGAGTGCCGTGGCACATCGAGCCTGGCCCCGATGACGAGGGCTACGCCAAGGCGCTCGGCGACAGCATGGCCAAGTCGGTCAGGTGGCTGGAAGAGTCGCCGGGCATGTTCAACTCCGCGCTGGGCAAAGCCGTGATGCGTGTGCAGGCACGCAGCTCGGTCGACCCGGTGGCCGGATACCTGGAGACGTGGGAGTCGGTCGTCTGCGCGATGCAGGTGGGCTCGGCGATGTTCGCTGCCGCGAGCCGGACCGAGGGCACCGTCCAGTGCCGCATCGACTACGAGGTCCGGACCATCCCTGCCACCGGGGCACAGGACTACACCGACCCCGGAAACTGGCTCACTGCCTTCTGGTTCGCCATCATCTGCCGCGAGCGGGCGCGGATGACCGCGCTCTGCGAGATCCCGCTCAACCTGCTGTGGTCGTCGGGCGGTCAGTACGACGAGTACATCTACCACTGGGTGGACGCCCTGCAGACGTACTGGCTCAAGCGCCCCGGCTTGGTGGACAAGCTGGTCGCCGCAATCGAGGGGTCGTACCCACAAGCCGCCACGATCACCCCGCCGGACCTGTTGCAGAACATCCTTTACCAGCCCATCAACCTCTTCCACCGCTTCGTACGCAAGGACGAGGCAGGCTTCAACCAGGCCTTGGTCGAAGCGTTGGAGCTGCACAAGCAGTACTGGACCGCCGACGAGGAGCGAGCGGGTCGCATCGAAGGAACGATCGCGCTCGGTCCTCTCGCCATCGCCTGCCTCGCCTACGACGGGGAAATCCCGATCGAGGTCGAGTCCGAGTACCTTCCCAAGGCTCTCCTGCAACGCGATTGGATCGGCGAGTACGACACCTGAGCCGCCTGTCCCCGAGTCAGCGCCACCCCGCGTGTATCGCCCTGATGCCAACGCCGACGACCACGCCATCCACCTCGGCGATCACCGCCCAGGAGGCAACGCAGGCGACCACCTGCCCAGCAACAACCTGGACAACACCGCGCCCGGCAGCCGCGTCTGCGACAACGTACCGAGACCCCCGGCAACCGACTGCTCCAGGCATGCGTGCTGCCTGCGGACAGCCCCTCACGCTCAGGGCGTGCGCAACACGCACGACGCCCGTACCTGCGGAGGGACCGAACGCCGCCCCGCGCTCCACGGCTCAACGAGCTCCGCTTCGTCGGCAGCTGTGTCATGCGTTCGTCACAACGAAGCAATGCCGGTTGAACCGATGAGCTATACCCATAAGAATACTGTCGTATTCGATCATCCAGCTTGGCAGGGGGAAGCGCATGAAGTTCGACATGGGGGCGCAGGTTCTGTCGAATCTGGCGTCGAAGTCGCGTGGTTCGAGTACGGACTTGGGCACGTTGATCCGTCAGCTGGT
>NZ_JBHVWN010000096.1:0-24856 GCF_042882275.1 Streptomyces sp. NPDC058231 | reverse complement strand
CGGGGGCGGGGGGGGGGGGGGGGGGGGGGGGGGGGGGGCGGGGTGGGCGGGGGGCGGCACCTCTGCGGGTGGAGGTGCTGCGACGGCGGGCGGGGCCGGCGGCGCGGCGGGTGTGCGCGGCTGCCAGGTGGCGGGCGGCGGTTCCCACGGGGCGCGTGCCGTCGGCACGGGGCGTCCGGGTGACGCGGGTCGCCCGGGCGGCGGGGGCGGCGGCCCCCCGGTCGGCGCCGACCGGGGGCCCGGGAAGGCGCCGTCCGTGTCGTGTCCGCCCCGCCCGGCCGGACCCACCGCTCCCGAAGCCGAGTCGAAGCGGTCGTCGAGACTGTCGGGCGCGCCACTCGCCCCGGCGTCCGCCGCGGTTTCGTCGTACAGCCTGCGCCACCAGTCGTCCTCGTGGGCGGCGGGCCTCTCCCCCTGCTGACTCATGCCCTTATTGTCCACCGCACGGGCCGTACGAAAACGGGTCATCAGGAAAAAAGAGGTCCGCCGGGCGACCCCACCCCCCACGGGAAGGACGCCCGGCGGACCGGTTCTGGTGTGACCCGGGTCAGCGCACCGCGTATGCGTCGACGACGGTCTGGACGACGGAGTTGCCGTTGGCGTCCGTCAGTTCCGTCTTCAGCGTGACCGGCTTGCCGGCCGCGCCCGCGTGGTTCACGGTCGCGGTCCAACGCCCGTCCCGCTGTGCGGTGGTGGCCTGGATCCAGGTCGTGCCGCCGTCGTACGAGTACGAGACCTTGGCCGCGGTCAGCTTGCCGGGTGTGTAGCCCGCGTGGCCGGTGACGCTCAGGCCGATCTTCTGACCGTCCTTCGCCGCCAGGGTCTTCATCCCGTCCGTCGCCAGGTCGTAGCCCGGGAAGAGGAGCGGAATACCCTGAGAGTACGCGTTCTCGTCCCGCTCGGAACGGAATTTCCAGGTGGTCTCGGTCTGGGTGGACCGCTTCCACACGTCTGCGGGCGAACCGCCCTTCATGGTAGTCATGGTCAGTTCGTACGGTGCGTCCTCGGCCGGCACCTCGAACACGCCGGACGGGTATCCGCTGCTGCCGTAGTTCTTGTCGCCGCTGGTCAGCGTCATGTTGCCGAAGTCTCCGAAGGAGCCCTGGAGACCGGCGTGTTCGCTGTCGGCCCAGAAGCCCGGGGCGACGCCGATCAGGTTGTCCTGCCGTTCGGCGGCGAGCACCTCCTTGCCCTGGGCGTCGCGCGGGGTGGACGGGCCGAGAATCCCCCGGTACCAGTTCTCGGTGCGCTGCGAGCCGGACTTGTAGGTGTGGGCCGGGTCGACCATGGACTCGCCCCAGGGGAAACTCGAGGAGATGTAACGCTCCCAGGCGGTGTCGCCCGCCGAGTAGTACTCGGTGCGCCTGCCCGGGACGGCGACGGTGTCGAACGCGGCGGAGAAGCGTCCGCCGTACGGCCGGTCGAAGACCACCGAGTCGACGTAGTCGGCTGCGACGCCCATCGCCTCGTACGTGGCGGTGGACTTGCCGAGCTTGCTGTCACGGACCTTGTAGGTGCGGTCCGAGGTGACCGGGCCGGTCTCGGGGAAGCCCAGGTTGTAGACGAACGGGCTGGCGGCGGTGGCCTTCCAGCGCAGCTTCACGGGACCGTCGGCGAGTGCGGCGGTCAGGCCGGCGGCCTCACCGGCCTCGACTGCGAGGGAGGGCAGCGGGGCCGAGCCGAAGCCGAGGGACGGCAGCCACGTGCCGGCGGACGGCCGGTACACGATGATCGCCTTTGCGCCGGCAGCCTTGGCGTTCCGTGCCGGGACGGTCATGTATCCGTCGTCGGCGACCTTCACCAGTGCGATCTTGCCCTCGACACCGGCGGCCTTCAGCTCGTCCGGGGTGCCGGTGCCCGCGTCGACGAGCGCGGCCTCGCCCGTGCCGTCGAGGCTGACGGCTCCGGTGCTCGCCGTCTGCGGGTGCAGCTGGGCACCGCCGACGACGGAGAGCTTCTCGATCTGCGGGGCGTACGCCCGCCAGAAGCTGGTGAAGTCGAAGTCGCCGTCGCCGGCCCGGCCCTCGATGTCGGCGAAGTAGTTCTTGACGATGCGGCTGCCGGTGATGGAGCCCGAGTGCAGCCAGACGTCGTCCCAGCTGCGACCGAAGGTGAGGGTCGTGGAGCGGTTCTCGGACGTGCGGTCCTCGGTCTTCACCTGGAGCCGGTGGGCCTTGCGGGCGTCCAGTACCAGGGTGGTGTCCTTGGTGACGTTCAGCTGCGGCCTGGCGAGGTAGCCGACGGACTCGACCATCCTGCCGGTGGCATCCTTCAGATCCGGCGACGTGACGAAGCTGGAGACGAAGTACGCGCCGGGGCGCACCTGGTACACCTGGTCGGCCGCGCCGTCGTTGAAGCGGCGCTCACCGGCGGCGGTGTCGGTGCCGATGACGTCCAGCGAGGAGGAGCCCGCGGCGGGCTTGCCGGTGCGGTCGATCAGCTTGACGCGCAGGGTGACCGTCTCGGCGCCGACGTACAGCGAGAACGGGGTGGAGACCTTGACGCCGTCGGCGCCGGTGGCCAGTACGCGCCCGGTGACATCGCCGTACTGGGCGGCCTTCAGCTGCGCGGTCGGATCGATGTGCAGCGGGACCTTGACGGTCGCCCCGGCCGGGACGGTGACATCGCTCGCGTCGAGCTTGGCGACGGAGGAGCGGACCGCCGAGCCGTCGTTGCCGGTGACGCCCTGGACCTTCAGCGACAGCTTCACCGGCTCGGTGCCGGAGTTGGTGTACGGGACGTCGACCGTGGTGCGGTCGCTCCTGTCCTGCGGCCAGTTGAACGTGCCGCCCTGGACGGCGGGGGCCCCGACGACGGTGGTGTCGATGGCGGCCTTCACATCGAGGCGGCCGCCGCCGGTCTCCCGCACGTCGCCGGGGATGTCGCTCTTCGCGGAGGAGACGAGAGCGGCCTTGATCTGCTGGGCGGTCCAGTCCGGGTGACGCTGCTTCACGATGGCTGCGGCGCCGGCGACATGCGGCGTCGCCATCGACGTGCCGGACATCGTCCGGTACGCGTACACCCCGCGGCCGCCGGCCGCAGCGGCCGAGATGTCGACGCCGGGGGCGGCGATCTCGGGCTTGAGGGTGTGCGAGCCGATCGCAGGTCCGCGGCTGGAGAACTGAGCCGTGGAGTCGTCGCGGTCGACCGCGCCGACGGTCAGCACACTGGGGGCGCAGCCCGGCGAGGAGACGGTGTTCAGCGTCGGACCGGAGTTGCCGGCCGCGATGACGAACAAGGTGTCCTTGCTCTGGGCGAGTTCCTCGGCGGCGACGCTCATCGGGTCGGTGCAGTCGGTCGGCGTCTGACTGCCGAGGCTCATGGAGACGACGTCGGCCTTCTGGTCGACGGCCCACTGCATGCCGGCGATGATCCATGACTCCGCGCCGGAGCCACTGTCGTTGAGGACCTTGCCCGCGAGCAGGTCGGCGCCGGGAGCGACGCCCTTCTTCTTGCCGTCGCTGGCCGCGCCGGAACCGCCCACCGTCGAGATGGTGTGCGTGCCGTGGCCCTGCCGGTCGTCGGTGGTGTCGGAGTCGGTGAAGTTCACCGAGGCGGTGATCCGGCCCTTGAGGTCCGGGTGTTCGGCGTCGACACCGGTGTCGAGAACGGCAACCTTGGTGCCCTTGCCGTCGTATCCGGCGGCCCAGGCGAGGTCGGCGCCGATCTGCTTGGTCGACCGGTCCAGGGTGGCCTGAACCTTGCGGTCGAGCCAGAGCTTCTTCAGGCCGGAGGCCGAACGGGAGCGGGTGGCCCCGGTGACGTCCGCCCAGAAGTCTGCGCTCTTCGACTTGTCCGCCTTGAGCGCGACACCGTCGATGGCGTCGAGGGAGAGCCCGGTCTTCGCTCCGCGCGGGGTGACCGGCGCGGAACGGGTCAGGTCGTGACCGTAGACCGCGATCAGCGGCAGCGACTTGGTGCTCGCGTCGTCGTATCCCTGACGGATCAGTCCGGTGACGTTGAAGAGTTCCTCGTCGACCGTGCCCGCGGCGAGCGCCTCGGACGCGGTGTCCGGATAGACGTACAGGTCCTTGCCGGACTGCCGGGTCTGCACGAGGGGCACGGTGCCGTCCTCGCGCGGCAGCGCGGTGGCCGTCGTCGCCCCCGAACCGTCCGTACTCACCAGGAATTTGTCGCCGGTGACCAGGGTGACGGTGACCGGCTTGCCGCCCTTCGCGGCAGTGGCGGCGGTGGCTGCCGCACTGCCGGTGAGCGGTCTCGTCGCGGCGGGCGCGTCCTGTGGCACGGCCACGGACGGCGCGACCACGGTGGCCGCCAGGACGGCGGCAGTCGCCGCTCCCAGCGCCGTACGTGATATCGGGCGCATCGCACTCCCCAGGTGATTCCGGAAGAAGGCCACACAAAGGCCCTGTCTCCGAAGGTTGTTGGTACTGCGGTGGCGCCACATTGGCAGAGGGACGTGCGAGACAGGGATGATGTGCACGGCGGGTTTACGCCGTGGCCGCTTTCCGCCACGGCCGGTCGGCCGGAGAGTGCGCAAGATGCAGAAATGACACGTCCGGGGAGGGGTCCGAGGGTGCTGGGAGCCATAGGTCTCGACGAGATACAGGAGTCCGCCTACCGCGCGCTCGTCGCGATGGGCGCGGCGGAGGTGCCGGACCTCGCACACCGGCTGGGGCTCCCCGAGTCGGACACCGAACGGGCACTGCGGCGGCTGGAGCAACAGGGTCTCGCCGCCCAGTCGTCGGCCCGCACCGGACGGTGGGTGGCGGCGCCACCGGGGGTCGCCCTGGGCGCGCTGCTGACCGAGCAGCGCCATGAGCTGGAGCGGGCGGAACTGGCGGCGGCGCTGCTGGCCGAGGAGTACCGGGCCGACGCCGCCGAGCCCGCCGTGCACGACCTGGTCGAGGTGGTCACCGGGGCGAGCGCGGTGGCACACCGCTTCCACCAGTTGCAGCTGGGTGCGACGAGTGAGGTGTGCGCCCTGGTCACCGGCAAACCGATCGCGGTCAGCGGCCTGGACAACGAGTCCGAGGAGCGGGCCGCGACCCGCGGGGTGTCGTTCCGGGTGGTGCTCGAGCGGGAGGTGCTCGCCCTGCCGTCCGGAATCATGGAGCTGTCGGCCGCGCTGAGCCGGAACGAGCAGTGCCGGGTGGTCGACCGGGTACCCACCAAGCTGGTCGTCGCCGACGCCTCGCTGGCGATGGTCCCGCTGACCAGCCGGGGCTCCGAACCCGCGGCATTGGTCGTCCACGCCTCCGGCCTGCTGGAGTCGCTGATGGGGCTCTTCGAGGCGGTGTGGCGTGAGGCCATGCCGCTGCGGCTCGGCGAGACCGGCTGGGCGCAGGAGGCACCCCTGGCGCCCGACCCGACCGATCTGGAGATCCTGTCACTGCTGCTGGCGGGGCTCACGGACGCGAGCGTCGCGAAACAGCTGGAGCTGGGGCTGCGGACGGTCCAGCGGCGGGTGAAGGGCCTGATGGAGCTGACCGGGGTGTCGACGCGGTTGCAGCTTGGCTGGCATGCGTACGAACGGGGCTGGGTGGCCCGCGAGCCGCGGGCCTGAAGGTCCGCACGCGAGACCCGGAATCGCGTCACCGTCCCCTCTGAGCTGCGCCGACGGTTCCGCCCGGAAGCGCGTCGGCGGGCGGGACGGGCCGGACTCCGGCAGGCTGGTGAGATGAGTGTGTGGCAGCTCGTCGCCATGGGCCTGGTCATGCTGATCGGCCTGATCGGCGTGCTGGTGCCGGGGGTGCCGGGGCAGGCCATCGTCTGGGCCGCCGTGCTGTGGTGGGCGCTCACCGATGTGACGCCGACCGCCTGGGGGGTGCTGATCGGGGCCACCGCGCTCCTGCTGGTGAACCAGGCGCTGAAGCCGCTGCTGCGACCTAGGCGACCGCGCGAGTCGGGGGCGCCGCGCAGGACGCTGATGGCGGGCGGGATCGCGGCGATCGTGGGCTTCTTCGTGGTGCCGGTGGTGGGCGGGATCGTGGGGTACGTCGGGGCGGTCTACGGGGCGGAGCGCCTGCGGCTCGGCAGCGGCGGGGCGGCCCGGGCCTCGCTCCGCTCGGTGATGCGGAGCACCGGCTACTCCGTACTCGTGGAGCTGCTCTCCTGCCTGCTGGTGACGGGTGCGTGGCTGGGCGCGGTGATCCGGGGCTGACCAACGGCGCCCCGCGCCGTGGTCATCAGTCCGGATTCTGTCCGGCCATACCGAAACACATCGGATCTCTCCTGCCCTATTGACGCCCCGACACCCCCTGCCTTCCTTCCGTGAAGGTATAGCTCGGATCATTCGATGTGCCTGCGTATGAGCCGCCAGGAGACGCCTTGCCCACAGCAGCGGTGCGCCCATCGCTTGGCGGTAGTGGGCGACACCTGGAAGCGTTCGGCTGCCCGTCGTAGCGGCCAGCCATCCCGTACCACGCAGAGAGCCAGGCGGAGGCGGCCGGGCGCACGAGTGGTGGCTGGTGCGCCCGGCCGTGGCGAGGGTGGCCGCCAGTGGGTGGCGGGGGGTCAGGACAGGAGTCGCAGGGACTCCTCCCACAGGCGTTCCGCGTTGGCGGTGTCGAGTGCGTAGGGTGCGACGCCGCCGGCCCAGCCGTTGCCGTCGGAGACCGGGACGGCTTCGTTGCAGTCTTCGAAGTAGCGGCCGCCGATGCCTTCCAGCTGAGGAGAGATGGCCAGCAGCACGGAGGTTGCGGCGCCCTGCTGGGGGGACTTGCGGCGCTCGGGCGGGGTCTTGAGGCCGCCGGTGTGGCGCTGGAGGTTGGTGGCGATGGCGCCGGGCATGAGGGCGTTGGCGGTGATCCCGTCGGCCGCCCAGCGGCGGCTGGCCTCGACGGCGAAGAGCACGGTGGCGGTCTTGGACTGCCCGTAGGCCACCAGCGGGTCGTAGGGACGGTAGTGGAAGTTGATGTCGTCGAAGACAACCGGGGAGATCAGATGTCCACTGGAGCTGACAACCACGGTGCGTGCGTTGCCGCCGGCGGCCAGTGCGTCGTGCAGGCCGGTGGTCAGGGCGAAGTGGCCGAGGTGGTTGGTGGCGAACTGCATCTCCCAGCCCTCGGGGGTACGTTCGAGTTCGGGCGTGGCCATGATCCCGGCGTTGTTGACCAAGAGGTGGAGCGGCCCGTCCCACGCCTTTACGAAGGCGTCCACCGAGGTCCGGTCCGAGACATCGAGGCGGGCGACGTGGATGTCCTTGTTGCCGGTGGTCGCGGTGATGTCGGCAGCGGTTGCTTCACCGGCTGCCGTGTTGCGTACGGCCAGCGTCACCTGGGCGCCGGTGGCTGCCAGAGTCCGGGCGGTCTCGATGCCGATGCCGGAGGTGGCGCCGGTGATGATCGCGCGCCGTCCGGAGAGGTCGATGCCGCGGGCTACTTCGTCAGCGGTGGAGGAGAAGCCGAAGGGGGTCGTGACGCGAGTCATGATCAGATCTCTTTCGCGAGGGTGCGTGGGAGTGGAAGTTCGGGGTGCCGGCGCGGGGAGGGGCGCGATGGGCATCGGACGGTGAGGGGGGTCAGGCCGCGTGGCCTGGTGCGGTTGCGAGGGTGACCGCCTCCACCAGGCCGTCGGCGCCGGCCAGTGCACGGCGGCGCAGTTCCTCCGGGTCGAAGCCCTGGGCTCGCACGGCGTTGGCGAAGTGCTCGATGTCCTTGCGCATCAGGCCCTGCAGGTGGGGGGCGATCTCGGGGGTGATGACGGTGCCGAGCGCGCGCAGTGAGGCGCTGCCTCCGCTGCTGTCGGAGATCACGTCGAGGACGGCCGGGATGTCCATGTGGAGCTGCTGGGCGACGCGGATCAGGTCCACGGCGTTCTTCAGGTTCGACATCGTCATGGCGTTGTTGAGGAGCTTGGTCATCTGACCGCTCCCAACCGGGCCCATGCGGCTGACGCGGGTGGAGAAGGTGGCGAATACCGGTGAGCACCGCTCGAAGGCACCCTCGTCGCCGCCGACGAACGTGGTCAGGGTGCGCGCCTTCGCCCCCGGGCCGCCGCCGCTGACCGGAGCATCCAGGTAGGAGGCGCCAAGGCTGCGCAGAGACTCGGCGATCCTCACGTTCTCGCCCGGATCTCCGGTGCCGTGATTGACGACCACCGTCCCCGGCCGGAGGTGGTCGCGTACCCCCGGGGTATTCAGAACGTCCCAGATGTCGCTGTCATCGCGCAGGCACAGCGCCAGGATGTCGCTGGCGGCCACGAGATCGACGACCGTGGCGTGAACGGTATGCGGGATGTCTGCCACCGCCTCCAGCGACGTCGGGCGCCGGGCCCACACGTGGAGGTCGAAACCATGGCCCCCGATCGCCTGGGCCATGGGGGCACCCTGGTCTCCCAGGCCGATGAAGCCGACGGCCGAACTCTGCTGTTCGGGGCTGCCCACTGCGGTCACCTTCCAGATAGCGTCACATCCATGGAAACGGGAACATTCCGTATTGCTTGTCCCTGTCATCGTTCCTCCGCGTCCCGACCCCAGCCAGGGCCGTATCGACACTGGTAGTGCCAGGACCAGGAAACCCGGCACGGATCATCAGCCGACGGGGCCGACCAGGCTGGGGGCGGAATGCCTCGTACCGTGGAGTCGTGAGCGCCAACCACCTCGGCAACTACCTCCGAGCGCGTCGTGACCTCGTCGACCCCAAGGACGTCGGCCTGCCCGGCGGGGGCCGCCGCCGCGTGCCCGGCCTGCGCCGCGAGGAAGTCGCCCTGCTGGCCGGCATCAGCAGCGAGTACTACCTGCGCCTGGAACAAGGACGCGACCAGAACCCCTCACCGGCCGTCCTCGATGCCCTCGCCCGCGCCCTCCAGCTCGACCTGGACGCGACCCGGCACCTGCACGCCCTCTCCACCCCCGCTCCGCGACACGGCAGTCCGGCCCCCGACGGCGAGCGGGTTCCTCCCGGCATTCAGCAACTGATCAATACAGCCTGGGCAGGCACCCCTGCCGTGGTCCTGAACCGCTACATGGACGTCCTGACGGCCAACCCCCTGGCCATCGCGCTGTCTCCCAGCAACCAGCCGGGCACAAATGCCGTACGGTCCGCATTCCTCGACCCGCGCATGCGCTTCCTTTACCTCAACTGGGGAGAGATGACCATCCGCGCCGTCGCGAGCCTGCGCGCCCTCATCGGCCCGGATGGCAGTGACCCCCGCATCGTCGAGTTGGTGAACGAACTCTCCGCGGACAGCGAGACCTTCCGCCGTCTGTGGGCCCGCCACGACGTCAGCCCCCGGGGCGCCGGCGCCTCACAGATAGACCATCCGCAGGTGGGCCGGCTGGAGCTGCGTTACGAACGACTCCTGCTCGCCGGTACCGACGGCCAACTCCTCGTCGTACACCACGCCGATCCCGGCAGCCCATCCGCCCAGAAACTGGCCCAACTCGCCGACACCCCCAGTACGTAGCGAACCAACGCTGCTCCCGCACCAGCCACCGGCCCTGACCTCCGCGGACAGAACACCTAGAGCGCCAGGTGGCGGACGGCGTACGAACGCCAGGGCCGCCACCGCTCCGCCCTCGGGTGGTGGTCCGGGTCCACATCGGGGTCACCGAGCGCCCGCATCCTGATCAGCGCCGCGGCGGCCGGCCCGACTCCGGGCAGCCGCAGCAGCGCCCGCTCGGCCTCTTCGCGGTCTGCCCCCGCGTCGAGCCGTACGGATCCGTCGGCGAGCGCGGCAGTCAGGGCCCGCAGCGCCGGGTCGTCCACCGCGCCGGCCAGAACCCCGGGTTCCGGGAACACATGTGTCAGCCCTCCGCGGGGCTCGTCGAGGGCCTTCCCGTACGTCTCGACGAGCCGCTCAGCGGCGGACCGGCCCACCAGCGTCCGTACGGCGAACTCTTCCGGGTCCGCGGCGCCCGGCGAGCGCAGCCCCGGGCGGGCGGCGACGCGGGGTGCGAGGAGAGGATCGGCGCCGAGCCGCTCGTCGACGGCGTACGGGTCGGCGTCGAGGTCGAAGAGGCGCCGCAGCCGCTGCACCGCCGTGGTCAGGTCACGCAGATCGGTGAGGTGGATCCGGGCGTCCAGCCATGCGCCGGCGGACCGCTCGTCGACGGAGACGGCTCCCGTGCCGTAGGGCAGCCGCAGCGTGCGGCTGTAGGTGCGGTCACCGGGTTCGCCGCTGATCGCCTCGATCCGGGAGATCGTCTCACCGGCCAGCAGATCGAAGACCTGCCGGGCGGCGTAAGTGCCGCGATGGGCGAGCCGGAGCGGGATGCCGGTCGGGCGTGCCTCACGGACCGCCGCTGCCGTGCCGGTCCCGGACTCGGCCCGTAGCGCGCTCGGCGTACGGGCGTAGATCTGCCGGATCGTGTCGTTGAACTGGCGCACGCTGGCGAAGCCCGACGCGAACGCGATCTCGGTGACGGGGAGCCCGGTCGTCTGGAGCAGCACCCGTGCCGTGTGGGCACGCCGGGCGCGGGCGAGAGCGACGGGGCCGGCGCCCAGCTCGGCGTTGAGCTGCCGCTGCACCTGGCGCGCGCTGTAGCCGAGCCGGTGGGCGAGCCCCGGCACGCCCTCCCGGTCGACCACTCCGTCGCCGATCATGCGCATGGCGCGCCCGACGACATCGGCGCGCACGTCCCATTCGGCGGACCCCGGGACGGCGTCCGGGCGGCAGCGCCTGCAGGCCCGGAAGCCGTTGCCCTGGGCCGCGGCCGCCGTCGGGTAGAAGCGGACGTTCTTCCGCTTGGGGGTGACGGCGGGGCAGCTCGGCCGGCAGTAGATGCCGGTGGTCTCGACGGCGAAGAAGAACTCCCCGTCGAACCGCGCGTCGCGGCTGCTCACCGCCTCGTACCTGGTCCGTTCGTCCATCACACCGTTCAGTGTGCGCCACCCGTGGGTGGCGCACTCGCGGTATTCGGACATGGAGGCAAGTCCCGGCGCTACCGCACGCGGCCGCGCTTCGCCTCCATGGCCGCCCGCCCTTGGGCCCCTCTGCGCTTCCATTCGCGCGTGATCTCGGACCTGAGCCGGGCATCGGTCTTGGCGACGATGCGCTGGTTCTCGCGGAGCAGCTTGCGGTAGCTGTCGAGGCGCCGCTCGGACAGCGAGCCGTCCTCGACGGCGCCCAGCACCGCGCAGCCGGGCTCGGCCTCGTGGGCGCAGTCGTGGAACCGGCACTCCCCGGCCAGGTGCTCGATCTCCGAGAACAGCTGCCCGACGCCGGCCTCCGCGTCCCAGAGCCCGACCCCGCGCAGCCCGGGGGTGTCGATGATGACGCCCCCGGAGGGGAGGACCAGCAGATTGCGCGTCGTGGTGGTGTGCCGGCCCTTGCCGTCGACGTCGCGGGCGGCCTGCACCTCCATCGCCTCCTCGCCGAGCAGGGTGTTGGCGAGCGTGGACTTGCCCGCACCTGACACCCCGAGCAGCACGCTCGTGCCGCCGGAGACGATGGCGCCCAGCACGTCGATGCCTTCTCCGGTGGCGGAGCTGACGGTCAGCACCTGCACGCCGGGCGCGATGGCCTCGATGTCCTGGACGAGGTACGACAGCGTGGCGGTGTCGGGCACCAGGTCGGCCTTGGTCAGCACCACGAGCGGTTCGGCGGCGCCTTCCCCGGCACCCACGCCGTCCCGCAGCAGCGCGTCGCCGCTGGAGCTGGACATGGCGAGTGCGAGGAAGCGCTCCACCCGGCCCAGATCGAGCTCGACGGCGAGCGAGACGCAGATGACGATGTGGTCGACGTTGGTGGCGAGCACCTGTCCTTCGGAACGTTTCGACGAGGTCGAGCGCACGAAGGCCGTCCGCCGCGGGAGCAGCGTCCGTACGAACTGCGGATCGCCGTCGGGGTCGACGGCCACCCAGTCGCCCGTGCAGACGACCCGCATCGGGTCGCGCGGCACCACGAACGCGGTGTCGGCCCGCACGGTGCCCTCGGGGGTGACGACGTCGCACTGACCGCGGTCCACCCGCACCACCCGTCCGGGCAGCAGGCCCTCTTCGGCGTACGGAGCGAATTCTGCGGCCCAGGCGTCGTCCCAGCCGTACGGTGTCAGCGGATGCGACGAGGACGGACCGACAGGAGAGGAAAGCGAGGAGAAAGACGAGAAAGACAAGGGAAACCCTTCACAGGGTGGCCCCGGCACCGCGCGCTCGGGCGCGGACAAGTACGGAGAAGGTCAGCCGGCGGCCACGGGGGTGGGAACGATGCTCTTCCGGTTGTGGGCAGCGCCCACCGCAGTGACAGTCATCAATGTCCTCACCTCCTGGCTCGTGTACGGGCCGACAGCGGCGGCTCGTCCGCCGTCCGTGATGCTGCACACCATAGCTCCGCCCCGCCCGGCGGCGTCAACACCTTTTAGGGGGAACGCCGGGCACCCTGCCCGTCAGCCCCTCACGGGCGGCCGCGACGGCAAGTTTCGCCGGAGTTGCCCCGTGCCATCCCTCGTTCAGGTGATACGCATACACAACAGCCGGTCCGTGGCCGTTAGGGTGCCGAGCATGACCTCACCCCAGACCGCCACCCGCACGTTCACCCAGGCCCAGTTGGGCACCCTCACCCTGCTCGGGTGGAGCGGTGAACACCCCGGGGTCGGACATGAAGTCGCCTTCCTGCTCGTCTACTCGCTGGGCGACGGATCGGACGGCCCGGCCGCCGGTGAGGCCGCCATGCGGGTCGCCCTGGAGCGCAGCGGGCTGCCGGTCGGCGCAGGTCTCGTGCGCGCCGCCGAGACACCGGGACTGCCGGTCACCCTGCTCGTCCAGGCGGGACAGGCCGTGCTGACACTTCCTCACTTCACTGCGCAGTACCCGGCGCCGCCGGAGTGGCTGGCCGCCGCCCGCGACCAGGGGGAGGTGTACGCGATGTTCGCGACCCGCCCTTGGCCGGCGGCGGTGCCGGGCCGTCCGGTCAGCGAGGAGCTGCTGCGTTCCTTCGCGGCGGACGAGGAGATCATCATGTCCTCCGCCCACTGCGTGCTGCCGGTGCGCTCCCTGGGCTGACCGGCCGGGGCCGCGCACCGTGATGCCCACCGCCCCCGTGGCGCGGTGGGCATCGCGGCGCGCGGCCCCGGAAACGGAAGTGCGGGCGGCCGCGGGGCACATGTCCCGCGACCGCCCGCACCGGACGCTGCGTCAGTTGTTGCCGGCACCGTTCCCGGAGAGGACCGGGATGTCGTCCACGAGGTGCGACAGAGCCTCGTCACCCTTGGCCTGGGTGGAGTTCTCGGCGCACTGCTGGTTCTGCGGCGACGACAGGACGTTGATGTCCTGGACCGCCACGGGAGCCAGCGCGCCGACGAGCGAACCGGCGTTGACCTTGGCGGGCAGGCCGATGCACAGCTTGTTCAGGGTGCCCTGGACGAGCTGCGCCTGCGGGCTGTGGTCGCCCTGGGTCACCGCGTTGCCGAACGCGTCCGCGGCCCCGTTGCCACTGAGCGACGTGGTGCCACCGTCGTTGCCGATCGCCATGGCCGAGGGGGCCGCGGCGGCCGAGAGGCCGACCAGGGATACGGCCACTGCCGCGCCGGCCATCATCTTCTTCATCACGCTTCACCTTTCAGAGCGTCCCGTTCTGGAACGAACTGATCAACCGGATCCGGAATCATTGGTTCCGCCCTGCCACTCAAATGAGTTCGATCCGGCGCGAGGTCGACGGGATGCGGTCAGTCGCCGAAGGACTCCTCCGAGGTGCGGGCGGCGGGGACGAGACCGCTCGCACGGGGCGGGCCCGGGTCGGGGCGCCGCTTGGGCTCCTGATCCCGCTGCGCCGCCTGCCACTCGGCGAGCAGCCGGTCGTAGATCGGTGTGACGTCCTCCGTGTGCCGGTGTCGGCCCCACGGGCGCTGACTGTCGTACTCGTCCATGAAGTGCCTCTACCCGGTGTGACGGGGGACGGCGGCCCCCACTGCGGCAACCGGCCCAATGCGCCCCACCTTCGGGGGGCGTAGGCCCGGACACACGACGTGGGGCCGGCCCGCCACGGCCGCCGGGAAGGGCGGTCGCGGAGCGGGCCCGGCCCCACGGAGGCGGCTGCGGAGCGCGCCCTGTCCGGCCGGGAGGACCTAGCGGTTCGCGGCGCCGTTGCCGGACAGAACCGGGATGTTGTCCAGGATGTGCGACAGAGCCTCGTCACCCTTGGCCTGGGTGGAGTTCTCGGTGCACTGCTGATTCTGCGGCGACGACAGGACGTTGATGTCCTGGACCGCGATCGGAGCGGCGGCACCGAGCAGCGAACCCAGGTTGGCCTTGGCCGGCAGGCCGATGCAGGGCTTGTTGAGCGAGCCCTGGATGAGCGCGAACTGCGGGCTCCAGTCGCCACGGGTGGCGGAGTTGCCGTACGACTGCATGGCGCCGTTGCCGCTGAGCGACGTGGTGCCACCATCGTTGCCGATGGCCATGGCCTGCGGGGCGACCGCGGCGGACACGCCGACGATCGAGGCAGCGAAAGCTGCCGAGGCCATCATCTTCTTGATCATGAAACTGCCCTTCTGGGGTTTTCAGTTGCCCGCCTGTCCGGAGCGTGTTGATCAACCTGCTCCGGTGAGAATGGTTGCGCCGCTTCACTCGAACGGTGCGTATGCCATCCGGTTGGCCACCGAAGGGGCGGCACCGCAGAAACGCGCCGGCCCGGAACGGGCGGGGGAACGGCTGCCGTGCGACGGGTCAGCCGCCGAGGGGGACGCCGCCGAGCAGCGGGGCGGCGCTCTTGGCCACACCGGTCGCCTGGCCTGCGACCTTGTTCACGGTGCCCTTCTTCTGCACCGATTCGGCGGCACCGCCGACGGTGTCGATCAGCGGGTCCACGCTCTTGGGGGCATCGGCGAGCACCCTGTTGACACCGCTGTCGAGGCTGAAGCCGGGGGCCGTGGCGGTGGTGACGGCGAAGGCGGGAGCAGCCGTTCCGAGCGCAACCACGGAACCGGCAACGAGCGCAGCAGTCTTCGCGTACTTCACTTTCAGGTCTCCTTCTTGCAGCGGCATCTGTTTCGGTCGCGTCCCCGCGCCGCACAAGCCTTCTTTACTTGTGACTTCTGCCGCTTTCACCGTGGATAACGATCCGATTCCGGTCGGGCAACTGTGCGTTCCGCCTTTTCTGACGGCCCATTCGATCGATTGCATGACTAATCACCGGAACGGGTGTTGTGCGGGCCGAAGGGACGGAATCGATGATGGACTGTCAGGTGCTCCGTTCCGCGCAGCCGTCCGGGTGTCAGCCTCCAGCCGCCGGCGCGCCTCGCGCCTCGGGCTCGGCGCAACGGCTTCTGCCGTTCCGTCGCATCCGGAGACGCTGCGGACTCCCGGAACGGGGCGCGCAGGAAAGAAGAAGCCCCGGATCGCGCACGACGCGCGGTCCGGGGCGACGGTCAGTGAGCGCTGGGCTCAGCCGACCAGGAGTCAGTCGTTGAAGCAGGCGTTGCCGAACGTCGGGTTGAGCAGACCGATGACGTCGATGGTGTTGCCACAGACGTTGACCGGGATGTGGATCGGGACCTGGACCACGTTGCCGGACAGGACACCCGGGGATCCGATGGCAGCGGCCCCGGCGCCGGAGTCGGCGAAGGCCGGCGTAGCGGCACCGATCGCCATCAGGGTTCCGGCGGCGACGGCTGCAACCTTGGTGTACTTCACTTTCGTCCCTTTCTGCGGCGGGGTCCGGAGCGGCCACGACTTTCGTGCCGCACGAGCGCGCAGTTTCCTGATACCGCTCGTAACCCCGCCAATGTAATTCGTAACGATTTAAGAGTGCGGGCGAAACTGGTCGAGAGGAAATTTCTCGAAATCCCGCCCATATGACGCAGCACCGGTTGTCCGGAGCCATGGCCGAAATCACGTCCGGCCTGCGCCGGCCACATGACCGGCGCGCTGCATCAGGCCCGGGCCGCGCAGGGAGGAGCGCCGGCGGTCCGGGTTGTTCGATGCGGTGGGATCAGCGGTTGCCGGCACCGTTGCCGGAGAGCACCGGGATGTTGTCCAGGATGTGCGACAGCGGCTCGTCGCCCTTGGCCTGGGTGGAGTTCTCGGTGCACTGCTGATTCTGCGGCGACGACAGGACGTTGATGTCCTGGACCGCGATCGGAGCGGCGGCACCGAGCAGCGAACCCAGGTTGGCCTTGGCCGGCAGGCCGATGCAGGGCTTGTTGAGCGAGCCCTGGACCAGGCCGAACTGCGGGCTCCAGTCACCACGGGTCTCGGCGTTCCCGAACGACTGCGTGGCGCCGTTGCCGCTGAGCGACGTCGTCCCACTGTCGTTGCCGATGGCCATCGCCTGGGGAGCGAGCGCGGCCGAGATGCCGACCACGGAAGCGGCGACGGCACCCGCAGCCAGGACCTTCTTGATCACGATTTGCCTTTCTAGTACTGGATGCCCCGTGCAGGAGCGCCCTGCCCAACTCGCGACCGTGCGTTTGGTTCTCTCCATTCACCCGAATGCCAGGTCACGACGGACGTCCGTGCGAAAGGGGACACCACATCCGCCGATCGTGCGGCGCGCCACGTGAAAGGCGAACGCACATACGTAACTCGTCCGAGTGATAAGGGAATTCTCACGATCCTCAGGGTTTCTTCATCGACCGCGCGTCGTTATGGCAGTCGTCAAGCGCACATTCAGGACATGCTCCCGAGAGCCCGTGGGTTCTGCCGGGCTGTGTCCGCCGCTTGCCGAATCGCGTATGGAGAGCCGTCGGGGCGGTCAGCACCGGGGGTAGCTGCACCGCCTGATGAACGAACTGCGGGCGATCCGCCCGCGCGAAATGTCCTAAGGAAGGGCAACCAATGCGAAAAGCCTTGAGTAAAAGCATGCTCGTCATGGCGGCAGCGTCAGGAATTATGACGGCGGCCGGTGGGTACGCGCACGCGGACGCCTCGGCCGATGGTGCTGCCATCGGCTCCCCGGGCGTCGGCTCGGGCAACGCCATCCAGGCGCCGGTGAACATTCCCGTCAACCTCTGCGGCAACACGGTCGACGTGGTCGGTCTGCTGAACCCGGCGTTCGGCAACCACTGCAAGAACGACGGCGGCGACGCGCACCGCGGCAACGGCCAGGGCGCGGGCGCCGAGGCCGGCGACGCGCACCGCGGTGACGCGCACCGCGACAACGGCCACGGCGCGAGCGCCGAGGGTGTCGCCGCGCACTCGCCCGGCGTCCTGTCCGGCAATCTGATCCAGGCCCCGATCGACATCCCGGTCAACGCCTGCGGCAACACCGTCGACGTCGTCGGCGCGCTGAACCCCGCGTTCGGCAACCACTGCTCCAACGGGTCGGCCCACCACCACAGGCCGCCGACCCACCACAAGCCGCCGGTGTACCACCAGCCCCCGGCGCACCACCACCACGACTGCCCTCCGGCCCACCACCACAAGCCGCCGGTCCACCACAAGCCGCCGACCCACCACAAGCCGCCGGTGTACCACCAGCCCCCGGCGCACCACGTGAACTGGCCTCACCACAACTGGAACCACCACTGGCACCACCAGAACTGGAACCACAACAAGCCGCCGCAGATGGCGCACACCGGTACCGAGGCCAACGTCGGCATCGCGGGCGCTGCCGGCGCCGCCATGGTGCTCGGCGGCACGTTCTTGATGCGCCGCGCCCGCGCTGCGCAGAAGTGACCCGCGTGCGGAGCTGACACCGCGCGAGATCCGGAGAATGAGCAGACAGGTCCGGTGGAGCGGCTTCGGCCGTCCTGCCGGACCTGATGCGTGTGCGGGGGTGCGCCACCGGACGCGCGGCGGCCCTCAGGAACATCGGGATGCCCCAGCTGAGCACCATGCAGCCGTGGGCGATGGTCCGTCCGTACGGGCCGGACGCCGGGGGAAGGAACAGGGCGTCACCGGACGCCCGCCGCCGCAGGAAAGTGGGGGCCGGCGGCGTGGGTGGTGGCGGTTGTCAGGCGGCCACGCGCTCGAAGACGGCCGCGAGGCCCTGCCCGCCCCCGATGCACATGGTCTCCAGGCCGTACCGGGCCTCGCGGCGGTGCAGCTCCCGGGTCAGCGTGGCGAGGATGCGGGCGCCGGTGGCGCCGACCGGGTGGCCGAGGGAGACTCCGGAGCCGTTGACATTGATCCGCTGTTGGTGGTCGGTTTCGCCGAGGCCCAACTCGCGTGTGCAGGCCAGCACCTGGGCGGCGAAGGCCTCGTTGAGCTCGATCAGGTCGAGGTCGGCGAGAGTGAGTCCGGCGCGGGCCAGGGCCGCGCGGGTCGCCGGTACGGGGCCGATGCCCATGGTCGCGGCGGGCACGCCGGCCCGGGCGAAGGCGACCAGCCGGACCAGCGGGTTCAGCCCGAGCCGCTCGGCGGTCGCGGCGCTCGTCACCAGGCAGGCGGCGGCCGCGTCGTTCTGGCCGCTGGCGTTGCCCGCGGTGACGGTGGCGTCCGGGTCCGACTTCAGCATGACCGGACGCAGGGCGGCGAGCTGTTCGGCGGTCGTGTCGGGACGGGGGTGCTCGTCCGCGGTGACGGTGGTCTCGCCCTTGCGGGTGCGTACGGTGACGGGGACGGTCTCCGCGTCGTACCACCCCTCCTTCGCTGCGCGGGCGGCGCGCCGCTGGGAGCGCAGGGCGAGGGCGTCCTGGTCTGCGCGGCTGACGGCGTACGCGCGCCGCAGGTTCTCGGCGGTCTCGATCATGCCGCCGGGCACCGGATGGTTGACGCCGCCCGCGGTGACCCTGCCCCGGGCCAGCGAGTCGTGGAGCTGAAGGCCGGGGCCCTTGATGCCCCAGCGGCCCTCGTGCGTGTAGTAGGGGGCGGCGCTCATCACGTCGACGCCGCCCGCGATCACCACGTCGCTGAAGCCGGCCCGGATCTGCATCGCCGCGTCGAGCACGGCCTGCAGTCCGGAGCCGCAGCGGCGGTCGATCTGGGAGCCGGTGACGGACTGCGGGAGTCCGGCGTCGAGTGCGGCGACCCGGCCGACGGCGGGGGCGTCGGAGGACGGATAGGCCTGCCCGAGGATCACCTCGTCGACCCGTTCGGGGTCGATTCCGGTGCGGGCGACGACCTCAGCGACGACGCGCGCCGCGAGCGCGGCCGGGGTCAGCTGTGCGAACGCTCCGCCGAAACGGCCGATGGGGGTGCGCAGCGGTTCACAGATGACGACATCGAGCTGATGGTCGGACACGGCTGGACCTTTCGGTGGCGAGGCGGTGTCCGCCGACCCTCGCACCCGGTGACTGAGCCGGTCCAATATCCAGTTCCCCCTGGTTCAAGACGGGGCGCGTCTCAATCGGCCGGCGCCGGGGGAACCGGGGTGGGCAGGGCCTGCTCCGCCACCGCGAGCACCGCCCGCAGGGCGGCCGACGGGTTGTCGGCCCGCCAGGCCAGCGCCGCCTGGAGCCTGATGGGCGGCCCGGTGAGCGACCGGTAGACCAGGCCGTTCTGCTGGATGTGCTGGACGGAGGTGACCGTGAGCGTCACGCCGACGCCCGCGGCGACCAGTGCCAGGATGGTGTACGAGTCGGGGGCCTCCTGCACCACGCGCGGGTTGAACCCGGCCGCTTCGCAGGCGCCGACCATCGCGTCCCGCACGGTGGAGCCGGTATTGGCGGGGAAGGAGACGAAGGGCTCCTCGGCGAGGATCCCGATGGGGACGGTGTCCAGCTGGGCGAGCCGGTGGTCGGAGGGCAGCGCACACACCAGTTCCTCCTCGTCGATCACCCGGTACGCCACTCCGGGCCGACTCACCGGCAGCCGGACGAACCCCAGGTCGAGCGAGCCGTCGGCGACTCCGTCGAGGGCGACGTTGGCGTATGTCTGTCCCCTCATGACCAGTTCGAGGGCGGGGTGGGCGGCGCGGACGGCCCTGGTGAGGAGCGGCAGCGTCTCGTGGCTGGAGGCGCCCGCGAAGCCGATGCTGACCCGCCCGTACTCGCCGCGTCCGGCCGCCTTCGCGGCCCGTACCGCGGTGTCGAGATCGTCGAGCACGATCCGTACCGGCTGCAGGAAGGACTCCCCCGCGCTGGTGAGCCGCACCGAGCGGGTGTTCCGCTCGAAGAGCTGGACCCCCAGCTCCTTCTCCAGTTGGCGGATCTGCTGGCTCAGCGGCGGCTGGGCCATCTGGAGCCGCTTCGCAGCACGGCCGAAGTGCAGTTCCTCGGCCACTGCGACAAACGCGGACAGATGGCGCAGCTCCATGTCCGCCCCTCCACTCACCGGTCCGGTCACCGGAATTGATTAATCAGACGTCTTGATGCGACCTTAATTTGGTATTGGACAGCAATCAATGGTCGCTGCCACGGTGGGACGACGCGCACGCCTGGGCAGAGGAGCACCGTGGCCACGACGGACCGCAAGGACAAGACGATGTCGATGAAGGCGGCGATCTCCGCCTTCGTCCACGACGGTGGCACCGTCTGCCTCGAAGGCTTCACCCATCTCGTACCGACCGCCGCGGGGCACGAGATCATCCGGCAGGGCCGCCGCGACCTCACCGTCGTCCGGATGACGGCGGACATCGTGGTGGACCAGATGATCGCCGCGGGCTGCGTCTCACGGCTGGTCTCGTCCTTCGTCGGCAACTCCTCCGCCGGCTCGCTCGGCGAGCTGCGGCGGCGCATCGAGACCGGCGACCCGGCGCCGCTCGCCTTCGAGGAGTACAGCCACTACGGGATGATCTGCCGCTATCTCGCCGGTTCCCAGCGGCTGCCGTTCTATCCGCTGCGCAGCTACGGCGGCAGCGATCTGCCGGCCGTCAACAGTGATCTGCGGAAGGTCACTTCGCCCTACCCGGGCCCCGACGGCGAGGCCGAGCAGATCTACGTGGTCCCGCCCGTCAACCCGGACGTGACGATCATCCATGCACAGCGCGCCGACCGCAGCGGCAACACCCAGATGTGGGGACTGACCGGTATCCAGGCCGAAGCGGTGTACGCGGCGGACAGGGCGGTCGTCGTCGTCGAGGAGATCGTCGACGACGAGGTGGTCCGCTCGGACCCGAACCGTACGCTCGTCCCCGCCCACGCCGTCGACGCGGTCGTCGCCTGCCCGCGCGGCGCACACCCGTCGTTCGCACAGGGGTACTACGACCGGGACAACGCCTTCTACCGGGCCTGGTCGCACATCAGCAAGGACCCGGAGCGTCTGCAGGAGTGGCTGGACGAGTGGGTGCGCGGCACGGCCGATCACGCCGAGTACGTCGACAAGCTGGGCGAGGAGTTCTGGGCGGGACTGGCGGTCGGCGAGGCGCTCAGCCTCCCGGTGAACTACGGACGCCGGCTGTGAGTACGGGAACGGGACACGAGAGGGAACGGGTCATGACCACCACCGCACCGGGCACCGTCACGTCGTCGGAGCTGCTCTCCGTCGTCGCCTCCCGCGAACTGGCCGCGCGGCGAACCGTGTTCGCCGGGATCGGCCTCCCCACGCTCGCCACCGAGCTGGCTCATCTGACGGTCGCTCCGGAGATCGAGGTCGTGTACGAGTCCGGGGTGTGCGGCGCGCACCCCTCGCATCTGCCGGAGACCATCGCCGACGCGGTCCTGATCACCGGTGCCGAGGCGGTGCTCTCGATGCCGGCCCTGTTCGGCTGCGTGCTGCAGGGCGGCCACATCGACGTGGGGTTCCTCGGCGCCGCGCAGATCGACCGCTGGGGCAGTCTCAACACGTCCGTGATCGGCGACTGGGACAGCCCGTCGGTCCGGCTGCCCGGCTCAGGCGGCGGGGTCGAGGTGATGGCCAACTCCCGCGAGGTCTTCGTCGTGATGCGCCGCCACGATCCGCGTTCCTTCACCGAGACGCTCGACTTCTGCACCACCCCGGGACCCGACCGCGCGCTGGCCGAAGGCATCAGGCCGCTGGGCGCCGGTGTCACCCGGGTCATCACCGAACTGGGCATCCTGGCCCGCGCAGGGGTCGGCGAGGAGCTGCGCCTGGTCGCGGTCCACCCGGGCGTCACCGTCGAACAGGTACGGGCGGCCACCGGATGGGATCTCGCGGTCGCCGGCACGGTCGGCACCGTGCCGCCGCCGACCGCGGCCGAGCTGCGGCTGCTGCGCGAGGACGTCGATCCCGGGCGCGTCTATCTTCGTTGAGTCCGAGGACGGCCCGCCGAACCCGCACCACCCACCGACAGCACTGCCGAGAGGACCCCAACCGCCATGCGTATCAGGATCGTCGGCGCCGGAGCCATGGGGCGCGGCATCGCCCAGTGGGCCGTGACCGCGGGACACACCGTCGAGCTGTGCGATGTGCGCACGGAGGCGGTGACAGCCGCTGCCGACTTCGTACGGTCCATGCTCGACCGGGCCGTGCAGAAGGGCCGGATGTCCGCCGAGGACGCCGCCGCCGCCCTGGGCCGGCTGATCGCGCTGGACGACCCGTGGGCGCCGGGTCCGGAGTGCGAGCTGGTCATCGAGGCGGTGCGGGAGGATCTCGGTACCAAGACGGAGGTCTTCGGCCGGCTGGAGGAGACGCTGCCCGCGTCGACCGTCTTCGCGACCAACACCTCGTCGCTGTCGGTCACCCGGATCGCCGCGGCGCTGAAGGACCCGACGCGCCTGGCCGGGCTGCACTTCTTCAACCCGGTGCCGCTGATGAAGATCGTCGAGGTGGTACCGGGCGCGGCCACCCGCCCGGAGATCCCACCGGCGCTCACCGCGCTCGTCGAGGGCTGCGGGCACCGGGCGGTGACGGTCGCCGACACCCCCGGCTTCCTCGTCAACCACGCCGGCCGCGGTCTGGTGACCGAAGCACTCGCGCTGCTGGAGGAGTCGGTCACCGACCCAGCCGGCATCGACCGGATCGCGCGGGACGTTCTCGGTCTGCGGATGGGCCCGTTCGAGCTGATGGACCTCACCGGTCTCGATGTGACGGCCGCGGTCATCGACTCGATCTGGCAGGGCTTCCGGTACGCGGACCGGCTCCGTCCCTCCTACCTCACCCCGAACCGGGTGGCCGCCGGGCTGCACGGCCGCAAGACCGGGCACGGCTGGTTCGCGTACGGACCCGAAACACCCTCCCCGGTCCCGGAGCCGCCGGTCACGGGTGACGCGGACCGGCCGGTGTACGTCGCCGGGAGTCCGGCGGACCCCGATGTGACCACGCTGCTGCAGACGCTGACGGCCGCGGGCGCCACCGTCGAGAACGGCGCGGAACCGTCCGCGGACGCGCTGGTGCTGGTCCCGGTCTGGGGCACCACCGTGGCCGCCGCGGTCGCCGCGCACCGGCTGCCGGCCGCGCGCACCTTCGGCGTCGACCCGCTGCCCGCGGCCGGGCGGCGCCGGGTGCTGGCCGTGACCCCGGCGGCCGGGCCCGCCGCGGCGCGGGACGCCCGCGCGGTGCTGGCGCGGGCGGCGGACGGCGGTGAGCCGTACGCGGTGTCGGTGGTGCGGGACACGGCGGGTTCGGTGGCGCAGCGGCTGCTGGCCTCGGTCGTGTCCGTCGCCGCGTCGATCGCCGAGCGGTCCCTCGCCACCCCGGCCGACATCGACCTGGCCGTCACGACCGGCCTCGGCTATCCGGTCGGTCCGCTGGCGTGGGGCGACCGGATCGGCGCCGGCCGGATGCTGGAGCTGTACCGGGCGCTGCACACGACGACCGGGGACCCGCGGTATCGCCCGACCCGCTGGGTCACCGAGCGTGCCCAGCTCGCCATGGCGCTGACCGACCCGGGCACGGCGCCCGCCGCGTGCCTGGATCCCGCCGGCCGCCCGGACCCGGAGCCGCGCTGACGGCTTCACCGGCCCGACTCCGGGGGACCTGCGGTGTCCGGCAGTCCGGCCGGGGCGTGACCGTTTCGTACAAGACCCGGGGTGCGGAACCGTTCTACGTTCGGACCATGACTCCACGACTCGACGCGATCGGCATCACCACCGCGGATCTGGCCGCATCGCTCGCCTTCTACCGCCGGCTCGGGCTCGACATCCCCGCCGAGGCGGACTCCGCACCCCATGTCGAAGTGGCCCTGCCGGGCGGGCAGCGCCTCATGTGGGACACCGAGGACGTGATCCGCTCCTACGACCCGGACCGGTCCGCTCCGCAGGGCGGCGACCGGGTGTCGCTCGCCTTCCGCTGCGACGGGCCGGCGGAGGTGGACGCGGTGTACGACGAACTGACCGGCGCCGGGTACCGGGGCCATCTGAAGCCGTGGGACGCCGTGTGGGGGCAGCGTTACGCGGTGGTGCTCGACCCGGACGGCTGCGCGGTCTCGCTGTTCGCGGGCGCTTCGCAGTAGGCGCTCAGGGTCGTACCGGCCAGTTCGCGCATCTCCCTCGCGAGATGCGCCTGGTCGGCGCAGCCCGCCGCGAGCGCCGCCTCGGCGTACGGTCTGCCGGCCTGAACGAGGGCGAGCGCACGCTGCAGTCGCAGGATCCGGGCCAGCGTCTTCGGGCCGTAGCCGAAGGCCGCCAGCGACCGGCGGTGCAGCTGGCGGGGGCCGAGACCGGCCGAGCCGGCCGTGGCGGCGACGGACCGGCCCTGCGCCAGCTGCCGGACGACGGACCGGATCAGCGGGTCCGGCGGTGCTGCGCCGGCCGCCCGGCGCAGCGCCAGGTCCTCCAGGGCGGCGGCGGGGTCGGCGGCGTCGGCGACACGTTCGGCCAGTACGCGCACCTGAGCGGCCGGCCACAGATCGGAGAGCTCCACCCGCCGGTCGCGCAGTTCGTCCGCCGGTACGCCGAGGAGCGCCGGCGCGGTGCCGGGGGCGAACCGGATGCCGGTGAACAGGCCGCCGGCCGCCGCCGGGGTGACATACGCATGTGTGTCGGGTCCGGCGACGAGGAGCCGGCCGTCGGTCCAGAGCAGGTCTATGCAGCCGTCGGGCAGTACCGGCCGGGCGGGCCCGCCCGGCAGCTGCCGCGTCCAGACGATCGCCCCGTCGAACCGGGACCCCCGCTCCTCGTACGTCTCGCCCATGCCTCACACGCTAGGGCATGTTTCGAAAGTAGCGCCGTCCGCCCGGAGGGCGGGCTCGGCGGCGTCTGGTGCGTGCGATCGCAAGGCGGAGGGTCGCCCCGATA
>NZ_JBHVWN010000095.1:0-24889 GCF_042882275.1 Streptomyces sp. NPDC058231 | reverse complement strand
AGCAGCCTCGGCTACCTCAGTCCCGCTGAGTACGAGAACGCACTCGCAGCCTGACCACCACACCAATGGTGTCCGTCAAAGCGGAGCAAGCTCACACGTTCTTAAGTCAGCTGACAGATGCCCCGGGTGGCCCTGACGAGTTCTGCCGGGTCGACTGGGACGCCGGTGTGGCTGCCCTTTCAGCCCTGAAATCGGGCAGCCGCGGAGCGCGGAGGTCAGGGTACGCAGAGGCCTACCCCGTATGAGATCGCCCTTGGTGGCGAAGCCGCGCTCGTCGGGGCAGGGACAACCGGGAGTGTCCCGGCCGCGGGCGCTCACGGCCGGCCGGGGCGGCGACGCCGGCGGGCGATCGGCGGCAGTGGTTCCGGTGTCCGCGGCGATGGCGTGTCGAACGTGCACCGAGAGTTCTCGGCCACATGACCGATGTACAGACGCTGCCGCAGGGGTGTGACCGCAAGCAGCGGTCCTGGGTGATCACACCGGGCGTCGTCCATCTGCATTGAATTCATGTGTGCGTGCCACTGCCTTCGCTCCGTTCGCCCAGTTCCGCGATGTGGGGGTGGCACGGGGTGAGTTCCCCTTGTGCCGTCCGTCAGCCGAAGCGTCCGGTTGGGTGTGGGCGGATCGCGGCGGCGACGGCGTCGGCCAGGGCCGGCACCTCGTCCACGGTGAGAGGCGAGATGGTGATGCGGATGCCGGGCGGGGAGGAGAGCCGGAAGCGTGCGCCGGGTGCGACCGCCCAGCCGGCCTGCAGCAGCCGGGTCACCGCCCCGGTCTCGTCGGGGACCGGCACCCAGACGTTCATGCTGCTGCGGCCGTGGGCCGTGACACCGCGGGCGGCCAGTGCCTGTACGAGACCGTCGCGGCGCGCGGCGTAGGCGGCGGATACCGCCGCGATGTCCACGGCGTCGGTGCGCCAGAGATGGATCACGGTGTGCTGGAGCAGGTGGCTGACCCAGCCGGGGCCGAGGCGGTAGCGGCCGCGGACCCGGTCGACGGTGAGGGGGTCGCCGGTGAGGACGGCCAGGCGCAGGTCGGGGCCGTAGGCCTTGGCCGTCGAGCGGACGAGCATCCAGTGCGGTGTGCTGCCGGCGAGCGGGTGGAGCGGCAGTTCGGTGAGGCCGTGCACGTGGTCGTCGTCGATGACGAGGACCTGCGGGTGGTTCGTCAGGATGGCGCGCAGGTCGCGGGCGCGGGCTGCCGAGATCGTGGCGCCGGTGGGGTTCTGGCCGCGGTCGGTGACGATCAGCGCCCGCGCGCCCTGCCCGAGTGCCCGTTCCACGTCGTGCGGCAGGGGGCCGTCGTCGTCGACGCCGACCGGGACCGGCCGTAGTCCGAGGGCGGGGACGAGGTCGAAGAGGCTGCCCCAGCCCGGGTCCTCCACCGCCACCGCGTCGCCGGGTCGCAGGTGGGCAAGGAGCGCGCGTTCCATGGCGTCGAGCGATCCGGAGGTCAGCCCGACCGGGCCGTCTTCGACGCCGTCGGCGTCGAAGGCGGCGCGTGCCAGGCGGCCTAGTTCGTCATCGACCGCGGCGTGGCCGTACAGCATGGGTTGCCGAGCGTGCCGGGCGGCGGCCTCGGCCAGTGCGTCGCCGAGTGGGGGCAGCAGCGCGGTGTCCGGGTTACCGGCGGAGAGGTCCCGTGCTCCGGGGGGTACCTGCAGGCGGATCTCGTCGTGCGTGGTGGTGGCGGGGCGCGGCCGCACCCGGCTGCCGCGCCGGCCCGCGGTCTCGATGACGCCGCGGTCGCGCAGCAGGCGGTAGGCGGCGCCGACGGTGTTGGGGTTGACGCCGAGTTCGGTGGCGAGCTCCCGCAGCGGTGGGAGTGCGGCGCCCGGTGCGAGCGTGCCCTGTCCGATGGCCTGCTCGATGCTCGCCGCGATCGCCGCCGCGCCCCGACCCGTGAACGTGTATTCTCCTATCACAATATCCATTATGCACTAGTTCAAAAGAATTGCGCTATAACTTTCCCACCCTCCGTCAGTGATGCGTACGCCGCTACGGACCGCACCGTCCCGACCCGTATCCCCAGGCACGCCTCGTACGATCGCGAGCTGGTGCACGCGATCCTCGACGCGGACCACCGGACCACCTGTGTCACCTCGGCTTCGTCCGTGACGGCGCCCCGGTCGTGCTGCCCACTCTCTACGCCCGTGTCGGGGAACGGCTCTACGTGCACGGCTCGGCCGGATCCCGGCCGCTGCGCGGCGCCGGCGAGGACACCGGGCTCGCGGTGTGCCTGACCGTCACGCACGTGGACGGGCTTGTGCTGGCCCGGTCCGCCATCCACCACTCGGTCAACTACCGCTGCGTGGTCGTGCACGGCGTCGCCCGCCAGGTCACCGACCGCGCCGAACGTTCGGCCGCCCTGATCGACCACATCGTGCCCGGCCGCGCCGCAGATTCCCGCCCTGCGAACGCCAGGGAGCTGGCCGCCACCGCCGTCATCGCCCTCGACCTTCACGAGGTCTCCGCCAAGGTGCGCACCGGTGGCCCCAACGACGACCCCGAAGACCTCGCCCTCCCCCACTGGGCGGGCGTACTGCCCGTGACGCGTACCTACGGGGAGCCTGTGCCCGCCGACGGCCTCGACCCGTCGGTCACCGTCCCCGGCTACCTCACCGAACGCTGAAAGAAGTCCCGCGCACCATCATCCACCCCCGGCCGCGCCGTCGACGACAGCGGGTCGACGACAGCAGGTGGCAGGACCGGTCCGCTGCGCACGACGTCATCCGGCCGCCGTCCTTCGCCCGGCTGCCGTCCTTCGCCCACGATGCACAGCATCGCAACGGCAGTCCCCCGCCTCGCCCTCCCCCACTGGGCCCGCGAACAGCAATGAGAGCGTGTAATGATCGGCAGTCACTCCCCCCACGCGGCACGGCCGACCGCCTGATCGGCCGGGACCGCGACCTTCAGCGGATCCGTGACCTTCTGGGCATCGGGGCCGCAGGCGGAGCGCTTCTGCTGTCGGGAGAGGCGGGTGTCGGGAAGACGGCAGTGCTGGACGCGCTCGTCGAGGCGGCCCGTGCGGACGGGACCCGGGTTCTGCGCGCCGGTGGTGTGGAGTTCGAGGCGAACTGCAGCTACTCGGGTCTCAACCAGATCCTGTTTCCCTTCCAGGGCGCGCTCGGTGAACTGGCGGCTCCCTTCCGCGACGCCCTGCGCGTCGCGCTCGGTTTCGAAAGCGGCCCGCCGCCGGAACGGCTCATGGTCTCCAACGCCGTCCTGCTCCTGCTGAGCACGGTCGCGGCCGGTGACCCGCTTCTGCTCGTCATCGACGACCTGCCCTGGCTCGACCGAGCGAGTGCGGCCGTGCTGGGTTTCGTCGCACGACGGGCAACCGGCATCCGCGTGAGCTTCCTCGCCACATCGCGTTCCGGTTCGCGGAGCCTGAACGACAGCGGTGTCCTGCCCGAATTCCTGCTGCAGCCACTGGACGAAGCGTCGGCGGACCACCTGGTCGGTACGAGGTTCCCGGACCTGGTCCCCAGTGCCCGGCGGCGCCTGCTGACCGTGGCGCACGGCAACCCACTGGCCCTGCTGGAACTGCCGTCCGCGCTGTCCGCAGCGCAGGGCCCGGCCCTCGGCGAGGTCCCCGCCGCGCTGCCGCTCAGCCAGCGCCTCAAAGCAGTGTTCGGCTCCCGGATCACGGGGCTGCCCCAGCCGTCGCAACGCCTTCTGCTGCTGGCCGCGCTGGAAGGCGACGGCGACCTCGGGGTACTGCAGGCGGCCTCACGACAGGCGAACGACGGATACGACCTGGACGACCTGGCACCTGCCGAGCGTGACCAACTGGTCCACATCGACGAAGGCACGGCGGCTGAGGTTTCGTCACCCCCTCATCCGAGCGGCCGTGGTGGAGAACTCCACCAGCGCGAACGACGTGCGGTGCACGCAGCACTCGCCCACGTCCTGGTGGACCAGCCCGAACGACGGGCCTGGCACCTGAGCGAGGCGACCTTGGAACCCGACGAGAACGTGGCCGCCCTGCTGGAGCACGCAGCCCGGATCACCCAGCGCCGCGGTGACGCCGTGGGCGGCATGCGGACGCTGATCCGGTCCGCGGACCTCACCCCGCCCGGCCCCGATCGCAGCTGCCGGCTCGCGGAGGCCGCCTACGTCGGCGCCGAATCCACCGGAGCCCTGCCCAGCGCCCAAAAACTCCTGGACGACGCCAGACACACAGCCCAGGATCCACAAAGCTCCCTGCACTCGGCGGCCGCCACCGCCCTTCTCCTCCTGAACGGCGACAGCGACGTCGACACGGCCCACCGTCTGCTGGTCGACGCGATCGAAACCGGCACCCACGCCTACGACGCCGAGGACAAGACCCTCGTGGACGCACTCCACGCACTTGCGCTGGTCTGCTTCTTCCTTGCCCGGCACGACCTGTGGCAGCCCTACTACCGGGCACTGGAGAAACTGACACCCCAGGTGCCCGTGGTCCTGTCCGCGCTGGGCAAGACGTTCTCCGACCCGGCACGCACAGGTGCCGCGGCCTCAAAAGAACTCGACCACCTCATAGCAGAGCTGGCCGGGGTGACCGACCCCGTCCAGATGCAGCGCACCGGTTCGGCGGCCCTCTATGCCGACCGGCTGGGAGACGTCCGCGAAGCACAGTGGCGGATGGTCCGTATGGGACGCGACGGCGGGCCGGCCCGCCGGTACCTGGTCGGTCTGATCCACCTGTGCCTGGACGACTACCTCACCGGACGGTGGGACGAGGCGGTACAACTGGCCGACGAGGGAATCCAGCTGTGCGAAACACACGGCTACACCGCCTTCGCCTGGTACTTCCTCTACGTCCGGACCCTCCTCAACGGCGCACGCGGAGAAGCGGACCAGGCAGACGCGACCGCTGAGGGCATCATCCACTGGGCAACGCGCCACAAGGCGTTCTGCGCCGCGCACTACGCCCACCACGCGGCAACCGTGGCAGCGCTGGGACGCGGCGACTTCGCCGACGCATACGAACACGCAAACGCCATCAGCCCCGCAGGGACCCTCGCCTCACACGCACCACATGCCCTATGGGTGACGATGGACCTGGTCGAAGCCGCCGTCCGGACCGACCGGCGGACCAAAGCGGCCGCCCACGTACACGCGATGCGGGAAGCCGGCCTGGCCAGGATCTCCTCACGCCACGCCCTGCTGACGGAAGCCTCCGCCGCCCAGGCCACCACCGACGACGACGAGGCACTCGCACTGTTCACGAAAGCCCTCGCAGTCACAGACGCCGAACGGTGGCCATTCGACTTCGCCCGCGTCCAACTCGCCTACTGCGAGCGGCTACGACGCATCAGGGCAACCACACAATCCAGAGGGCCCCTCACCGCCGCACTGTCCACATTCGAACACCTCGGAGCCCGACCCTGGGCCCAACGCGCCGAAACAGAACTACGCGCCACCGGCACCGCCAGACGCCGGCCCACCACACCCAACACACACAAACTCACCCCCCAAGAACTCGAAATAGCCCACCTCACAGCCTCCGGCCTCACCAACAAACAAGTAGCGGAACGCCTGTTCCTCTCCCACCGAACCGTCGGCGCCCACCTCTACCAGATCTACCCGAAACTAGGCATCACCTCCCGCACCATGCTGCGAGACGCCCTACACCACCAACCACCCCTCAGAACCGACCGGAAATAATCCCTGTTCCCAGGAATCACACTCAGCCACGTATCCCAAACAGTCCCGGACACACCGGAACCCCCCACATAAACCCGAACACACTCGACACGGCCAGACAGGGCAGAGGCAGCAGCACGGTCGATCAGCCCGACACACCCCGCCCGGTGACCGTCACCCGTTCACAAGAACCCGCACACCACAAGCCGTCGGGATCGCCGGCACCCTCACGGTGACCTCCACCCACGACCCGAACACGCGAAGAGCTCGCAGACACCTCTGCCGGCGGAGGTCCTTTCGCGCCGGCGCCGGTGTATGCCACCAGCGCCGCGGCCGCATACAGCGAGGCCGCCCCACCTGTGTCACAACCGCATACAGCGAGATACGGGTTCCGCACCACCCAGGTAGCGCAGCCGCTCCTGTCCGGGAAGCCGGCGGTCCCACACGCGTTCCAACGCCGCTCCCCCAAGGTGCCGGCCCGTTGCCACCCGCAGAAAGTCTGAGCACCGGCCAGCCGGACGCAGGAAAGCAGGAAAGCCGACCGGACAGGCTGCGGTCTCCTGCCGCATCCAGGGCAACGGGCGTGTCCCGGCGCAGGATCCGTACACCGACGCTGCAGGATCAGCCCACGCACCGGCCGATACGGACGGACGGCCCTACCCGAGCAAGCCACACCGCCCTCGTAGGCGATCACACGACGCGCCCCCACCAGAACATCGGGCCATGAGCACAAGGAACGCGCTCGGGCCATCGGTGCATCACCGGCGCAGCGGGCGTGGCGGCCCAGCGCATGCCGATCACGCAGAGCTGCTCGATCCGCTCCGGCACGAGTGCCCTCACGCGTGCGCGCCGGCCGGCGATCGGAGCCCCGAAGGCGCGCGGCCACCCAGGCCGGGCCGGGTCGGGTCGGGTCGGGTCGAGCTACGCGGCGAAGAACCGAGGCGGTGCGCCTGACCTCGTCCACCTGGTGCAGCGGCTCAACTCCCGCCGCAGTCGGGCCGGTTCTTCCAGATCGTCGGCGGTCAGCCGGTCATTGCGCTTGCCCGCACCGGCCTCGGCGTGCCGGGTCCGGCCCCGCACGGTCGCGATGCAGCCCCCGCTCGACGGGCGGTCGCCTGCTCACGGACTTCGGTCCGGCCGTGCGGCACATAGGCACCCACCGTCGGCGTCGCCGTCCAGCCCCGCAGCGGATCGGTCGGCGCGACGACCGCAGTGCCGGAGCGCTTGAGATCCTTGACGACGCCGTTCCAGCTGGAGGAATCCGCGAAAGAGCCGTGCACCAGCACCACCGGCGGCTTGGCACCCGGACGGTGGGACTCGACCCCGGTCACGCCGGCCGCGCCCGCAGGCGTGGTTGCCATCAAGGCCAGCGCTGCCGCACCGGCGGCGGTCCCCAGGGCGGCGTATGCCCGGAAAGAGCGACTCTTGTGCTTGCGGTTCATCGGTGATCTCCCTGATCGGATACATCGCTGACGGCTCCGGGATACGCACTCTCCGGCGCCACACCAAAACACTAGAGCGAACTTAACTCGCACACAAGGTACAAGTGGGCGATTCACTCGCGGGCGAGATGATGGATCATGGGCGCGGCGCGCCTGACCAGCGCTGCAACGAAACCACAGGCATATCTTGTGACCTAACGCACCAAACAGGAAGAAAAGGGACAGCGAAGCTGTCCTCCCCCGTGGACGGTCGGCTGCGCTTCCCCCTCTTCGCGGCAGCGGCCAGCCGAAATCCCCCGCCGGCGGCCGCTTGAGCCCCCACCATGGCCACGTCGGTTCCCCACTGGCGGCCATCACATACACACAGCGTGACCCAACCGCGTCACCGGTCACCCCGCCACGGCAGGATCGGCAGGAGGTCCCCGACGCCGCGTGGGGGGGCGCTTCGGCATGCGGGACTCGCCGTCGTCTCCGTCCCAGCGGCGGGCGTACCGATCCGGCAGACTTCCCCACCCCCAGTACGCAGACGGCCGGCCCGGGCTCCGCGCCCAGCTCGTCCAGGGGCCGATCCGCTTCTGTACCACCGTGCACAGGCGGGCCCAGCTCGCCTGCTTCCACTCCGCTCAGCTCGGCCGACCGGCCGCCGACCGTGCCGTCCGGTACTTCCCCGTCCCACCATTCCAGCGGCTGACGCGGTTCCGTCCCGCATCGTGAACATGTGCAAGTGAGCCATGCCCCAGCGGCCGAACGCGACATCGACGGATTCCGCGAGCTGCACGAAGGAGCGGGAACGGGCGGCAGCGAGCACACGCCCAGGCCGCGGCCGGAAATCCGCGCCCCGACCACAGACCAGCTCCACACGGATCGGCAACCACGAACGCGCCGCGTCCAGGTCCCCTCCCCCACCGCAGTCACCACCCTGGAGCCACTACGGACAGCTGCCTTGAAATCGGGAGCGGAACTGGCCGTCCGTGAGGGATTCTCCGGTGGCCGCCGACACACGGATGCTCGGGCCCGCCAGGGGCCAGCGCGGCCCCCAGCTCGCACCGGCGCCGCGCGGCGGGGCCCGGACGGGTGCGGCGAGGGCGAGCGGCACGGGGAACTCCACCCGCCAAGGGTGACCCGGCACCGTGAACTGATCGGGGAGGCGCAATGCTCAAGCGCGCACGCCGCGAATCGTCGAGGAAGCATTGAAAGCGGGGACGGCACGCTGCGGCCGATCCTCTCCACGGGAGCGGCCACCTGCGCCGCACTCACCCTCGGTGGTGGTGCCTGGCTCGCGGGTCTGCTACAGCGGTGCTGAGGCGCGATCCAGATTTTTCGGAGTTCGGCGGTGTGAGGATGTCGAGAACGTGCCACCGGCTCCGTCCCAGGGACATCAGCGGCCACTACCGGCCGCACGAGGAAGAAGGAGAAACCAGCATGGCGATCCAGCGGATGGACAACGTCGGCATCGTCGTCGAGGACATGGATGCCGCCATCGCGTTCTTTGTGGAACTCGGTATGGAGCTGGAGGGCAGGGCGGAGGTCGAGGGCCTCTTCGCCGACCGGTGCACCGGACTCGACGGCGTCCGCTGTGACATCGCGATGGTCCGGACCCCGGACGGCCACAGCCGGCTCGAGCTGGCGAGGTACCGCAGCCCCGCGGCGATCGGCGCCGGGCCGCGCAACCGGCCGCAGAACATTCTGGGCACGCACCGCGTCATGTTCGCCGTCGACGACATCGAGGACACCGTTGCCCGCCTGCGCCCTCACGGCGCCGAACTCGTCGGCGAGATCGCCCGGTTCGAGGACAGCTATCTGCTCTGCTACCTCCGCGGCCCGGAGGGCATCATCGTCGGACTGGCCGAGCAACTGCGCTGAGATGAAGAAGCCCAACCATGCAGCCGAACGAGATCATCAAGGTTTCCGAACCGCCCGATCAGCCAGGAGCTGCCGGCCCGTGACGTGACCCGCCCGGCCTACATCGCCAAGGACAAAACACCGCGCAACGTACCGATCGCCTTCACCTGGAACGGGTCGCACATCGTCATGTGTACGACGAAGAACGCACCCGGACTCCCGTGGCCCCCCTCGCGCACAGGCTCCTGAACGACGGCACCAGCAGGTCAGACACATCTGAGTGTCTGGAGAACCCCGGGAGCGCCGGATGACCACCAGCCCGCGCACCGTGATGCGCATCTACATTCCACCTCCAGGACGAGAAGCTGTACGAGCAGCTCCTGGCCGTCCTCGAAGGGATCACCCCGCGTGCGCAGCCGCACCCCGCGGACCGGTCCGCCGACATTGGCCTCACCGGCGCCGGGTGATCTCCTTGTCGGAGGGCATTGCCTCGGCCTTCGCCCAGGAGTCCGCCGCGAACGCGGCGACCGACCTCGCAAACGCGCTGGAAGCCAACAAACGCCTCAGAGCACGGGTCCGACAGCTGGAGAAACGCCTGTCCTCCCAGCTCGGCGCGATCGTCTGGGCAGAATCCGGGCTGGGAGCCCCGGTCGACATCGACCAGCTTCAACGGCGGATCGCCCTGCTCGAACAGGACCTCGCCGAGAAGCGGGGCGAGCTCGAAGAACGGACCGAGGAACTTGAGGCGGCTCGAGCTGCCAACCGTGAGCTGACCCGGTCCCTCAACCACCGGTCCTGACCTGCTGAGGTCACAGCGTTGTGTCCCCGGGGCCAGTCGGCCCCCGGGAAAACCCCGGCCTCAGAGTTAGGACTCGCCGCTGCCGATGACGTCCATGCGAGACCCAGCAGGTCAGTACCAGAGCGTCAGCGGATGGGTGGCGGTCACCAGTCGCGGCTGGAGTCCACGCCTTCGATCAGCGCCGCGCGAGCGGCGAACAGGTCGCGCCCCGCAGCTGTCTGCGCTTCGTCCGCCAAGAAGTCCAGAGCGTCGAAGAGTTCCTCGCGTTCCACGGTCTCGATGAAGCGCGTGCGGCCGTCCAGCGTGTTGAAGGCGGCGCCGAAGGCGCGCCCGATCTCCGCGATGTTGCCGTGGTCCTCGTCGCCGGTGACCTCGGTGAGAAAGGCATCCCGGGTTGCCTTGTACTGGGCAACGGCCTTGCGGTACCCCGTGCGCGGTATGTGCTCGCGGCCGTCCCAGTCACGGAGCGGGTTGGCGGCGTTGGCAGCGACCCATTCCGGCTTGCGGGCGCCGCGAACGTCGAGCTGCACTCCGTGCCGCACGTGAGGACGCCAGGTCTTGCGCATCGCAGTCGCGTAGTCCGCCGGAATGCCGTACAGCGACACGTCCTCGATCTCCGGAACGTGGTTCGGCAGCAGACAGTCTGATGCGTCCATCCCAAACAGCTCGCTGATAGTGAGCGCTTGCAGTCGCGGCAACTGGTTCAGGGCTGCCGCCGAAGTGAGCGTGCCCAGGCTCCCCGACAGCGACAAGCGGGTCAGATCCGGGAAGGCGGCGACGAGGCGAGTGCAGTCGAGCCGGGTGATCCCGCGGACGGTGAGGTGTTTGACGCCCGCCCGTACAACGCCGCGGGCGTGTTCGGCGGCCAGTTCGTCGGCTGTGCACGTCAGCGCGTACGGGGCATTCCAGTCCTCGCGGTCGCCGCTGTCCCAGTGCCGTTGCCGGGCCAGTTGTTCGCCCAGCCCCCACACCAAGGCATAGGAGTAAGGGGGTTCGATCACCAGCAACGGCAGGGAGCCGATCACTGTGAAGCTTCTCGGAAGGACCCACGATCGGTTGCAGTAGGAGAGCTTGCCGCCCCAGCTGTGGTGTGTGAGCCGGAGCGGCTGCACGTCGCCCAGGTCGGCCACGGCGGCAGGCTCGGGCCCGGACCAGTCCAGTTCAAGAACCGCAGCGCATTTTGCCGCGGCGTCGAGGCCGGTGATCTGCGAAGCGGTCCAGGCACCGAGCGCATCGGAGTACACGGCGACGACATCGCCGACGGCGACCGGCCTCGGCGGTTGGTCTCGTCTCATGCCCGGATGCTAGCGGGCTGCGTCCGACCCGCTGTATCCGAGGGACGGTCTCGGTGCACGCCTCCGCCGCTGCCGCCCACCCGGGAGGCTGCCTGGTAGATGGGCGCATTGCTCCCTTGGCTGAGGAATCCCCGAATCAAGCGGTGACCAGGGCCACAGTGTCGACCCAGCGGGCCAGGACGCTCAAAGCCGCCAGCTGCTCCAACGCCTCGTGTTCGGGGAGCTCGGGAAGACCGTCAGTGTGGCTGTTCGGATTGCGGATGCCAGCGAAGAAGCCCTCTGCGAAAGCTGAGGGACCGCGGTGGACGTTACGGAAGGCGTCGCTGCCGTCCTTGTCCATCAGACGCAGACGGGGCTGTCCGGGCTTCGGTTCGTCCAGGGAGAACGCCTGCTGGAACAGCTTGGTCTCACTCAGGTCCTTGCGGCCGAGCTTGTTCTGCGTGGTTTTCACGCGGTTGACGTGGCCCTCGACGATGCCGGAGCTCCATTCGAGGGTCAGTCCGGCGGTGACCGCATCCAGGTCCTGGCGGAGGAATGCGGCGAACTTCGCCACGGGGATGAGGCCGGAGTGATCGGCCTGGCGGATCCAGTCGGCCAGCAGGCGGCCTCGGCGGTCGCGGACCAGGCCCGTGAAGACTCTGGCAAGGTCGCAGGTCCGAGCGATGTCGGGGCATGCCAGGCGGACCTGGTCGAGTTGCTCGATCTCCTCGGTGCTGAGGCCGTCTCGGTTCCGCATGATCAGGGAAACGATTCCGCATGCACGTGCTGACCTGGGTCTTCACGCAAGCGCGGTCAGAGCCCTGAAATTGGCATCTCCTGCTTAGCAGTGACCCCAGACCTGCTCAGTGGATCTCCTCACCCCACACCACACCTGACCCGGCGGGGTCCACAACTGGCGGTACTGGACGTGACCGCCAACGGGAGGGGTTCGGCAGGGTTCAGATGCGGGGCCAGTCCTGGCCGGCGGTCACCTCGAGTGCGATGCGACGCCATTGGGCCTCCCCGCCGGGCAGGGGCCAGGCCCAGGTGGGTTGTTGGGTGGTGTTCAGGTCGTGGAGCATGCGGACGAGCTGCGGGCCGGCGGTGGCAGTACCGTCCGGGATGGAGGGGCCGTGGACGGCGCGGAGTTCGGCGAAGCGTGCCAGTTCGTCCTCGTAGAAGCCCACGGCCTCATCGGTTCGCGCGGCCAGCTCGTCTCGCGGCACCGTGCGGTGCAATTGCAGCAGGGGAGGGTCGATGGACTCGGCGATCGCCGCAGCGAGCCGCGCGTGACCGTCCAGGATCAGATGGCTGTCCAGGCCGCTGACCCACCACAACAGAACGGGCGCGAGCGTCCCTTCCCGGGCCTGCTTGCGGTACGCCTTGACCCGGCTGTCGTCGGCATCGGGCATCGGCCGTAGAGGAAGGACCTCCCACGAATGGGAGTGGAAGAACCAGTCGAGGTATCCGGCCGGATGGCCGTCGACGATCATCGAGCCCCAGTACTCGGCATGCGACGCGTCATCGGGGCGCCAGCGCCGGAGCGGACTGTCGCACGAGAGCAGCCATCGGCCCTCGTGCAGCGGGCTGTCCAGCGAGTCGATGAGGTACTGCGCGAAACGGTGAGCCCACCGTTCCGGGCTTCCCGCCAGGGCGCGCCCCACATCGGCGCGCAACGGCGGGACGAACGAGCGGTACTCGTTGGTGCGCCAGAAGTCCACGCCCTGGAGCTGCTCGTCGACGACGGCGAGCAGCACAGGTCGCGACAGCTGGGAGACCAGCAGTTGCGGCCCAGCACTGAACACACACAGCCCCGGCTTTTGGCGGTCCTGTACATCCAGGGACAGGCCTATCCACGTGCCGTCGTCCCGCGTGACATCACTGTGCTGCATGCCGAGAGCGTAGACGGCTGCCTCGAGCACATGACGCCGGCCGGACACACGCGCGGTGCTCGCTGAAAATCCTCACTCCGTTGAACGGCGCACCGAGTGGAGTGAAGAGCAGTCTTGGCCGAATTCAGAGATCCCCATCAAGGAATCGGGCCAGCTCCGTGCGGGCCCACGCGGTATCGGCGATGTGAATGGCCATGGCTGAATCCTGTACCCCAGCACGTTTACTCGGTAGCTGTGTGCACGGCTCTCGGCACTGTAGACCTCGGTCTCCGTCACAGCCCGTGGCACCGCCTGATCGGCAAACCGACGGCTCACCCGAATCGGCGATAGCACCACAGCTGTTGCTGTGTCTATCGTTGGCACTCCGCGCGCTGAGCTGCACAAACTCTGCGTCTGCGCCCAAGCGACACAGCGCCTCCCGCAGAGAAGGGACCGCGACGCCGAAGGCCCCCGCAGCAGTCATCCGGCCGGACGCGCTCGCGCTGTACGGGGTCCAGTCGAGCGCGGGTGCCGGGCCGTCGCGGATGGTCGCGACGATGGCGGCCGCCCTCACCCCACCCGGCCCGACCACCGTCATCGGCAACTCCCCCACCACGTCGCCGCCTTCCTCCACCCCCAACGCGCCTCCGCGCTCCCGGGCGTGGGTCCGCCCACAGCCCGCACGCCCGCCCGTTACGGGATCCACACCGTCCGGGCCCGGCGGCCCGCACATCCCGCAACGCGACGCCAGGGCCCGAACCCTCGAAGCGACTCGGCACCGGCATCCACCGGCCTGAAATCCGCAAGCTCGATCACCGATTCGCGGCGCAGCGCTGTGAGGAAGTCCCGCCGATCAGGCAGTGGAGCGAACCGCGGAACGCCCCTGCGCAGCGCGAGGGCGGCTCGAAGCCGGTCCGCGACCCGATGGAGCAGATCCGCACCCGTGTACGGGACGAGACCGCAGGTGAGGTGAAGGGAGGCCGTACCGCGGCCGGCGGTCACGGCATGCCACCAGCCGGCGCACGGGGCGGCGAACCGGCCGGGAAACCGATCCCGGCGGGTCGGCGACGGGCAGCAGCCAGGTCAGGTCAGGTCGCGGAGAGATTGGCCGTCAGACGCTCGAGGAACGACTTGGCATCCTCGATCTCCCGAGGACTGAAGCCGACAGCCTCCCCCATGGCGGCTGGAACGGCGCGAGCACGCTCGCGGAGCTCGGACCCCTCCTCGGTGAGAGTGATCTGCACCGACCGCTCATCGCTCGCCTGACGCTCACGCCGGATGAACCCGTGAGCCTCCAGGCGCTTGAGCAGCGGCGTCAAGGTGCCGTAGTCGAGCTGCAACCGTGCGCCCAGGGTCTTGATGGGAAGGGCGCCGTGCTCCCACAGCACCAGCATCACCAGGTACTGGGGGTAGGTCAGGTTGAGCTTCTCCAGCAGCGGGCGGTAGCGACTGGTCACCGCACGCTGCGCCGCGTACAGGGCAAAACACATCTGGTCCCCGAGGAGCAGGCTGACCGCAGCGGTGTCACCCTGCCCGACCTGCCCGACACCCGTCTCGGTCTCGCTCATCGCGACTCCTCCTCCACACAAATCCTTCACGCATAGTTAGCGTACTCCAAAACTTACACGCTCAACATTATATTGTGCACACTTAATAAATGGGGTCGCCGGGCAGCACCCCGGACCCACACCGCCCTCGCACACCCCCACCCACGACGACACCGACGCCACCGCATCCCCGCCCACACAGCCGGCCACCGGGGCGATCCACCCGGCACTCCGTACACAGGACTCCGCGCGCGGGGCCCGGTGGGACTCTGTGTGCGGAGGAAAGCCGCGCCGTCCGCCGTCCGAGGAGCAGTCCGCGATCATCAAGAGCGACCGCGTGCGGCCCGGCCCCGGAGCCCGGCCCGCCACCGCCGACTTTCGCCCGGCGGGAAATCCATGAGCCCCACCCCGCCCCGGGCCCGGGGCGCACCCGCAGGACCGCTGCCACCCGGCCGGGGGCGACGAGGCCACCCGCCCTATGTTTCCTTTGCCACACCTTAAGTGCCTCATTTTTACTTGTGCACGCGTTAAGTGTGGATTAGGTTTCTTGTCAGGTTGAACCGCAGAGTGAGCCACCCACCGCCGGCCCCGGCCCTCCACGACGACCGTCAGGGCCCCACATGTCGCCGGCCGCCACAACCATCCGCTGAACCGGTGCCGCACAGATCAGATGCGCGAAATCCACCGGAGCCACGAAACAAGGACATCCCCATGGACCTGAAACTCGAACTGATCACGCTGCCCGTCTCCGACGTCGACCGGACCAAGGCCTTCTACGAGGCGCTGGGATTCCGCCTGGACGTCGACTACACCGCCAGTGACGACTTCCGGGCGGTCCACTTCACGCCGCCCGGATCCGGATGCTCCATCATCTTCGGCGAGGGAATGACCTCCACCGCCCCCGGCACGACCCAGAGCCTGTACCTCATCGTCACCGACATCGAAGAGGCCCACGCCGAGCTCACCGCCCGCGGCATCGACGTGAGCGAGGTGTTCCACGACGCCGGAGGCCTCCTCCACCACGGCCACGACGCCGGAGACGCCGCCCACCACGGCACAGGCCAGGAACGACTGACCGGCCCCCACCCCGACCGCGCCTCCTACGGCTCCTACCTCACCTTCAGCGACCCCGACGGCAACGGCTGGGTACTCCAGGAAGTGACGCAGCGCGCCCCCGGTCGCTGACACCCCGTCAACCACCCAACCGTGCAACGGCCATGACCGGCCCCGACCGCCGCCGCCTCACTCAGCCCCCGGCCACAGCACCCACCGGGCCGAACACCCGGACCCCGCACCGGCCCGGCCCAGGACCCGGCACCACCGCCAGACCCAACGGCGCACCCCACCACCACAGGTCCCGGTACACGCAACGCATCAACCAAGCCCCCCTCGCGGATCTCCCCGGTGAAAACGGGAGAACAGCACGCGGCCGGTTTCCGGCCACCCGCATATCAGCCCGGATCACCCAATCAGTGACGAACGGAGCAACAATGAACGAAACCACCCGCACCTACGATGTGATCGTCATCGGGGCAGGCCCCGTCGGCGAGAACGTGGCCGAACGCGCCCGCGCCGCCGGTCTCAGCACCGTGATCGTAGAGCGTGAACTGCTCGGCGGGGAGTGCTCGTTCTGGGCCTGCGACCCCAGCAAGGCGCTGCTGCGCCCGGTGGTGGCGCGCGCCGACGCACGCCGCGTGCCCGGACTGGGTCAGGCGGCCGCCGGGCCGCTGGACGTCGAGGCAGTCCTCGCGCACCGCGACAAGATGGCCTCGTACTGGAAGGACGAGGACCAGGCCGACTGGCTGGACTCGGTCTCCGTCGATCTGATCCGGGGCCACGGCCGCCTCACCGGCCCCCGCAAGGTCAGCGTGCACACCCCCGAGGGCCAGACCCTCGCCCTCACCGCCCGGCACGCCGTGGCCGTCTCCACCGGAACCAGCGCGGCCCTGCCCACCATCCCCGGCCTGGACACCACCGCCCCTTGGACCAGCCGTGAGGCGACCATCGCCGACAAGGTCCCCGGACGCCTGGCCGTGGTCGGCGGAGGTGTGGTGGCCGTCGAGATGGCCACCGCCTGGCAGGGCCTCGGCTCCCAGGTGACCATGCTGGTCCTCGAGAACGGGCTGCTCCAGCGGATGGAGCCCTTCGCCGGAGAGCTGGTCACTGACGGCCTGCGGGAAGCCGGCGTCGACATCCGGTTCGGGACCTCCGTAACCTCCCTGGCACGCAAGGACGGCGAGGTCCAGATCACCCTGGCCGACGGCGGACACCTGACGGCGGACGAGATCCTCCTGGCCACCGGCCGCACCCCGAACACCTGGGACCTGGGACTGGAGACGATAGGCCTCACCCCGGGCGACTGGATGAAGGTGAACGACACCTTCCAAGTGACCGACGTCGCCGACGGCTGGTTCTACGCCGTCGGCGACGTCAACCACCGCGCCCTTGTGACCCACCAAGGCAAATACCAGGCCCGGATCGCCGGCACCGCCATTGGCGCCCGCGCAAACGGCGAACCCATCGACGACACCCCCTGGGGCGCACATGCCGCCACCGCCGACCACACGGCCGTACCACAAGTGATCTTCACCCACCCGGAAGTCGCCGCCGTCGGCCTGACCACCCACGAGGCACAGCGAAGCGGACGCCGGATCAAGATCGTGGACTACGACCTCGCCCACGTCGCGGGCGCCCACCAGTACGGCGAGAACTACCGCGGCCAGGCCCGCATGCTCATCGATCTCGACCGTGACACCGTGGCCGGAGTCACCTTCGCCGGCCCCGGCGTAGCAGAACTGCTGCACTCAGCCACCATCGCCGTCACAGGCGAGGTCCCCATCGACAGACTCCGGCACGCCGTACCCGCCTTCCCCACCATCAGCGAAATCTGGCTCAGACTCCTGGAAACCCACCAAAACTAAAAACGGGTCTGATGCACGATCGGGTGGCATCTGAACTGGCTTTCCCTGTAGGGCGGGTGGGAAGGATGTCGCTGTGCCCAAGCCTTATCCGGAAGAGTTCCGCGAGGATGTCGTGCGGGTCGCGAGGAACCGCGGCCCGGGCGTGACGATCGAGCAGGTGGCCGCCGACTTCGGAGTCCACGCGATGACGCTGTGGAAGTGGATGCGCCGGGCGGACATCGACGCCGGGACCGAGCCCCCTCAAAACACCACACCCAGCAACACCTCACACCCTGCCGGCATACCGATAGGCCCGCACCCCGGCCGACTCCACCAACACATCCCACCCGACCCCACCCACAACCTCCTCAACGGCCCGGCGGCAAGAAAGCACAACTTCCACGTTCCAACCGCCGGTGCAGCGGACCAGGCCGCCCGCAGCAGCACTCGACGCCAAGTCGCTACCTCGCCGCACCCAACGCACACCAAACAGCAGCCGCACTCACGGCCTGACCCCGGCGCTGAGGCGCCCGCCCGGCCTGACGAGCCCCCTTGGCCGCAACCAAGGACGCGGCACCCGTAGCGTCCCTGGACACTGTCACGGACAACCTGCAGGATCGTTTCGGCGCGCAGCAAGTGAACTTCCTGTCCGTCGACATCGCCGGCCCGCAGGCGGTACGGGTCGGCAAGGAGGCCGCCCGCGACAGGGCCGACGCACCGCCCAGATCCCCCTGGCCGACAGCATCTACGACAAGACCCTGCGTACCCAGAAACCGGTCCAGGAACCAAACCGCGACCTACAGCAACTGGTCACCCCACTCACCAACCGGAGCGACCGCGCAGCCAAGTCCCGCCGTGAAGGCCACAGCAACCAGCAGCGGCAAACCGCAGAGCCCCGATCCACCAGCAGATCCGCGACGTCGAGATCGCGCTCACCAAGACGGGAGAAACGTCACCGCCCCAACCCGGCCCGGTCCCACGGCCGAGAAGGCCCTTCGAGAGGCCAAGGAACAGCTCTTCACTGGTCGGCCTATCCACACCGACGGCAAACTCACCAAGCAGAACCTCTGGCAGGAGGCGGGCGTCAGCCAGGCCACGATGAACCGGACAACCGCAGTGCCCGTCGACTGGGACACCCACGTCAGCCAGAGCTCGGCAACCAAACACGACCAGTCCCAGGCCGCGGAGATCACCCGCCTCCGCCACCAGCTGCGAGACAACCGACACGAGCGACAACAACTCCAGAACGAAGCTGACACCGCCGCCACAGTCATCACGGCCCTGCTCGCGGAGAACACGGCCCTCCGCGAGCAGATCGCCCAACGCTCAGCCGTCGTCATCCCGACCGAGCACACGCCGCACGCCACACGCGAGTGAAGGTGGCTCGGAACCAGCTGGGGCCGGCGGGCTGACACGGCGAGGTGTCGTGATCAATCCTCGTAGCGCCGACGCGCGAGATGGACGGTGATGTCGGCGGCCATCTCGACTCTGTCCGGCAGTACCTGCACGATCTGGTTGAACACCTGCTCTCGCTCCGCGGTCGGCAAGACGAGGTAAGCCGAGATGGTGGAGAGATGACCAACGTAGTCGCGAGCGCTCATCGTCACGCGCCGTTCGATCACGGATTGCTGAACGCCGGTGAACCACTCAGACCGTTGCAACTCCGTACCCGGCCACTGCATCTCATGATCCGGAGGCGTCCCGTCAGGCGACGGAATCTCGTCACTCTCCAAGAATGGTGCTCGCGCCGCGCGGACAGCTTCCTCTACAGCCGGGTCAGCCAGTCGAAACGGCCCGCCGCATGAGGCGAATACACCACCCGGTTCCAACAGCGCGGCCATGCACGACCACCGACCCTCCGGATTCGTCCAATGCAGCGCCGCTGCCGCAAAGACCAACCCATACCGTTCGCCCGGCCGCAAGTCCTCGAACGCAGCCTGCACCGTCCTGACGTTCGTCGGCACATGCCTGCGCAGCTCGGCGAGCATGGACCCGTCAGGATCGGTAGCGGTCACCATGACCCCCCGCTGAGCGAACAGACGGGTTGCCTTGCCTGTCCCAGCGCCGATCTCAAGGGCGGACCGAACCGGATGGCCCGCGTAGGCCATCACCATGTCGAACAGTTCCACGGGATACCCCGGCCGGAACCGTTCATATGCTTCCGCCACCACTCCGAAACTCAGCGCGCGACCAGACATACCCAGCATCCTCGCACAAGTCGCACCCCCGGCGCCTGATCCTTTCCGGGGACCAAACACGAACTGACGTCTCATGAGACACATCAAAATCTGCAGAACGACGGACACCGAGTCATCCTGCGGGCACCGATGACACCATGATCCTGAACTCCCGATCCGGGAAGGCCGTCACGCCGCACTGGATTGGCTCTGTTGGTCAGGAGCGAGAGCGTTTGTCACCCAAGGTCAAGAACACGCGGACAAGGCAGACGATGTAGCCGAGTTTCAGCAACGCCCGGTTGCTCAACTCGGCAGTGATGTTGTGCGCTCCCCTGGCTGCGTGTCGCGGGCGGTCATCGTATGCACGACGGGCAAGGGACGAGGTGGCAGGATGACGCGGTGTCCGACTCTCTCCATGAACCGTGGCTGCGCGGCATCGCCTTCAATCCGGCGGCGCCCTCCGACGTACTGATACGCCTGCTGGATCAAGAGGCTGGTGAGGTCGGCCTGCTGATGTGTAAGGGCCGCGACCTGCCCGACGCCGTCATCGACGCAGCCCTCCGCCACCCGGGCTGGCGGATCCGCGGCGCGCTCGCCGGCAACCGCTACGTCGACCCCGCACGACTCGCCCCCTTGGCAACGGACCCGTCGGGACTCGTCCGTGCCCGGCTCGCCGGCAGACCTTATCCCCGTCCCCGATGGGTGCGACCGCTTCCGGACGACATCATCGTCACCCTCCTGACCGCCCAGGACGGGGGCGAGGACGGCAAACTCACCGCGAACGAGATCATCGGGGAGCTCGAATCGTCCCAGCAGATCCCGCTGTCCTTCTACCGCTCCATGGCCGACCGCGAGCACCCCGAACTCCGGATACGGGCCACCTGGAGGTGGCAGTCGCTCACCCCGGCGCAGCGGGCGGGGCTGCTCGACGATCCAGACCCCGCGGTCCGAGAAGCGGCGCAGGACAGGAGCTGGGAGCTGGACCCGGAACGGGTGGAGGCCAAGCTGCCGTCCATCGGTTCGCGCAGCAAGGGATTCGTGCTCGGCAGGTGCGCCCCCTGGTCGTGGCACACGGACGCCGCCAGGCGTGTCCGGGACGCTTGCCAGTGCGATGCCGCCGCTGGCCGGCCCTCTGGCGTTCCACTTCCTCCGCCCCCGCCGAGCAGCCGGATGGCACAGGGCTGCCCGCGCCAAGCAGGCGGAAGCCGCCGGCCTCACCCAGAGACCCGCCACCGACCTCCGCATTACCAGCCCCCGCCCCGAGGAGCCCCAGTGATCCACAACGAGCCTCAATCGAGTAAAGCGCAGAACCTTCCCACAAAGCAGCTACGAGACCTACAGCGTTGGAAGGATCTCCTGAAAAAAGAGTCGATCCCCAGCGAAGGTAGGTTGCAGCTGCCCGAATCCCTCAGCGGTGACCCAGCGAGCCTCGCTGACCTCTCGGGGATCGAGTCTGAGCCCGCCGCCCTCGACCGTGGCAGTCCACCAGTGGAGCACAAAGGCGGCATCCTCGGTCGTGCTCTCCCACACCTTCCGCAAGGGAGCGACTCGGAGGCCCACCTCCTCGCGCACCTCCCGCACCAGCGCATCTTCCTGGTGCTCGCCGGGTTCGATCGTCCCGCTCAACGGTGCCCAGTAGCCAGGAAGTCGGGCTTGCGGACCGCGCCGGATCACCAAGACCTGGTCGCCCTGCCTCAGGACCGCCACCACAGCCTCTCGGCTGCCCCCCTGCTTCTCCATACCCTGGATCCTAGCCAGCCCCCATGCACCTTCAACTGCTCCACGGGCAAGCACTGCCGGACTTCCTTCCGACTTGCATGTGCCCTGCCCAACCACAGCCCCCTCCCCACTCGTTTCGGTGAAGTGCAGAGAAGGAGTCTGCTGCCCAACGGCACGGTCATCGCCCCGCACCGGCTCCTCGCAGCGGCAGGGGCAGCCGCATGAAGCGAACCAGCACAGCGCCGAGACTCGTCCCTTCCATCACCTCGCTGGAGGGCGAGTACGGCGGGCTGGAGTCGGACCTCACGCTGAGCATGAACGCCTTCGAGCCCGTGCGTCTCGCCCACCAGAACGAAACCCCGAACGTCCCGGCCGCTCACCGGCCGGCCGCCGACTGCTGCTCTCGGTCGGCGAGCCAAGCGAGGTGCTGGCAGTAGACGGCCAGGGCGCGTCCAAGGTCCAGGCACACCTCGCCGGGCTCGTTGGAAAAGGCTCATTCAGTCTCGGGAATCCTCATATCTATACCCTACGAGACCCATTTGAGAGAGCACGGGAAGTGTTCGCGAGAGATACCACTCATGATTGAGAAATTTTCCCACATCATCCCTATAGACTAGTTGACCAATCGGACTGAATGTCAATAGCCTGCCAGATTCCAGCGAAAGAAGTGACGCTGCCTGCATCCCGTTGGACCACACAAGTTGGAACCCGCCCCCTGCCCCCAGAACTGCCGATTCGAGTGCTTGCATTACAGCCGGACGTTCGAACATCGGCGATTCATCCCAGTCGAAAAAGTCAGGGTCAATCAAATAGCGCAGACGTCCATTCTCACTGAAAGCCCACCCGGCCCGCTCTAGTGCGACGATCAAGCCATCTACGGCCACAGGGCGAGCAAAACGGAAACACAAATCGACAGTCCGACTCACAACTATCCCCTCACAGCTGAACATTATTTTCGTGCGCGCCGCACTGCGTCGCAAGTGCGAGCCCGACCTCCCGCCTGCCGCTGCCGCGGCGGCGAGGAGCCGGCTCGTCATGCTCGGCTATATCGTCTGGCCTGGCACGGTCTCGCCCGACTCGCTGATCGGGTGGCACCGTGTCCCGGACGAGCGGGCGTGGTCGGCAACGGCCGCGACCTTCGCCGACTTGCCGGCCCGCGGATTCTGAGGGTCGCAAGCGGCTTCTGCTCCCGTTCTCAGGTGCTGGCTCAACTTCTGTGGAGCACACACGCAGTGTGACGACCGCTGGCGAGTAGATGGGCTGGTCAACGGCGAATGGACCGCCGACAGTCAGTCCTTGCGCTCTCGCGGCGGCTGCTGGCTCAGGAGTTGTTGAGCTGCCTCAATCGCTTCTTCCTTCAGCGTTTCGATGGAGACACCCCAGCTCTCGTCCCAGTCGTCCAGATTGCTTGCGCACGAGACGAGTGGCTGCAGACCTTCGGGATAGTCAAGGTCATAGGCAACATCGGCCCAGATCAGATGAGTGCCGGTAGCGGGATCGAGCGATCCGTTCACGATCTGGCGGGCTATCCAGTAGGCCGTGGCCCACTTCGCGGCCCGGTGGTCGGCTGGCAGTTGGAAGAGAAGTCCAAGCTCCTCCAACACCTGGTCGAAGAGCTCTGGGGCCGCCGGTTCTTCGCTCCGCAAGAGGCCGGCCAGCAGGGCGAGCGAAGGACTCTCAATCCCAGCGATCAGTGCGTCCAACCCCACCTGGATGAGACGGTCGGACCCAACATGCCGGCCGAGCGCCCTCTCACCCGCTATGTGGCTGAGCTGCTGGAGAGCATCGTCGTGGTTCATCTCTGTCTTCTTCATCGATGGCTGTGGAGAACACCCTTCCACAGCCACCAAAGCTGTCGCCATCGAGTTCCCGGCTCGCGTGGTTGAGGCATGTGACCAGGACATCGGAACGCGTTTTGCGCAGGACCTGGAACCGGCTCGGCCGAACATCTACCGTTTGAGCATCTTGATCCGAATGACGTGTCCTTCCAGTGCCACATGCTCGCGGTCCTCGCCCAGTGTCCCCGGAGCGCCCGGGCGAAGGCCGTGCGGACTCCGTCCGCCGCACCGCCCCCGGCCGCCGACGGGCTGGCATTGCGCCGTCGCCCGCCCGGGTCTACCGAATCTCGCTGACCACCTATGCGGGATGCTTCCGCTCAGGAGCGCCCAGGGCGCGCTCGTCCGGGCACTGTCCCACCTGCACCGCTCCAGCGGGCTGTCCGTACGTGAGATCGCCGTCCAGGCAGGCATCTCCCCCTTCTACGCCTACCGGTTGATGACAGGTGAGAGGCACCCCACCTGGCAGGCCGTGCACAACCCCGCCCCGGGAAAAGCATTCGGCGCGCCCCACCACCGGGCCGCGCCCTGCCCGCCGTTCGGTGAGGTCGCTGCGGGCATCAAGTGCCTGGCCGAGCAGTACCGCCCGCCCGGCCTCCAGCAACTGAAGTGCGCGGGTGGCGCGTTCCTGCCGGGTCCCGCGGGGATCGGCGAGAGCCAGTGCTGCGGCATCCCCGGCCAGGCCAGCGAAGCGACTGAGCGCGTGCTGCTGATCGCCCCGCCCCACCTGGCGCAAGGTCACCTCGGGCAGCAGCCGCACCGCGGCCTCCGCCGCATCCGCCGCTATCCCCGCATCGACCCGGGCGAAGAGCCTGGCCATGACCCACGCCGCCCCGATACGGACCGAAGGCGCAGCCGAAACCGCAGCCAACGCCTCGGTCCAAGCAAACGCCGCCGCGTCCAGGTCCTTCTGGTCACGGGTCCGATCGAACCGAAAATACAGCGTGAGCCCCAGATTGCTCAGGTATTTGGCTCGGTCCGGGTGGTCAGCGGGTATGGCCCGGACGACTTCACGTCCCATGGCGATGGCCTCGTCCAGATCCGCCGGATCCCCGGTCCGCCCGAACCGCTTTAGCCTCGGGCTTTCACGAGCGGGCTTGTCCGGGTCTTGATTAAATACGAGGAGAGTGCTGCTGACCTGCAATGATGGGATAGATGGAGGGCCCTGTCAGCTGCAAGGAAAGAAGCACTCTCCAGGTGAAGGGGCATATCGGGTCCTAGCCGCCTGTCTGCGTCCAGGGCAACGAGGGCACGGTGGTCTCGCAGGCCGGTGCTGTACCGCTTGGTCGAGAGCGTTCGCAAGGCCGGTCTGGAGATGGCCTATCGGCTACACCCTGCTCTGTGGCAAGGTGGCCCGATGCTAAAGCTCTTGGGGTTCATCATCGACTGCCCGGACCCGATGAAGCTCGCAACCTTCTACTCCGAGGTGACAGGCCGCGCCATCATGGAGGGTAGCAACGACACCTGTGCCGGCATCACCTTCGGCGAGGTTGACCTGGCCTTCCAGCGGGTGGAGGACTACCGCCCTCCCATCTGGCCCGACGATGAACACCCCAAGCAGTACCACCTCGACTTCGAAGTGGACGAGATCGAGCCCGAACAGCGCCGCGTCGTCAAGCTCGGCGCGACGCTGCAGAAGGACTTCATCGGACCCGAGGGCTACGGCTGGCAGGTCTACATCGACCCGGTCGGGCATCCCTTCTGCCTGTGCCGCCACGAAGGGGTCACCTGACCGGCAAAAGGGTGGTGCGGCCCTAACCTCGCGCTTTCATGAAGCGGGCGGTCCGGCAGGTGATCAGGACAGCGAAAAGTGCCTCTGACCAGCAAGAATGAGGATTGTCGAGGTCCTTGTT
>NZ_JBHVWN010000094.1:0-25781 GCF_042882275.1 Streptomyces sp. NPDC058231 | reverse complement strand
GACCAACGTCAGGTGAACTGGCAGTTCACCACCCACGACGCACGCATCAAACTGCGCCACCTCTATCCCAAAAATTAGCCGCGACGGTCTACTAGGCATCCACGGCACCGTCCTGGGCGAGGACGAACCACTCGACTCCGCACGCGTCCGCGCCGCCGCCGGGCCCGGCAACGCTCTGGCCTACCACGCCGCCTACGAATTCGGCGGCGACCCCACCACCCTGCCCGGCGGCCAAACCTGGCTCGACGCCGTCACCGCCCACCCCCGCACCCAACGCCACCTCGCCGTACACGACCGGCACCTCACCGACCTCAACGCGGCCGACACCGCTGCCTGGAACGCAGGAAGCTGGCAGGCGATCACCTCCACCACCGTCACCGGAACCCCCGACCGCATCCGCAACACGCTCAGCGCCTACGCCCGAGACGGCATCACCGAAGTCGTCTACCAGCCCACCGGCCCCGACATCCCCGGCGAACTCGAACGATTCATCGCCATCGCCCGCGACGCATAAAGCCATGCCCGCTCGGCGGGCACAGGACGACACGACCTGGATACCGGAGCTCGACGACGCGTACGAGAGGTACGGACTGGCCGGCTGCGCCACCGGCGCGACCCGGACGGCTCGGCGGGGGCGCTTGCGACGCCGGCCCCGGTCCTGGAGTGATGTGCGGTCTGGAGCAGACGGTCGCTGGGCGGGGGCGTTGTGTATCTGGTGTTCGGCGGTCATGATCACGCATTCGTCCGAGCGCCCAGCTTTGGGCGCGAGGGAAGCCCTCGCCATGTGCGGGGGCGCGGGTGACGCATGGGGACGCGAAGTCCAGGAATCGCCGTGGCGGCCCTCCCGGGAGCCACGGCAAGAGGCGGGCGCAGGCCGTCCGGCCAGGATCGGCATGAGTCCCAGGCCGAAGACGACGTAGAAAAGGGCCGCCACGGCCAACCTTGGACTCCAGCATGTCGACGACCGGTTTACGGGGCTACTCCCCTTCGCAGCCGCCCACTCTGCACAGACCCAGCACCGCCAGGACAGACCTGGGCCGTCTCTTTCGGATCACGCCCGGACAGCGTCGTCCTCCGCCCGTGCCCAGGCCAACTGCGCGTCGCTCAGTGGCGGATCGAACCCTTCCGGGAACAGCAGCATGCTCGGCTGCGGCCACATGTTCTCCGGTCCGTGCTCTTGGCAGTCCAAGGCGACGAGGTGCGGACCTTCCCCGCAGGACTCGTGCCAGTAGGGGCGGTCATGCGCCTGGCAGAAATACCCGAGCACCGAGCAGTTGTCATCGTCACTCGGTTCGTAGAAGCGGGGGTCACCAACGATCACGGTCACCGGCTCCTGCCGGTTGAACCGTGGGATGGGACGGGGATCACACCACAGCAGTCGAGGAGGGAGCACGTGCCCATCCTGCACCGGGGCCGAGCCATTCGAGTCAACGAGGCGTTGGTCCGGTCATGTTGATGACTGATGTGTGGTGGTCGCGGATTGAGCCGTTGCTCTGTCCGTCTCTCAGGGACTGCAGCCACGCACATCAGTCAGACGCTGTTGTCGTTGCGAACTTGAGGGCGGCGTTTTGGCTGTTCAGGAGTAGGTCCGGTGATTTCGTGGGAGTGGTGGCCTGTCGGGTTGTCGCTCGCTGGGGAGGCCGGGACGCCGTCGGTTGTTGGACTGCTGGAACAGCACGAGCTCGCTGCTCGCCGTCGTGTCGACGGGCTGTGGGAGGAGGCTGACCGGATCCAGGCCGAGCTGGCCGCGGCCGAGCTGGAATGGCAGGAGTGGGTGGTCGCTCGCAGGCGGGTCGACGCTCTCCTGGCCCTCGGCGCCGGCACCGCCGATAGGGAGGCCACCCCGGATCCGCCGGGCGAGCACGTGCCGCCGGTGCCGGCGGATGCGGTGAAGCCGAGGTCGCAGGTGCCGGTGTGGCGTGAGGGCTGTGGCTGGTCGGTGCTGTCGCTGGACTACCAGCGGATCGTGCGGGTCCTCGCGGACCGGTCCCGGCTCCATCAGGGGCCGTTGACCTGCCAGGAGATGGCGGGAGTGTTCGGGATGGATGTGATGCCGGCGCGGGTGGAGGCGTTGCGGGCGAAGGCCAAGCGCCTGGTTGCGGGGGGCTGGCTGGCCGAGCCCGGTCCGGGACGGTTCACGCTCGCCGCGGGTGTGGCCGGGCCAGGCGGCGGGTCATGAGCAGGATCATCGACCAGGAGACCATCGCCTCGGCGCTGGTGGTGCCGCGTTCGTAGTCGCGGGCCAGACGGCGGGTGCGCATCAGCCAGGCGTTGGTGCGCTCCACGATCCACCGTTTGGGCAGCACCACGAACCCCCTGCGGCCGTCACTGCGCTTGATGATCTTCAACACGAGCGCGAGTGCGGTCAGGCAGTGCCCGGCGAGGCTGCCGGTGTAGCCGCCGTCGGCCCAGACCAGCTCCAGCCGGTGGTGCGCTTCGGCCACCCGCTGGAGCAGGACCTGTGCGGCGGCGCGGTCCCCGACGTCCGCGGCGGTCACCATCACGCCCAGCAGCAGACCGAGCGTGTCGACCACGAGGTGCCTTTTCCGGCCGTTGATCAGCTTCCCGCCGTCGAAGCCGCGACTGTCCGATCCGACCACGGCGTCGGCCGTGACCGACTGGGAGTCGATCACGGCGGCCGTCGGCTCCGCCTCCCGGCCCTCCCTCATCCGGACCCGGGCGCGGAGCCGGTCGTGGAACTCGGCGACCAGACCGCGGTCGCGCCAGCGGCGGAAGAACGCGTAGACCCGGTCCCAGGGCGGGAAGTCGGCCGGCATCGCACGCCACTTGATTCCGTTGTCGACCAGATACCGGATCGCGTATGCCGTAGTAAGCGAAGTTCTGGACGAAGCCGGCCACACTGGCGGAGCTGAACTCGGCGTGCGCGAACATGCGCATCGGCAGCAGCGGTTCCTCGGCGCGCCGCTCCCACAGGACGAACCCCGCGCCGGCGGCGACCGCGATCAGGAACGACCCCACGACGCCTGGGGAGGACCATCCCAGTGTGTGGCCCTCGATGAGGGCGAAGACGAGGCCGCCGAGCGCAAAGACGACGAGTACCTGCCCGCGGAAGTCCCACTCGCGCTGCCGGCCGACCCGCGATCCCTGGGCGCGCAGGGTGGCCAGCAACCCGACGGCCCCGATCACGAGGTTCACCAGGAACAGCGAGCGCCAGCCCAGCCAGACGAGGAGCAGACCGCCGAGGACGGGGCCGGCCGCGACCGCGCCGCCGCCGGCGGACGCCCACACTCCGACGGCCTTAATGCGCGCGGCGCCGTCGGGATAGGCATGCCGGATCATCGCCAGCGACGCGGGGAGTTGTAGCGCCGCCCCAAGTCCCTGGGCGAAACGGGCGGCGATCAGCATTCCCGGGGAGACGGCCAGTCCGCACACGAGGGAAGCCACCGTGAACAGACCGAGGCCGAGGCTGAAGGCCCGTCGTGCACCGAGGCGGTCGCTCAGCGAACCGCCGATGAGTTGGAGAGCGGCGAAAGTAAGGGTGTATCCGTCGACGACCCACTGGAGTTGTGCCAGACCGGCGCCCAGCTGAGTACCGAGGGTGGGGAGCGCGACGTTGACGATGGTCGCGTCGAGGCTGACCATCAGAAATCCGAAAGAGGCGGCGAACAGGGTCCATAGCGCCGTTGGGTCGACGACTTGAGTGGGTACGGATTCTGCGGCGAGTTCGTTGGCAGTCACCGCATCAGCGTGCTGGCTACGATGTCGACGAAGCAATCCACGAGGGTGTACCTGAGGGGGCCACCCTCTCCTGGGCAGCAGGGAGGAAAGCCGGTGACGAGCCGGAGGGAAGAGGCCCAGGAACTCGGAGTGTTCCTGCGATCGCGGCGTACCCTACTCACCCCCGACGCGGTGGGGCTTCCCCAGGTGGGGATGCGCAGAACCGCGGGCCTGCGCCGCGAGGAGCTGGCCGCCCTGGCCGGTATCAGCCCGGGCTACTATCAGCGGCTGGAGCAGGGGCGGGTCCCGCAGCCCTCGGTGAGCGTGCTCGACGCCCTCGCGATTGCGCTGCGCCTGTCGGATGAGGAATGCCGGCACCTGTTCGCGCTGGCGGGCCAGGTGCGTCCCGAGGCGGAGTCGGAGCCGCTTTCCAACGTGGCACGCAGCATGCTCGCGATGCTGGCCCCGCCGACCGCCGCGTACGTCATCAACCGCCACAGTGACGTGCTGGCCTGGAACGACACGGCGGCGGCGCTCTTCAGCCATCTCGTACCCGGTCCGCGCCGGCCCAACAACCTGGAGTTCGTCTTCACGCACCCGCAGGCGAGGGACCTGTTCTTAGACTGGTCGGACATCGCCGCCGACTCAGTCGCGCACCTGCGGGCCGCCACCGGCCATCGCCCAGGGGACACCCGCCTCACCGAACTGGTGCGGCAACTACGGGCGGAGAGCGGGGAATTCACTCGTCTGTGGGATGCCCGCGGTCTGCGCCACAAGGTGGAGGGGCACAAGCACCTGCACCACCCCCTGGTGGGCGGGATGATGCTCGACTACGCGGTCCTAGCAGCTCCGACAGCCCCCGGCCAGCGTCTGGTCGCCTACACCGCCGCTCCCGGATCGCCCTCCCACTACGCCCTCCTCGCGCTCGGAGAGGCGGTCGGCGCGCGCGAGATGTCCGCCGTCTGAAGGACCTTGCGTTAGAAGCAGTTTTCGTACCGAACTTGAGCGGCCAAGTTTTCCCAGCTCAGGCATGATGCCGGGGCTGGGGGAGTCAGGCTGGGGCCGTCGGTTGTCTCGTCGGTGGACGTACCGGGGTGGCGTCGGTCGTGGGGCTGCTGGAGGAGCGGGAGCTGGCCGCGCGGGAGCGTGTGGAAGGGCTGCGGGAGGAGGCGGACCGAGCGCTGGCCGAACTCGCCGAGGCGGAAACGGATGGGCAGGAGTGGCTGATCGCCCGGCAGCGCGTGGGCGAGGTCCTGTACGTGGCAGTAACCCTCCGCTGGCCGCCCTTGCCGTTCATCCACGCCGGAACCGGCATCGCCTCCCGCACGACCGCCCACTCCGCATCCAACGTGTCCGAGGGATACCGAGGCTCGCGGTCCGGATGGTCACCCGCATTCCCGAACCGGTGAGCGAGGCAATCACACGACCGGCAACCAGGTTGGACTCCACAAGCACGGAACCGCAAGACTGCGACACGGGACCTCCCGGCCAGCTCGTTCGGACTTCGACAATCCCGAGCTGGGCAGGGGCCCCGCCTTCATGCATGCCGGAGCCGAAGATCACGCGACCGAGTCACCACACTCGAACCGGCGTCCAACAAGAGTACGACAACGGCTTCTCAGGTACCTCGGACCATCTGTTTTCCACGTCGCCGTTCCGGAGGCCGTGCCCGGGTCAAGCGCGAGAGGCGCAACGAACAGCATCACTTTCGATCGGCCGCACCCGGCCGACTCGTCAGCCGCCCTGGAACGGGTGCACTGTGGAAGACGTGGGCTACCGGGCACGTTTGGTGGGGCTGCGGGAGCCATGGCGACTGGGCCATGTGCTGCTGGTGATTCCCGTTGTGCTCATCGCCGTGATCACAGCCGTGGACATCTTGCTCCCGGAGGACATCCATCTGGGACCGTTGCTCGTCATCGCGCCCGCGATCACTGCCTCATTCGAGGGACCCCTACTGACCGGAGCGATCGGACTGCTGGCCATGGCGGCCCAGGTATACATCGCCCTGCACTCCGATGTACTGAGCTCCCGCAATGCTTTGGTGCAGATCGCAGCCCTCGCAATACTCTCCGCCCTGGTCGTGTGCTTCTGCCTGATACGCGAACGGCACACTCGGCAGCTCGCTCAGGTGCGGTCGGTGGCCGAAGCGACACAGAACGTACTGTTGCGGCCGCTCCCGGAAAGGATCGGCCCGCTGCGAATCGCCTCCCTGTACCTGGCTGCCGAGGACGAAGCCCAGATCGGAGGTGACCTGTACGCGGCCGCCCGCATAGACAACGGAACCCGGGTCATGATCGGCGACGTGCGAGGAAAAGGCCTGGCCGCCATCGATGAAGCCGCCCTCCTGCTCAGCGCCTTCCGCCAGGCCGCTCACCGGCACACCGACCTGCCCGACTTGGCCGCTGTCCTCAACCAGAACGTCGCCCTCTACCACGCCGACTATGAGCCGGAGCATGATGATGAGGCCGGGGAACGCTTCATCACCGCCCTGCTGCTGGAGATCCCCGACGAGGGCCGCACCAGCCGAATGATCAGCTGTGGTCACCCTGCACCCCTGCTGCTCAGCCCAGGACACGCGGTCACCGCCCCGATCCTGCACCCCGCGCCTCCCATGGGGATCGATGTCATGAGGCGGGCGTGCTACATCGCCGACGTATTCGCCTTCGAGGCCGGAGACACCCTCTTCCTTTTCACCGACGGCGTCATCGAAGCACGCGACCAGCACGGCGGCTTCTACCCCCTCGCTGAACGGGCTGCCCAATGGACCGAGAGCTCCCCTGACGCGCTCCTGCACCACCTGCGACGCGATCTTCTCGACTACGCCGGCGGACGCCTGGGTGACGACGCCGCCCTCATCGCCATCCACCACAACCCCGCTCACGCCACCTCCCTGCAACACGCCCACCCCTGACACGCCCCCTGGTCCTGCCCGGCCCAGACGGTCTGGCGGGTGGCTTCCGCTGACTTCAGAGCTGCCCTCACCTGCCACCTCACCCCGGCGGAGCCATTGCTCTGGGCCAAAGGTGATACCACTGGTACCGTCGGTACCATGCCAGAGCCGAAAGCCATGAACCTACGCTTCCCCGACCCCGAGCAGCGGGCCGCCATCGCCGCCGCAGCCGCGCAGGAAGGAGTGAGCCTGCAGGAATACATCCTCTCCGCGGCCTACGCCCGCGCGACCGCCGTGGAGCAGCGGTTCCTGGATGGCTTCAAGGAGTCGATGGCACGCAGCGGCGCCGCGTTCGCCGCCGAGCCCAGCAGCACCGACCCCTCTCCGGAGCAGCGAGCCGCAGAGCAGCAGGCCCGTGCCGAGCTTCAGCAGCAGAAGCGGGGCCAGGCCGCGTGACCCAGCCCGAACCGCTGCACCCGATCGACATGACCTTCCTGCTGCACGCCGCCGAACTCCTCGACGGCGACCCGCAGGTCGACGATCTGGGACCGCTGTACGCGGCCGTCGCGCGGGTCAACGCCAGGGCCATGGAACGCGACATCTACGGCTCTGTGCACCTCAAGGCCGCCGCACTGTTGCAGACCCTGTCAAAACTCCCCTGCCTTGAGCACTCGGGCGAGGCCTTCGCCTGGCACTCGACCGAGGCGTACCTCACCCTGAACGGACACCGGCTCGACTACCCGCCCAAGGCGGCCGTCGCCCTTGTACGCGACGCCGCAGCCGGAACGCTCGGCGTCGCCCGCATCGCCCGTCAGCTGCGCGAGTGGACCACCAACTGACCTGCCCGCGGTGCCCATGCCCGCCCGGGACTTCCCACAGCCGGGAGACCGGCCGATCGGACGGGTGCGGCAGTGCCCTACGAGCCTTCGGCGACCCTCGATGTTCATGGGGCGACGAGCAGCGCGACCGCGACGAGGAGTCCGCTTGCCCAGAGCGACCCGAGCTGTGGTGCTGAGGGTGGTCGCGGCGATGAGCGGTCCGGCAGCAGCGCCGACGTTGAGTGCCGCGGTCGCGTAAGCGCCGGCCATGTTGGGGACTCCTGCGGGCTCGCAGAGGATCCGCGTTCGAAGTCGGAGATCATCTCGGGGTGACACGGCTGGTCGGTCCGCACAGCGGCGGCAGAAGTGGGGGCGCCTTGGGCCTCGCCGACCTCACCCGCTCCCCCACCCACGGCAGAACAGTGCTGAACTCCGAGCTCCAACGACCACGTTGCCCACGCTGCCCCTGACGCCTCGCCTGAGCTTCGGCGCGTCGCCCGGAAACCGGTCCGGCGCTCTCACACCAGCGACCGCCCTTACACCATGAGCCCGCTACGGCTGCCCTACGCACCGCCATCAAGCGCCCCGTACCCATGAAGCCGCGTACAAGAAGGGACATTGGCAGGGCGGCGACGGACCGCAACTCAAAGTGCCTGGGCTGCCGGTGGTTTGCCCGCCGTGCACCGCTGTCGCTCCCCACCTCCGGCCACCCGCTGACCACGACACCCGGGATCACCCCGGCTCAAGTCTTGCCGCGGGAGTGACACTCCACAGAAGAACACCCTGGCCGGGGTACTAGGACAGGGTCAGCCGCATCCCACCCCACCGGGCGTACGCATCCCGTTGTTGCTCTCTGGTGGAAGCCGGTTTCGCCGTGTAGCGTCACTGCCAGATGTCGTGGTTCGCAGTACCTGCCCGCGCTCCGGTGCGGGCGTTTTGCTGTGCAGTGTGCGGACCAAGGCTCCCCGGGACCGCACGGTGCGGTTCCGGATATCAACGGGAGGCACCAGCATGGCCAGCGGAACCGTCAAGTGGTTCAACGCCGAAAAGGGTTTCGGCTTCATCCAGCAGGACGGCGGCGGGCCGGACGTCTTCGCGCACTACTCGAACATCAACGCCTCCGGCTTCCGTGAGCTCCAGGAAGGCCAGGCCGTCACCTTCGACATCACCCAGGGCCAGAAGGGCCCGCAGGCCGAGAACATCACGGTCGCCTGACCTGACGGGGCATCACAAGGCTCCCGGAGCGAAGGATCCGGGAGCCTTGTGCCCAGTGCCGAGCCCAGCTGGTCAAGCAGCTGTCGGAGGTACGAGCTGAGCGCGATGAGCTCGCCGTGGCCGAGCGGGTGTGGCAGCGGATCAGCCAGCAGCTCGCCGACGAGCGCATGGAGGCCGGGTCGCCGGTCGTCCAGGTGGCGGGTCGGGCGGTGCGGTCCTGGCCGTACTGCGGCACGACCAGCGCCTGGCCGACATGGCCGGCGGGAACGACATCTCCGCCACCACCGTGCGCCGCTGGCGGGACGAGCTGATCGGCCTGCTGGCCGCGAAGGCCGCACGCCTGGACCGCGCCCTGAAGAAGATCGCCCGGCGGGGCGGCGAGGCCGTCCTGATCGACGGCACCCTCATCCCACCCAGCGCCGCACCGGGAAGGCGAACCGGCCGAACTACTCCGGCAAGCACCACCGTCACGGCCTGCGCGTCCTCGCCCTGACCGACGAGAAAGGCCGGCTGATCCGGGCTTCCGCTGCCCGGCCCGGCCGCACCCACGACATCACCGCTGCCCGCCGCGACCACCTGCTGGCCCACCTGCGCGCTGCCGGCCTCGGCGCCCTGGCCGACCTGCGCTTCCTCGGCCTGGACGACGATCCGGACAACCCCGTAGTCGTAGGCCACCCGCGCCCGCAAGCTGACCCCCGGCCAGAAGGACGCCAACCGGGCACTTGCCGCCGGACGCGTCCCCGCCGAACGCGGCTTTGCCCACCTGAAGAACTGGCGAATCCACACCAAGCTCTGGACTGACCCCGCCCGCGCCTCCCACCTGTTTCGCGCGCTGCTCGTCCTGACGAACATCGAGGTCACTACCGGCAATTGACCTCTACCGCAGGTAGCCCACGATCAGCATATGCGCCCGGAACCGCGTCACCGGGCCGGGATCGGCTGAGTGAGGTTCACCGGGTTGCCGTCGGGGTCCTTAATGTGGGCGACGCGCTGTCCCCACGGCATGTCGTTGGGGCCTCCGCTGACCGAGCCGCCGAGCGCCTCCACCCGAGCGAGCGTCTCGTCGACGTCGTCGACACCGATGCTGAGCAGGATCCGCGACGCCGCCCCGGTCCCCGGGTCCGCCTTGGCCACCAGCCCGAGGTCGGTGTCGCCAATGCGCAGGCCGAGGTAGAAGGCGGCGCCTTCCTCCGGTACCCGGAAGATCTCCTCAGCGCCGAACAATTTCGTATAAAAGCCGAGCAGAACGTCCTGGTCGGCAGTCAGGATCACGGGCTGGATGGTGGACATGGCACTCCTGTCGAGAACGGTCGTGTCGCTGGGTAGACCGTTCGTGGACGGTGAACTCATCGGCGAAACCACCTCGCCGGACGATCGACAACACAGACTGCCACCCACGACCAGCACGAACACCCCGAAACGAGGTCACGCCACCCCGCTGACCAGCCACTTCAAGATGGCGGAGCTTCAGTGCTACACCAGCCTCGGCCGTCGCAAGATCCGCTGGCGTGGCCCGTTCATCAAGGACCCGGCGCGCATGCCCCTCTCCGCATCGCAGAGACGGCCTACCACTTGGGCACGTGACAGCGGGCGAACAACGACGTGCGCCAGGACTCTGAGGTGGTGGGTATGGGGCCCATACATGCCCCACTGAAACTCGGTTCGCAGCACAGGCCGCAGGCCGCGCAGGTTCACCTGTCCCGTTCGGTGCACCGACAACTGCGCGCGGCACCAGGCGCGGAAGGCGATCCGGTCGTCGTAGGAGACGGGGACGGGTCGGTCGAAGGTGGCGAAGAAGTTTCTTCGATAGCCGGGCCCCGCCCGGGGCCGACCCGATTGGAGGGCTGGGCCAGTTCCTCCGCTCCCGCAGAGAGCGCCTCAGCCCTGCCGCAGCAGGATTGTCCGGCGTGCGCCGGCGAATGGTGCCCGGCCTGCAACGTGACGAGGTCGCGACACTCGCAGGTGTCAGCCTGAACTACCACAGCCGACTCGAGCAGCGCCGTGGACTCGGTCCCTCGCCCCGGGTACTCAAGGCCCTTGCCCGCGCGCTGCAACTCGGTGATGAGGACGAGGGGGAACTCCTTCGGCTGGCCCGGCCGACAGCCCGCCGCACGAAGTCCCCCATCCGGAACGAGCGGGTCCGCCCGTACCTGCGGCAATTGGTCGAAGGCCGGACCAGAACGCCTGCCTTCATCATCGGGCACGCCCAGGACTGCTGGCCACCAACGTGTTGGCCGACGCTCTCTACCGTGACTTCGCGCAGCACGGTCCTTCTACCGGAATCCAGAGCGGGCCAGGCATCGTGCGGTCGCCAACCTGCAGCAGACCGCAGCCAGCGCTCCGGCGGATCCCCGCATCCTGGAGCTCGTCGGCGAACTGTCGGTGCGCAGCGGCGAGTTCCACGCCTTGTGGGCACACGAGTACCCCCGGGTACCGCCCTACGACGTCAAGCAGGTTTACCACTCCGCCCTCAGCGCACCCGAAGCCCCTCACCAGCAGAATCCCGCACACGGCGCCTGAACCAGGAGGCCACCGGAAGCCACCTCCGCCGCGATACGCATGTGCCCGGCAAGGGTGGCACGTGATACCTCACGGACTGGTGCGCGTATCGCTCTCAGCGGCATCTGGAACTCCGGCCCGAATATCACCGGAAAAAATCCCACATTCTTCCGCGTGGTTGAATGCGACAGCCTCGATAATTCCCGGCCTCAAGCGTTAGTGCGAGCGTGTCACCGATACACGCCCCGTGCACGATGCACCTCGGTTTCTCCCTGTGGTTGGTCTGGGGGCGCACCTATGTATCTGGTCATGCATCTGGTCAGAAAATTGGGCTGCGCTGGGGGTGGCTGCCGGGCAGCACGGCGAGGTGTCTGATCTGATGGCGTCAGATGCGGTGCATCGCAAGGCGGAGGGACGTACGCATACTGGATGTACGCGGGCGTTCCGACAACGCGGCGAGGTGCCGCAGCTGTCGTCGTGCGCCCGCCAGGGATTACCGGACAGCCCTTAGGTGTGGGACACCCGGGAAAACCGCAGCCTTCATAGCTTCGTAGCGGACGGGCGCACTCGAATACGTCGACAGGAAATCCAGAAAAGAGAAAGCAACGAAAGAGGTTTTCCCATGGCTACGTGGTTTGTCACCTGTGCCTCCCGTGGAATCGGTACGGAAATCACCAGCGCCGCTCCGGCAGGAGGTAACAACGTCGTGGTCGCCGTACGGAACCCGGAGCGTGTGCCGGACGACATGGAGAGCGCGGACAAGGTCTTCCCGGTCACCCTGGACGTCACGGACAACGACAGCATCCCGCAGGCGGGAGGCGGCCGTGGACCGCTTCGGCGGCATCGACGTACAGGTGAACAACGTCGGCCGTGGCCTGCTCGGCGCGTTGGAAAAAATCACCGACACGGAGGCCGGGGCGCTGTTCGACCTCAACGTCTTCGGCCTGATCACGTCACCCGCGCCGTGCTGCCCGTCATGCGAAAGCAGGGCTCCGGCCGACTGGTGCACATCGGTTCCCGCTCCGGATTGGAGGGCGAGCCCGGTGTCAGCCTGTACTGCGCGTCGAAATTCGCCGTCGCCGGGATCAGCGAGGCACTCTCCCTTGAGATGGCCCCGTTCGGGATCGAGTCGATGGTCGTCGAGCCGGGCGTCTTCCGCACCGACATCCTCGACGCCAGCTCCCTGTCGGTCGCCGCGGACCACAACGCCGTCTACGACGACACCCCCGCGCACGCGACGCTGGGCTGGATCGACCGGGCCAACAACGCCCAGCTCGGTGACCCTGCCAAGGGAGCCGCGCTCATCGTCGAGGGCGCCTCCGCCGAGAAGCTGCCCACGCACCTCTACCTCGGGCGCGACACCCTGGAGCGGCTCGACGTCAAGTACCGGCAGGTGCAGAACGACCTCGCGCCGGGGCACGAGAAGTCCGCCGCCGCCCACGACGACGCCGCCTGACATCCCGCCGGGCGTCCTCGCCTTCGGGTGCCCGCGGCCCTCTCCAGCAGCCCGGCCGGGCAGGACTGCCCGGTCCGGCCGGGCACCGCACCACCCCCGCGCTCACCACCTATGGCCCTTCCGATCAAAGAGATTGAGGTTTTGCGATGTCCGCAGCTCTGCTCACGGGCACCCCCCTGGCCGGCCGTGTCGCCGTCATCTCCGGCGCCTCCAGCGGCATGGGCGCCGCCACCGCCCAACGCCTCGCCGAACTCGGTGCCACCGTGGTCGTGCTCGCCCGCCGCAAGGACAAGCTGGACGCTGTCGTCAAGACCATCAAGGCCGCCGGCGGCACGGCGCTCGCCCTCGCCGTCGACGTCACCGACCGCGCCGCCGTCCAGAGTGCCGCCGACCAGGTCTCCGCCCGCTTCGGCAAAGCCGACCTCGTATTCAACAACGCCGGCGTCCAGCTCATCTCCGGCATCGAGGAACTCAAAGTCGACGACTGGCAGCGCCAGATCGATCTCAACATCAGCGGCCTGATGAACGTCATCGCCGCGTTCCTTCCCCACCTGACGGAGTCCGCCGCCCAGGCCAGGCCCGCCGACCTGATCAACACCTCGTCCATCGCGGCCACCCGCATCCTGGAGAAGTTCTCCATCTACTCCGGCACCAAGGCGTACATCAGCCACCTCACCCGGCTGCTCCGCGTCGAACTCGGCCCGAAGATGGTCCGCGTGGCCACCATCGAACCCGGCATGGTCGAGACGGAACTCCCCGACCACGTCACCGATCCCGATGCCTCCAAGCTGATGGCCGACCTCATCCACGACATCAACTGCCTGCAGTCCGACGACATCGCGGAAACCGTCGCCTTCATGGCGGCCGTCCCGCGCCACGTCAACCTCACCGAGATCACCATCATGCCCACCGCCCAAGCCATCTGAAGTCCGTCCCGTCATGGCGGGGGAGGAACAACTTCCGGCTGTTCGTCCCCCGAACGGGAACCGCCCTGCAACGTCCGGCTCGCTCTGGTGGGCACCGATCAGGGACTTCCCCGTGGAGTATTTGCGGGCTCCCCTCATCGGGCCCGAGCGGTGGACTCCCGCACGATCAGCTGGGGAGAGACCACCGTGGGCACCGGCGCGATCTCTTCCTCGCCGAGCTGCTGGAGCAGGCTCAGAGCGGCGACCCGGCCGAGCCGCTCCAGGTCCTGCCTGATGGTGGTCAGACGTGGATACATCAGCTGACCGATGGGCAGGTCGTCGTGGCCGATGACGGACAGATCGCCGGGGACGTCCCGGCCCGCGCGACGGGCCGCGGAGATCCCCGCGAGCGCCATCATGTCGTTGGCGAAGACGATCGCGGTCGGGGCGTTGTCGGCGCGCAGGGCCTGCTCGACGACCTGGTCGGTGGTGCGGGCCGCGAAGTCCGAGGTCAGCATGTGGCTGGCCAGCAGACCGTGACGCTCCAGCGTCTCGGTGAAGACCAGCCGGCGATGGCCGGTGTGCACACGGTCCTCGGGCCCGGCGACGTAGGCGACACGCCGGTGACCGAGCGCCACCAGGTGATCGACCGCGTCCCTCATGCCCTGGTCCTGGTCGGCGGCCTGCACCGTGGGAATCGGGTCCCGCTGCCACGGCGTGCCGACCAGGACGGCGGGCAGCCGCAGGCCACGCAGCAAGGAGAACCGGTGGTCGTTGATGCGGCTCTCGGTGAGGATCACCCCGTCGACGCGCCGCTCGTCGGCCAGCCGCCGGTAGGCGCGTTCCTCGGCCGCTGGGTGCTCACCGACGATGTGCAGGAGAAGCCCGTAGTCGCGTGGCGCGAGTTCGCTCTCGATGCCCGCGATCAGCAACGCGAAGTGCGGGTCGGTGTTGAGGACGTCCGGGGCGCGGCTCGCGACCATGCCGATGGCCCGGGTCTTCGCGCCGCGCAGGGCGACCGCCGCGGCCGACGGGGACCAATTCAGCTGGCTGACGGCCCAGAGGACTCGTTCGCGAGTGGGTTCGGGGAACGATCCCTTGCCGTTGACGATCTTCGAGACGGCGGAAACCGAGACACCTGCCAGCGCCGCGACATCGCTGATCGTCGTCCGGTTGCTCTTGCGCTGGGCCACCTTCGTCCTTGTCGCCGCGAGCGGCGAGTGCCCCTTCGCCACTAGACCTTCACCGCGCCGCCCATCAGGGCCCCCTCCATACGCCGTTGCAGAACGGAGTACACGGCATACACAGGAATGAGAGTGACCACGGTACCAGCCGAGAGCACCCCGAAATCGGTGGACAGCGAGGAACGGAGGGTCGGCACCGCAACCTGGATGGTGCGCTGGGCCTCGTCCGGCCCGATGATCACAAGCGAGTAGAGATATTCATTCCAGAAGGCAAGAAAGCTCAGGATGAGCACGGTGACGATGCCCGGGACCACCATGGGCAGATAAATACGGACCAGGACCGTCCAGTTCCCTGCGCCATCCATCCGGGCGGCCTCCTCGACCTCGTCGGGCACGGTGCGCATGAACTGGGTCAGCAGCACCACGGCCAGTGGGAGCGAGGTGGCGGGCAGGAACAGGATGATGAAGGTACGGGTGTGGAAGAGGCCCAGTTGCGCGGCGAGGAGAAAGGTGGGGACGAGGGCCGCGAAGGTGGGGATCAGGAAACCGAGCGAGAAGGCGCGTTCGATGGCGGCGGCGACCCTCCCCTTGGCACGGGCCAGCGCGTAGGAGGCGGGAACCGCCAGGATCAGCACCACGGCCAACGAACACAGGGTGACGATCAGCGAGTTCAGGATGGCCAGGTCCAGACGCGCGTCATGGATCGAGGTGGAGAACTTGGTGAGGGACAGCGAGTCCGGCAGGCCCAGCGGATCCGAGAAGATCTCGTCGTTGTCCTTGAAGGAGGACACCACCAGGTAGTAGAGGGGCAGCAGCAGCGCCAGGGAGTAGCCCCAGGCGCCCAGGTGGGCGGCGATGCGCCCGACACCGGGTCGACGGCGGGTTCGGCTCATGGGGTGAAGGGCCATGACTGTGGGTCCTTTTCCGGGGGGGCGGTCTCGGGGGGCGGATCGGCAGGCAGCGGGCCGGATGCCGGCACGCGGCGTCAGTAGGGCTCGCGGAAGAGCCGGCGGATGACGAGCATGCCGACCAGGCCGACCGCGAACAGGAGCACTCCCGCGGCCTGGCTATAGCCCAGGTCGGACTGGACGAAGGCCTTCTGATAGACGAGGAAGGAGAGGTTGGTGGAGCTGTTGCCGGGGCCGCCCTGGGTGAGCAGCAGCACGTTCTGGGCGGAGGTGAACAGCGTCCACAGGAATTGCAGCATCACCGTCACGCCGACGTATTCACGCACCATCGGGAAGGCGATCCGCCACATGCGCCGCCAGTGTCCGGCACCGTCGAGCTGTGCGGCTTCGAAAACGGAGTCGGGCAGGGCGTCCAGGCGGGCGGCGTAGAGGGTGGCGGTGTAGCCGATGCCGCTCCAGATGTCGATGGCGATGATGCAGCCGAGCGCGGTGGAGGTGTCGGCGATCCAGGCGTGTTGCAGGGAGCCGAGGCCTATACCGGACAACAATTTGTTGATCATGCCGTTGGGCGCGAACATGCCCCAGAAGATCATGGCCTTGGCGGAGGCGGAGATCAGCGCCGGGGTGAAGACGATGACCTTCAGAACCCGGTAGCCGCGCGGGTGGGTGGAGATGAAGTAGCCCAGCATGAACGCCCCGACGATCATGACGGGGACGGCGACGACCAGTTGGACGACGCTGTTGAGCGCCGAGTCCCAGAAGAGGGCGTCGGTCAGAACCGCGCGGTAGTTGCCCAGTCCGGCGAAGCCGACTTCGGCGAGCATGCCCGGCCAGTGCAGGACCGAGATCACGAAGATCGCGCCGATCGGGCCGATCATGAAGACGGCGTACCAGAGCAGGGCCGGCACGGCCATCACGGTAGTACGAGGGGTACGCCGCGGGGTGCGGGGTACGCCGGGGGCGGGTGCGGCAGTGGTGGTGGACATCGTGGTCGTAGCCATCGTGACCCTTCCGGTCAGCTGCGGTAGGCGGTGTCGAGGGCCTTGCACATGACGGCGGCGCTCGTCCCGGAGGTGTAGGCGATGGACGTGGCTCGGTTGAGCGGCGTGGAGACCGCAGCGGGCACGTAGTTGTCGGGCATGACGACCTCGCTGACCTCGTCGCTGTGCGAGACGTCGACGGACCGGCCGACGAGGGGAAGCCGCGAGGAAGGGCGTTGACCACGCATGTTCATCACGTATCCGGACCGGTCGATGAACTTCTGGACGATGTCCTTGCGGTACAGGAACTTCACGAACTTCTCGCTGAGCCCCAGCTTCTCCGTCCCGTTGGGGGTGACCCATATCCCGGTGGAGGTCGTGCCGTTGTAGAGCGTGGGCTTGTCGTAGGCGCCGTCCGCCGGGGCGGGAAAACCAGTGATCTCGGTCTGTTCGGCGACGCCCGGGGGGACGGCGGCGATCGTGGAGGAGATCGCGGGCATCATCGCGGCGCGCTGCTCGAAGTAGTCCGCGTTCATCTGGTCGGCACCCAGGCCCTGGGCCCCCTTGACGAACAGTCCGGCGTCACGGAGCTCGGCGAAGAGTTCCAGCCCCTTCATGGCGTGGGGTTCGGCGCAGTAGCCGCCTTTGCTGAACACCCGCCGGGCGGCGTCCGGCTGGAGGTAGCTCTGCATGACCTGCATCAGGAACTTCTGTCCCGACCAGTCGTTCCCGCCGATGGTCATGGGCGGTATCTTCTTCGCCTTGAGCGCCCGCACCGTGTCCAGCAGGTCGTCCATGGTTCGCGGCGGGCTGCTGACACCTGCTTTGCGCAGCAGCTCGGTGTTGACCAGGACCGGCCAGGTGAAGCCCATCCACGGGAAGGCACGGAGCCGCCCCTCGCCGTCCGTCCACGCCTTCAGCGCCTCGGGCCGCACGCGATCGGTCAACCCCCAGTCCTTGAGGTAGCGGTTGACCGGCGGAGTGGCACCGAGTTCCGTCCAGGAGAAGGACTTGTCGTAGAGGTTGACCAGCAGCACGTCCGCCTCCTTGTCGGCGAGGCGGGCCGTCTCGAACGAGTTGAAGATGTCGTCGCCGTTGTGCAGGTCCTTGATGTGGATACCGGGGTTCTCCCGCTCGAACTGCTTCACCACCGAGGCGTAGACGTCCGCGCCCTGAGTTCCGGGGGAAAGCCGGCTGTGCACGACGAGGGTCTGCGGATCGTCCGTCTTGGGATCGAGGGGTCCCGCACACGAAGCCATCAGGACGGTCGCGAGTGCGGTGGCTGCCGCGACGCTCAGCTTTCGTTCCATCGGCGCTCCTGTCCGTCACCGCCCACACGGGGCGGGAAAACGTTTTACTTCGGATTGCGCCGGACCTTAACAGCCCTGTCACATGCTGACAATGACTCGACACTGAGCAAGTCAATCGATATACCTGTGGGGAACGATCAACCTCGACCGACGGGACATCCATGCATCGCAACGCAGCCAAACTCGGGCCGGCTGACCGCCCCACGATCTGGGTCGGCGTCAACTTCTGGTCCCGGACCGGCGGCCCACTGATGTGGCGCTCCTACGACGGCGCGGTCATCGACGAGGAACTGCGGACCCTGCGCGACCACGGCATCACCCTCACCCGGAGCTTTCTGTACTGGCCCGACTTCATGCCGGAGCCCGACCGCCTCGACCCCCTGATGCTGGAGCGCTTCGACGACTTCCTGGAGCGGCACAGGGCGCTGGGCATGACGACCGTCCCGACGTTCATCGTGGGACACATGTCGGGCCAGAACTGGGATCCCGCCTGGCGCGAGGGACGCGACGTGTTCGCCGACGAGTGGTTCGTCGAGCGGCAGGCCTGGTACGTACGCGAGTGCGCGTCCCGCTGGAAGGATCACGAAGCCGTCGCCGGGTGGCTGCTGTCCAACGAGATCCCCATCTACGCCGACTGGCGCTCGCGCGGGATCGGCACCGTGGACCATCGGCACGTCACCGCATGGGCACACACCCTGATCGGGGCGCTGCGGGAGGCCGGCGCGCACCAACCCGTCTCGGTCGGCGACGGCGCCTGGGGGGTGGAGATGACCGGGGCCGACAACGGCTTCCGGGTGCGCGACCTGGAGCCGCTGATCGACTTCCACGGCCCGCACGTGTACCGCATGGAGAACGATCCGGTACGTCAGAATCTCGGCGCGGCCTTCACCTGCGAACTCCTCGACCTGGGCGGCAAGCCGGTGATCATGGAGGAGTTCGGGGTGACGTCCGACTACACCTCCGAGGAGCACGCCGCCCACTACTACCGGCAGATCCTGCACAACACACTGCTGGCGGGCGCGACGGGCTGGATCCCGTGGAACAACACCGACTACGACGCGTTGGAGGACCAGGAGCCCTACAGCCACCACCCCTTCGAGATGCACTTCGGTCTCACCGACGACCGGGGCAGGCCCAAGGAGCAGCTCCGCGAGGTGAAGAGGTTCACGGAAGTGCTCCGGGACACCGACTTCGCCCGGCTGACCCGCCCCGACTCCGGCATCACCTTGGTCGTCTCGTCGTTCCTGGAGAAGATGTACCCGTTCACCCAGCCCGAGGACGCCGCGACCGTCCTGTCGGTGACCCGACAGGCCTATGTCGCCGCCCGGGAGGCCGACCTGCCGGTGGGAGTGGCACGGGAGGCTGACGGGCTGCCCGTCGACAGCGCGCTGTATCTGCTGCCGAGCTCCAAACAACTCACCGCGCCCGGCTGGCGCACCCTGCGCGAGCAGGCCGCGCGGGGCGCGACGGTCTACGCGTCCTACTGTGTCGGCACGCACCAGACCCAGCGCGGTTCCTGGTGGCCGAAGCTCGACGAAACCTTCGGCGTCACCAAGCAGCTGCGGTACGGCCTGACCGACACCATCGAGGACGACCAGCTGCGCATGGTCTTCCAGCAGGACTTCGGCACCCTCGCGGCAGGCGAGGAGCTGGTCTTCCCCGTGGGCGGCACCGAGCACTCCCGCACCTATCTGCCCGTGGTTCCGAACGGTGCCGAGGTCGTGGCCACCGACGCGCACGGCCGGCCGGCGCTGCTGCGGCACCGGGTCGGATCAGGTCAGATGATCCTCTGCACCTACCCGTTGGAGCACATGGCCGCCGTCACGGCCGCCGTCAACCCCGAGCCGACCTGGCGGCTCTACGCGGCGCTGGCCGCGGAGGCCGGAGTCACCCCCGCGGTGACCGTGGCCGACGGGAGGGTGGTGACCGGCGAGATGGCGCACCCCGACGGACACTCCTTCGTCTGGTTCGTCAGCCAGCACCCCGGCGACCTGACCGTCCGCCCCGAGGTAGGCGAAGGCAAGCTCACCGACCTGGACGGCGAGGAACTCGACGAGGTGGCACTCGCCCCCTACGGCGTCGTCGTGGCCAGGCGGGAACCGTGACGACACACAGCCCGCCGGCGTCCCCGCCCCGTCCCGTACCCGCTACCTGATCCGCACGCCATCGAGGAACACCCATGAAGATCATCTCTGCGGACACCGTCGTCACCAGCCCCGACCGGAATTTCGTCGCTCTTCGCATCCACACCGACGACGGACTGACCGGCCTCGGCGACGCCACGCTCAACGGCCGCGAGCTGGCTGTCGACACCTACCTGCGCGAACACGTCGCCCCGTTGCTCATCGGCCGTGACGCGAGTGCGATCGAGGACACCTGGCAGTACCTGTACCGGGGCGCCTACTGGCGGCGCGGACCGGTCACCATGGCCGCCATCGCCGCCGTCGACACCGCCCTGTGGGACATCAAGGCCAAGGCCGCCGGAATGCCGCTCTACCAGCTGCTCGGCGGCGCTTCCCGCACCGGGGCGCTGGCCTACGGCCACGCCTCCGGGCGCGACATCCCCGAACTCCTGGACTCGGTCCGCGCGCACCTGGCGGACGGCTACCGCGCCATTCGCGTGCAGAGCGGCATCCCCGGTCTGGACTCCGTCTACGGGGTGGCCACCTCCGCCGCCGGTGGTGGTGAGCGGTACGACTACGAACCGGCCCGCCGCGGCGGCTCCGGCCACGCCCGTCCCGCCGAGGAGGTCTGGGACACCCGGGCCTACCTGCGTCACATGCCCACCGTCTTCGAGGCCGTACGCCACGAGTTCGGGCCCGAACTCCCGCTGCTGCACGACGGTCACCACCGGATGACGCCGATCCAGGCGGCCCGGCTCGGCAAGGACCTGGAGCCCTACGACCTGTTCTGGCTGGAGGACGCCACACCGGGTGAGGACCAGGCCGCGCTGCGGCTGATCCGCGAACACACCACCACCCCGCTGGCCATCGGCGAGGTGTTCAACTCGGTCCACGACTACACCACGCTGCTGCACGAGCGGCTCATCGACTACGTACGTTCGGCGGTGACCCACACCGGCGGTATCACCGCGATGCGCAAGATCCTCGACCTCGCTGCCGTGTACGGTGTCCGGTCCGGGATGCACGGTCCCACCGACATCTCCCCCGTCGGCATGGCCGCGGCGCTCCATCTGGACCTGGCCGTGCACAACTTCGGCATCCAGGAGTACATGCGCCACTCGCCCCGCACCCTGGAGGTCTTCCAGACCTCCTACCGCTTCGAGGGCGGCCTGCTGCACCCCGGTGATCAGCCGGGGCTGGGCGTGGAGCTGGACGAGCGGGCCGCCGCCCGTTTCCCCTACGAACCGGCATACCTCCCGGTGAACCGGCTGGCCGACGGGACCATGCACGACTGGTGAGGGCCTGGTGCGGGTGAGCGGGTCCCCCGGAGCGGCGCTCCGGGGGACCCGCCCGTGCCGTCTCTCCACATGCTTCCAGCCCGCAGGGGAGAACGCCTGCGAGAGAAGCCGGGCGGGTGAGCGGCGGGTGGGAAACGGTCGGTGGGGACGATCCGTGCAGAATCGCCGCGGGCCGTCCGGAGTACGATCTCGGCCCGCCTTACCCGCCCGAGACGGGTAAGGCGGGCTACCGTTCCGTTCACCGCGACCGGACCGCTTTGAGTACCAGCTCGGCCTCGCCGGGGCCCAGCCGGTGCGCCAGTTCGCCGGTGGCGCGCCCCTGAGCAGCCTCTTCCAGCAGAAAGGTCAGGGTCGCGCAGTCACCGTGCTCCGAGCGCAGACAGATCAACCCTTCGGGGCCTCGCCGTACGTGGAGGGCCGCACCGTCCACGGCTTTCCACGGCCCGTAGCTCAGCATTTCCGGCTCCATCGTCGCCACCCCCTCAGTGATCAGGCAGCGCGTGGAGGAGGTCTCCTACCTGGGGATCGGACAGACCCCGGGAGGCGCCTGGCTGAGCGACCAGCCCGATCGGACAGTGCCCGTCGCTCGCGGGAAGCCGGCTTGGCTCGGGTGCCGCCATGGTGCGCACGATTCGTTCCTTTCGTCGGTTCGCAGGCGTGGTGGTCGGCGTGGGGCGAGGCCAAGGTAGCCCGGCGGCTACGTTCCGGAACACGGTCTCCCCCACACCTCGCCGCCGTTGACCACGTCGATATCATCTGGCACCGAGACCGAGCGGGCGCTCAGGACGGCGCGAGGAGTCCGGGAGAAGGGCCGCCGGTATGCACTCGCTCAACTGGATCTCGCTGAACTGCCGGGCGGGGCTGAGGCCGTCGGCACGCTCGCGGACGAATTAGGCAGCGCCGACGTCCTGGTGAACGGCGCGGACACGGTACGTCCACCCGCTTCCTCGACATGGAGCACTCGACGGTCCAACAAGTGCTCGATGTCGACCTGATCGGCCCGTTCCTGTGCCCGCAGGACGTCGCGCGCCGCATGATCGCCGGCCCAGGGCTCCGGGGACGCATCATCAACATCACGTCTGTGCACGAACACCAGCCGCGGGGCCGCCCCCTATCGCGCCGCCAAGGGCGGTCTCGGCCTGCTGACCCAGGTGATGGCACTGGAACGCGCCGAGTACGGCATCACGGCGAATTCGGTGGCGCCCGGGGAGATCGCGACTCCCAGGACGGACAAGGAGGGCACCGACGTGACGATGGTCGAGCAGCCGGGCATTCCATTGGGCCGACCGGGCGACGCGCGCGAAGTGGCCGCGGTCGTCGTCCTCCTGGCGGGACCATAGTCTCCTACTCCGCGGGGGCTTCACGGGCCCTGGACGGGCGGCATGCTCCGCATGGGCCCGCAGGCCGGCTCCCACCTGACCAGCGACAGCTGGCGCCGCCCCTGATCGAAGCACGCCATATAGGGAGCATCGGGCAGGCGCCCCACTGTTGGCCCGGAGCGAAGGAGGAGTCGCTCCGGCTGCTTACTTCCCCTGAGCGGCCCGTCTGCGCTCGGCGGTCCAGACGTCTGCGACTCACCGCGTCCGCTTGGCCGAGGTCGTCAGCTCGCTTTGTGCCCTTGGTCTTCTTGCCCGTTGCCTTGCGTACGGGAGCCACCGCCTCGGCGGGATGACAGTCTCGCGCACGCGTCGGACCGCGGAAGCCGTTCTTGCGCGCCCACGGGCTCTCCGAAGTGGCCCGGACGCTGGTTCTTCGGCACCGGCTGGCTCTCCCCGGCCGACGCTGAACGCCACGGCTCCGGCTGTAAACGGCTGCGATGAGACTGCCCCGACCGAAGCCGGGTTCCCACGGCCCGAGCCCTCATCTGCCGGCCGGCATCCTGCGTACTGGAGGTCTCCACGACTATCCTCCGCAGCATGCTGCGTATCACCGACGCCCGCACCGGCCGCCTCGTGGAGATTCCTTCCGCGCGCCGCCACCTCCTGCGCATCTGCGTGCATCTGCCGGTTATCGACAACGGGATCGATGCGGTGCACCTGCGTGTGCTGCTGCTCGGAGACGTACTGGCACGTACCGCTGAGCTGCACGCCTTGCAGACCCTCACGGTGCTCACCGCGCCGGACCTGCCGGCTGAGCAAGTTCAGTCGCTCGACCGGGTCATGGCGGTACTGGGCATCCACCCGCCCGCCACCGTCCGTACCCACGAGCCGAGTGAGACACCGGGCGCTGCTGCCGAGGTGCACGTGCTCGCGCACGGTACTGACCAGCAGGACAGCGCCGGCGGGGTACGGATCGACGTGGGCCAGGTCGGCACAACACCCCCGGACGAGGGTGGCCCACTCTCCCCGGCCACAATCGCCCCGGAGGGAACTGATCCGCTGGCTGTCAGGATGCTGTTGCTCGGCCATGCCTATCGCACGCCCGTCATGGTCACCGGTGCCGCGCTCGTCGAGGCCCGGCGGACCCTGCGGCACTGGCGGCAACTGGTGGCCGACTGGGCGCAGGAGCCATCCAGGCCGATCCCTGCCGACCTGCTGCGACAGGCTCATGCCGCGCTCGCCGACGATCTCGGCGTCCCCGCCGTCCTGGACATGTTGCGCAGCGTGGAGAGGGACGCGAACGTACCGGCCGGTGCCAAGTTCGAGACGTTCGCCCATCTCGACCGCGTCCTCGGGCTGGACCTCGCGCGCGAAGTCGGCCACCAGCACCAGGTGACACCATGACCTCGGGCGGCTCCCGGCGCCCGGTCGTACCGCGGCGCGCCAAATCCGACTGGTCCGACGACATGTCCGACGACGAGCGGTCTCTCACCACGCACGGCTGTCGTAACGCCCCAGCGGCCAGCCGCTGGCTGCGCGAGGCCGGCTGCGTTCCCGACCTCGTCGTGTCCGACGCCTGATGAGACGCTGTTCGCCGCGAGTAGTCGTTTGTAGCAGTAGAGGGTGGCGGCGAGGCCGAGGAATGCCAGGTAGTTGCGGGAGTGGCGTTCGTAGCGGTGGTTTGAGTCTGTGGTAGCCGGTCAGCCACGACATGGTGCGCTCGATGACCCACCTTCGGCGCCCGAGCCGTTCACTCGATTCGATTCCTTTGCGGGCGATGCGGACGCCGATACGTTTCCCGCGGAGCCATCTACGCAGGTCAGGTACGTCGTAAGCCTTGTCGGCGTGGAGCTTTCCGGGTTTATGGTTCCAGCCGCGATGGGGGTCATGTCTTGATTGGAGACCGGCCACCATGGGCTTCAGGCCCTGGCTGTCGTGGGTGTTGGCGTGGTTTGCACTCGATGCGGTCCTGCTGGCCACGACGGTTTGCCCGGAGAGGGCGGTGCGCGTCGCCCCGCCCGTCACGGGGCTTTGCCTGAGCACTCCAGATCGAGTGCAACTGTCCTGACCGCGTCGACGATCGGCATCAGCTTGCGGCCGAACGGTGTGAGTCCGTAGACCGTCGACTGCTTGCCCTTTGACTCAGTGACCCGGCTCACGATGCCGGCCTCTTCGAGCCGGCGCAGGCGGTTGGTGAGAGTGACCGCGTTGACCTTCGGGATCGCTCGCTGCAGTTCGTTGAAGCGCCTCTCCGACTCCTGCAGCGTCATCACGATCGCCAGCGTCCACAGGTCGCCGATGATCGACAGGATCTCCATGCATCGTGCCGTCTGGGGATCGTTCATCTGCTCCATGATGCCTTCCGCGCCAGGCTACTATGCTAGCTTTAGTGGTAAAGAAATTTTAGTGGTTTGCCTTGCGAGGAAGGTGCCCGCCACCATGAGGATCACGTTATTCGGCGCCACCGGGCGGATGGGGCAGTTGCTGACACAACTGGCCCTGGACACCGGGCACGAGGTCATCGCCTACGCCCGCACGCCCGGCAAACTTCGGATCACCCACCCGAACCTGTCGGTCATCGCCGGACAGCTCGATGACGACGAGGCGATCCTCGAAGCGGTGCGCACGGCGGACGCCGTGATCGAGGGCGTCGGCTCCGAGAGCGAGGCGACCCGCCGGATCATCACCGCCATGAACGCCGCAGGTGTGAAGCGGTTCGTGGTCGTGTCCACCTGCAGCGTCCCGGACCCGGATGATCTGCCGGATGCCAAGTTCAAGGCCCTGGTCCGCTTCGTGAAGACCGCCGCGCCCCACGCCTACGCCGGAGTGCGAGCCGCAGCCCAGGCCGTACGCGCCAGCGATCTGGACTGGACACTGGTCCGGGTGGCAAAGCTCAACGACAAGCCGGCCGGCGGAAACGTCCAGGTCGGAAACTATGGCCACGGGGTCGTGGGCCTGTCCATCACACGCGCCGACATGGCGGCCTTCCTCCTGGACCAGGTCTCCGACGGCACCTACATACGCAGCGCCCCGGCAATCAGCAACTGAAGGCCCCGCCCATACGCCGTCCCGTGTGAGGTCAGCCTGCGGCGTCGTGAGCGGCGGTGAGCTTGCTCCGCTTTGACGGACACCATTGGTGTGGTGGTCAGGCTGCGAGTGCGTTCTCGTACTCAGCGGGACTGAGGTAGCCGAGGCTGC
>NZ_JBHVWN010000093.1:0-26562 GCF_042882275.1 Streptomyces sp. NPDC058231 | reverse complement strand
GGACTCCCCTTTCGGTGCTGTGCCCGGGCGGGGGCGCGCGCGGGGGGGGGGGGGCGCCCGCGCCCCCCCCCCCCCCCACCCCCCGTTCCGGTGCCGGAGCCGTCAGAGCGGGTTGAGGCGGGCCTTGAGCAGGCAGAACTCATTGCCCTCGGGGTCGGCAAGAACGTGCCACTGCTCCTCGCCGGTCTGGCCGATGTCAGCCGGGCGCGCCCCGAGCTTCAGGAGGCGTTCGAGCTCGGCGTCCTGATCGCGGTCGGTGGCGTTGACGTCGATGTGCAGCCGGGGCTTCCCCTGTTCCGGCTCGTCCCTGCGGCTGAGGATGATCGTCGGCTGCGGGCCGCCGAACCCTTCGCGCGGCCCGATCTCGAGGGTGCCGTCGTCCTCACGGTCGAGCACGACGAAGTCCAGGACCTCGCACCAGAACCGCGCCAGCACCTCGGGGTCGCGGCAACCGAGCACGAGCTCACTGATTCGACATGCCATGGACGAGACCTGCTTTCGGTGCGGGAACTGCCGGGGCGGCCGCGCGGAGCTGTTGGGCTTCCCGCGGTGGGAACACGCTCGGGACCGTACCGGGCCGGGCGGGCGGGTGCGAAGGGTTTTTGGGTCCTCGCCCCGCCCCGCCCGGGCCGCCGGGCAGGCGACAACGACCACCCCCGTGGGCCGCTGCCGCCGTTCGCCGCGATGTCCCCCGACGCCCGCGCCCCCGCGACACGTTCGGACTCTAGGTCGGCGGGTACCCGACGAGAAGATTCAATTCGCACGGTGTCGACGTCACGGGGGTATCAGTCCGCACAGTCGAACCGGTACGCTGCACTCCGTTTTCTGTACGGGCAGAGGACGGCGGCAGCGACGGACAGGTACGGGGCGGAGGACGTGTGCGAGCTGCGGAACGGGCCGACGACGTACTGCGGATGCACCGTCTGGCACGCACCGGCGGAGTGCCGGAGCTGCTGCGCTGGCTGTCCGGGCGGGCCGACGGCTGGGCCGGACTTCTCCGGGACGACGGCACCGTCCTGCACGGTGTGGCACGGAACCCGGACCGCACGAGCGCCGCCGCCGTCGGACTCGCCGCCCAAGGCGCAAGGGAGTTGACGGCCCTCGGTGCGCGTTCCTTCACCCTCGACCGGGGCCCGCACACCGCGGTACTGCTCCCGCTCCACGACCCGTCCGACGACCGTGAGGCCCGCACCCCGGTGCTCGCCGCCGTCGCGGCCCGACCACTGCCGGAGGGGCTGGCCACGCTGCTCGCCGATGCGGTGATGCCGCTGGCCATGTGCTGGGCGGCCGAGACGGTCGAGCGCAAACGCCGCCGTGTCGACCTCGCGGAGTCACGGGGCCGGGAAGCGGTGCTGCACCTGCTGATGACCGGTCAGCTCTCCATCGCCCACCAGGTCGCGGGCGCCCTGAAACCCACGCTGCCCGACCCCGCGGAGGTGTACGTGGTGGAGTGCCGGAGCGGTCGGCGGGGCAGGGTGGCGCGGGTGTGCGCGGATCTCTCCGGCGGGCGGTCCTGGATCGTGCGCTGTCCGGTGTACGCGAACCACCTGATCCTCGTCGTGCCGGCCGGCGCGGACGGCATCCGGCCACGACTCGCCTCCGAGGTCGCCGCGGTGGTGGACGACTGCGTCGTCGGCGTCAGTGAGGAGGTGCCGCTGAGCGACACGGCGACCGGATACCGGCAGGCCTTCCACGCCCTGGCGGTGGCCCGCGGTCTGCCCGTCCGCCATGCCCGGTTCGGCTCGGCGCCCGAACCGGCGCTGCTCGTCGGGACCGAGGGCGCGCAGTGGGCCGAAGCCCTGCTGACACCGCTCCTGACCCATCAGCCCAGGCGCAGTCAGGATCCCGGCAGCCAGGAACTGGCGGCGACCCTGGCCTCCTGGCTCGCGTTCGCCTCTCACGCGACCAGACATCTGAAGATCCACCGCAACACCCTCGCCGCGCGGCTGCGGTTGATCGGCGAGCTGCTCGAACGGGACCTCAACCGGCTCCCCGACCAGGCCGCCCTCGACCTGGCGCTGCGGATCCGCGCCGTCCCCGCCCACCCGCCCCGTACCGCCACGCCCTCGCGGGAAACCCACTCGCTGGACCGGGTCCTGCGCCGCCCCGCCGTCCAGGAGTGGGCGGTTCAGCAACTGCAGCCGCTGCGCCACTGCGGCGGTGCGGCCGAGGAGACGGTCCGCACCTGGCTCGGATGCGAGGCCCAGCTCTCCCCGACCGCCACGGCTCTGGACATATCCGTGCCGGGCGTCCGCAAGCGGCTCACCCGGCTCGAAGGTGTGCTGCGGCGTTCGTTGCTCCAAACCCCCAGTGCCCGGTACGAGTTGTGGCTGGCGTTCCGGGCGCTGGACATCGCGGCCGTCAGCGGTGCGGTGTGACACCGTCCCCCGCGGGGGACGGTGCCGCAGCACCCTCCGGCTGCCCGGCCGTCACCGGCCGGGACCAGGACAGGTGCAGGGCCAGGGGACGCCCGGCCCCGCACCGCCAACCGTCACTGCTGCCAGTCGCCGCCCAGCATCGTCCCGCCGACCGCGGGCAGTCCGAGTGATCCGGTGCCGAAGGAGAGCGCCGACGTGTACACCGGCCGGGTGGTCCCGCCCGGCAGCACCCAGACCGCGCCGCGCCCGTCCTCCTCGCTCGCGCCCACGACGATCTCGGGTCTGCCGTCCCGGGTGAGATCCCCCGCGGTCACCGTGCAGCCGAAGAGGTCGTTCTTCTCCGGGGTGCCCGGCACACCGGGTGTGTCCTGCTTGAAGGTGTACGACCCCGTGCCCAGCTGCCCGGTACGGCGGCCGGGTACGACCGTGACCGTGCCGGCGCCGCTGGTGGCGCCGATCGCCTCACCGGGTGCGCCCACGACGATGTCCGCGAGCCCGTCCCTGTTCAGGTCGGCGACGGCCACCGCGGCCCCGAAGGAGTCGCCGCGCTCGCTCGAACCGGGCACACCGGCGGTGTTCTGGTGGAACGTCATGGGCGCCTTGTCGAGCGCGACCCCCTTGGCCGACCCGAACCAGACGGACACCGAACCGCCCACGTGACCGATCGGGCCGACCTGGCTCGGCTCGTCCGGGTCACCGGCGACGACGTCCCCGTAACCGTCCCCGTTCACATCGCCCACCGCGGCGTTGAGTCCCTCGCCCTCCAGGAGCGGAGGCGGGAAGGAACCGGGCACCGGATCGACCAGCACCCGGCCGCCGCTGCTCCCGTTCGGCGGTCCCGTCACCTGGATCTGCTCGGCCACGCCGTCGCCGTTCACATCGCCGTACGCGACGGCGCGCATCCAGCCGATGTCCTCGTTCGGCACGGACGAGCCGACCGTGCCGCTCCGGGAGAACGGCCCGGTCAGCTCGGTGGTGAAATTGTGGTTGGCGATCAGCACCCGGGCCCGGCCGGGCCCGGACGCCGCGGCCACGTCCGCGCCCGCGCCCCAGCGCCTGAGCACCTGTGTCGGCAGCGCTGCACCGGAGACCAGGCCCTTGGCGCTGCCCCACAGGACGTACACCGCGCCCGAGTCCAGCGTGGTGCCGACGTCCTCGCCGGGCGCACCGACCACCAGGTCGGTGTAGCCGTCGTGATCGAGGTCCGCGAGTGCGCTGGAGGCGCCGAACAGGTCGTCCGCCTCGGCCGAGCCCGGTATGCCGGCCGAGTTCTGCGTGATCACGGCGCGCCTGGCGGCGGACACGCCCTTGGCGGACCCGTACAGGACGACGAGGCTGCCGGCCCGGTCGTGACCCGTGACCGTGGCGCCCGGCGCGGGGACCACGAGGTCCCGGTAGCCGTCACCGTTGATGTCCTGCGGAACCGGCATCGGCGCGGCGGAGGCCGTCCCGCCGGACAGCGCCGCGGCGACGGCGGCGACGGCGGCCACCAGGGCCACCGGTCTGCAACTGGTGATGCGTCGTCCGCTCATGCCTCTGTCCCCACCCCATGCCCCGGCCCCGGCGAGGGCGGGGCCTCCGACTGTTGCCGCATTCACCCACGGACGGGCGGGGTGCGCAATGGAAGGGGACGACGCCGCGGGGCCGGACGAATCCGCCCGGCCCCGCAACGTCCCCGTGGATCCCGTTACTTCGTGAAGTAGAAGTACTTCCAGGCGCCATGGGTGGTGGAGTTCACGGTGTCACCGGACGAGCCGTTGACGTAGGACGCGCGCATGCGCATCCGGTAGCCCGTGTCGTGCGGCCCGGTCAGGGTCACGACGGACTTGCCGTCGGTGCCGAGCGCGAAGTAGTCCGAGCCCGCGTCGTACCACTTGCCCTGGTAGTAGATCTCCAGGTTCAGCTTCTGCGAGCGGTTCTTGTAGTACGTCATGGTCGTGGTGAAGACCGGGTCGGTCGTCTTGTGGAAGTACGCGTACGAGGTGGAGCCGATCTTCGCCGTCTTGTACTGCTTGGAGACGGAGGTCGAGACCTTCACCCCGGCGTACGCGGTGGACGTGACCGTCTTCGACGTGTACTTGCCGTCACCCGCGAACACGGCGGTGACGGTGGCGTCACGAGTCATGTCGACCGTGGCCGACAGATTGCCGCTGGAGTTGACCTTGCCGGTCTTGACCAGCTTCTTCGGCTTGTCCGAGCCGAACGGGTCCACCCACAGCTCGACCGTGCGGTTCTTGTACGTCCTGCCGAGGTGCGCGGTGAACGAGACATCGGTGCCGTACGCGTACAGCGCCTTGTTGTGGTTCAACGTCAGGGTGGTGACGGTCCGGGGGACGGCGACCTTGTCGGAACCCGACGCCGCGGAGTGCAGTGGGTCGCCCGCGTAGGACACCTTGTAGGTGACCTGGCCACCGGCGGTCGGCGTGTCCGTGAAGGAGAAACCGCCGTCCGACTTCAGCGTCACCGGGGCGAGCGCCTTGCCCTTGGGCGACTCGATGTCGGTGCGGGTCACCGTGGCCCGGGCCCCCGCCGGGAATGCGCCCTTGGACGTGACCTTGCCGGTGACGGTGAGCTTCTTGCCGAGCGTGGACTTCGACGGCGCGGCGACCGTGACGGTGGACACGGACTTGACGGCGTCGGTGAGCACCCGCAGCGAGCGCACGCCCGCGCTGTTCTCGGTGACCGCGAAGAGCCGGCTGGTGTCCGGAGCCCAGGCCAGGGCGGACGGCATCAGGGTGTCCGAACCGGTGGTGTTCCCCGTGTTGGGGAAGTCGTACGTCCGGACCGGCGCGGTGGTGCCCGGCTTGTAGACGTACACGTCGGGCTCGTACCAGCCGTCGATGCCCGCGGCGACCGTGCCGTCCGGCGCGATGTCGACGGCGTTCGGGTACGCGTCGGACGGGTAGTTGGTCCCCGCGGTGAGGTCCGACGTCCGGTACACCTGGTGGTAGTAGGGCGCCCCACTGGCCACCACGACCTGCTGACCGTCGGGGGTCAGCGCGAGGTCGTGCATGTTGCTCGCGTCGGCGCGCAGATACGCGGTCCGTGCCGCCGTGCCCGAGGACACGTCGTACACCGCCAGTTCCGTCGGGCTCTGGCCCTCGATACCGGCGGCCAGGGTGTTCGGCGCGCCCGGCGTCGAGGCCAGGGTCGGGGCCGAGTACCAGGTGCGGTTCGGGTCCTGGTCCAGGGTGACGACCGGCTCGGCGCCGGACAGGTCGAGCGAACCGATGTTGCCCTCGGCCGCCGCTCCGTAACCGAACCAGAGCTTGCCGCCCGCCAGCGCCGGATAAGCGGGATCGGTGTTCTGGCCGGTCGCGTACCGGGCGGACTCCACGAGGGCGGAGGTGTCGATCGCCGCGATGGCGTCCGCGCCGCGCACCCCGGCGTACAGCGTGCCGGAGTCGGTGGACAGTTCCAGGCCGGTCACACCCGGCAGCGACGGGATCGTACCGACGACGGTGCCGCTGTAATCGGTGACGAGGACCTTGCCACCGGTCGGGTCACTGATGAAGACCCGCTGGTGCACGCCGTCCGCGACGACATTGCCGACGGATGCCGCAGGAAGGATCTTGCTGGAGTCGGCCGCTGCGGGGTCCGCCGCGCCACCGACCAGGACTACTGAGCTGAAGAGGACCGCGAGCGTGGTCGCGGTCGAGAGTCTGCGCGTATGCACAGTGATGTCTACCCCCACGGTAAGAGAGGGCCGCACAGCACCCTGAGATGAGAGAGGGGAGCGGCCCGGATCGCAGGGTATGGCATGGCAATGACACGCGGTGAACATTTAAGGGTCCGGAACGGGCCCGGCCCCCCAACGGATCGACCCCCAACGGATCGCCCCGGACCTCGCGCGGCGGCCGGTGGCTCAGGCCGGTGGCTCAGTCGGTCCTGGTGTACGTGAGCTTCTCGCCGGTCTCCGTGTTCTCGCGGCGCAGGGTGCCGTCCGGCAGCAGGGTGAGAGTGGTGGCCTTGCCCGGGGTGCAGGACGACATGGGTTCGCCGACCGTCACCGTGGACGGGCCGATGCGGACCGGTTCGTCGGGGGACGGTTCGGCGGCCAGGTCCGCCCGGAAGACGCAGCGGTAGGTGCCGCCGGCGTCGGCCGGCCCTTCCGCGGTGAGGGTGAGGACGGCCCGGCCGACCTCACCCTGCTGGATGACGAGTTCGCGGGTCGAGTGGCCGGAGGCGTTGTCGATGCTGCTGGACCAGGTGCCGAGATAGTCCTCGGGAATGGGACCGTCGCCCTTCTTCTCCTCGCCGGTGGGGGACGGGGAGGCGGTCGGTGCGGGGGAGTCCGACGGAGTCCGCGACGCGGACGGGCCGTGCGACGCGGCGGCGGGCCGGGCGGGCTTCTTGCCGCCGTCGCTCATGAGCGCGTACACCGAGCCGCCCGCACCGATCGCCACCAGCACGGCGACCACGACGAGAGCCACGGTCGCCCCTGTCCTGCGGCGCGCGGGTGCGGGCTGCGGGACGGCCGCGGGGTCGAGCGGGCCGAGGGGGCCGTACGGGGGTGTGGGGCCGAAACCGGCGGACTGCTGCTGATGCTGCGGATATCCGTATCCGTAGGGCTGTCCCTGGGCGGGGTGCGGCTGGGCGGGGGGTTGCGGGGGGCCGTATCCGTAGGGCTGTCCCGGGGCGGGCGGCTGCGGATATCCGTATCCGTACGGCTGCCCCTGGGCGGGGTGCGGCTGGGCGGGCGGCAGCGGGTAGTCGTACCCGGGCGTGGGAGCCGGGGTGGGTGTGGGTACGGGTGTGGGGGCCGGGGCCGGCGCCGGGGCGGGCGGCCGGTCGGCGGTCGGCGCGGGAGCCGGGACGGGTAGGGGAGCCGGCGTGGGTACGGGTACGGGTGCGGGCGCCGGGGTGGGTGCGGGCGGCCGGCCGGCGGTCGGCGCGGGGGTCCCGGTTCCGGCCACGGTGGGCTGTGCGTCGGCGCTTTCGGACGGCCGGTGGGACGGCGGCTGCGGATCGGGACCGGGCTGCGGGGCCGTGGGCACCGCGTCCTGCGGGCCGGCCGGCTGCTCCGGAGCGACCGGCTCCGCCGGATCCTCCGGATCCTCCGCGTCGAGCAACTCCACGGCATGACGGCCAAGTTGGGCGAGAAGTGCGCCCGGGAGCCATGGTTCGTTCGCCCGGCCGTCCGCCAGCCGTTCCAGGAGCGCGTCCGTCGTCGGCCGGGCCTCCGGGTCCTTGTGGAGGCAGTCCCGGACGAGGTCGACCAGGTCCGCCGGGACGCCGGTCAGGTCCGGGTCCTCCTGCGCGATCCGGAACATCAGCGCATGGACCTCGTTGTCCGCCCCGGCGAACGGAAGCCTGCCGGTCGCCGCGTAGGCCAGCACCGAGCCGAGGCAGAACACGTCGCACGCCGCGGTCACCCGCTCGCCGCGCACCTGTTCCGGTGCCATGAAACCGGGCGAACCGACCAGCGCGCCGGTGCGGGTGAGCCCTCCGTCGGCGACGGTGTCCAGGGCCCGGGCTATGCCGAAGTCGATGACCCGCGGACCGTCGATCGTCAGCAGGATGTTGGACGGTTTGAGGTCGCGGTGGATGAGCCCGGCGGAGTGGATGGCCCGCAGCGCGCGGGTCAGCCCCGCACCGAGGACGTGGACCGAACGCTCGGGCAGCGGACCGTACGCCCCCGAAACGGGTCCCGCCGGTGTGCCCCCGCGCCCGGAGACGGTGGCCTGGAGGGAGGGTCCGGCGACGTACCCGGTCGCGACCCACGGCACGGCGGCGTCGGTGTCGGCGTCCAGCACGGGGGCCGTCCACGTGGAGCCGACCTGTCGGGCGGCCTCCACCTCCTGGCGGAACCGGTCACGGAACTCCTGCTGCTCGGCGAGCTCCCGGCGGACCAGCTTGATCGCGACGGTACGGCCCCGGTCGGAACGGGCCAGATACACCTGCCCCATGCCACCCGCACCCAGCCGCCCCAGCAGGCGGTACGCGCCGATCCGTTGCGGATCGGCGGATCCGAGTCTTTCCATGGTGTGCAGTCCCTCCCCCGTACGGCGACACGCCGGACGGCACGAGAATAGCGGCGCGCGTCATGACCGGCGGCCCGGCACGGCACCGGTCCCGTCCGCCTCCGGCGCCCTCGCCCGCATCGGCGGCCGCTCCGGCACCGCGCCGACCCGACACCCTGCCCAGCAAACCGCCCGACGCCATACAGGGTGGTCATGTCGAGCCGCCCGCGGCTCGGCCTACGCTCGCCGTCATGACGTCTCATGCCTCCTCCGGACCCCACACCCCGCCGGCCGATCCCGCGGCCGGTGCGGCCGTGAAGGCCGCCGACCGCGCGCACGTGTTCCACTCCTGGTCCGCCCAGGGCCTGATCGACCCGCTCGCCGTCGCCGGCGCCGAGGGGGCGTACTTCTGGGACTACGACGGCAACCGCTACCTGGACTTCACCAGCGGCCTCGTCTTCACCAACATCGGCTACCAGCACCCCACCGTCGTCGCCGCGATCCAGGAGCAGGCGGGCCGGCTCGCCACCTTCGCGCCCGCGTTCGCGATCGAGGCCCGCTCCGAGGCCGCACGCCTCATCGCCGAGCGGACCCCCGGCGACCTGGACAAGATCTTCTTCACCAACGGCGGCGCCGAGGCCGTGGAGAACGCCGTCCGGATGGCGCGGCTGCACACCGGCCGTACGAAGGTGCTCTCCGCCTACCGCTCGTACCACGGCGCCACCTCGACGGCCATCAACCTGACCGGCGACCCGCGCCGCTGGCCGTCCGACCAGGGCGCGGCGGGCGTCGTCCGGTTCTGGGCCCCGTTCCTGTACCGCTCGCCGTTCCACGCCACGACCGAGGCCGAGGAGTGCGCCCGCGCCCTCCAGCACCTGGAGGACACCCTCGCCTTCGAGGGCCCCGCCACCATCGCCGCGATCATCCTGGAGACGATCCCCGGCACGGCCGGGATCATGACCCCGCCGCCCGGCTACCTCGCCGGTGTCCGCGAGATCTGCGACCGGTACGGCATCGTCTTCGTCCTCGACGAGGTGATGGCCGGCTTCGGACGCACCGGCAGGTGGTTCGCCGCCGACCACTTCGACGTCACGCCCGACCTGATGACCTTCGCCAAGGGCGTCAACTCCGGCTATGTGCCGCTCGGCGGCGTCGCCATCTCCGCCGAGATCGCCGCCACCTTCGAGACCCGCCCCTACCCGGGCGGTCTCACCTACTCCGGCCACCCGCTGGCCTGCGCCGCTGCCGTGGCCACCATCGGCGTGATGGAGGACGAGAAAGTCGTCGAGAACGCCGCCCACATCGGCGAGACGGTGCTCGGCCCCGGCCTGCGCGAGCTTGCCGAGCGCCATCCGTCGGTCGGCGAGGTGCGCGGCCTCGGCGCGTTCTGGGCGCTGGACCTGGTCCGGAACAAGGAGACCCGCGAACCGCTGGTCCCGTACAACGCGGCGGGCGAGGCCAATGCGCCGATGGCGGCCTTCGGCGCGGCCTGCAGGAAGAACGGCCTGTGGCCCTTCATCAACATGAACCGCACGCACGCCGTTCCGGCCTGCAACGTGACGGAGGCCGAGGCGAAGGAGGGACTGGCGGCGCTGGACGTGGCCCTCTCGGTCGCGGACGAGCACACCGTCTGACGTCGTTCCGCGGTGGCCGACGGGTGAACCGCGCGACGCCCCTCCCCGTGCCCGGAACCGGGCATACCGGGTCTGGCTTATGGTGACCGGAGCCGAAAAGGGGAGGGGCGCCATGGGCGCGAGCGGAACTGTGACCCGCAGCACGCTGCGGCAGCAGATCGCGGACGCGCTGCGCGACGAAGTGCTTGCCGGCCGTCTGCAGCCGGGACGGGAGTTCACCGTCAAGCAGATCGCCGAGCAGTACGGGGTTTCCGCCACGCCCGTCCGTGAGGCGCTCTTCGACCTCTCCGCGCAGGGTCTGCTCGAATCCGATCAGCATCGCGGCTTCCGGGTCCACGCATTCACCGTGGCCGACTACCGGGCGATGGTCGAGGCCCGCGCCCTGGTCATAGACGGCGTCATCCGCGGCATCTTCCACGGGCCGGGCCCGGCCCGCCCGCAGGCGGCGGCGTACCGCGACGCGCTGGTCGTCGTACGGCGCCGCGCCGAGGAGGCCGCGCGGGCGGCGCGGGGCGGTGACCTCGACATCCTCATCGGGTACGACCTGCGCTTCTGGCGTGAGCTCGGCGCGCTCGTCGGCAACTCGTACATCACCGACTTCCTGCACCGACTGCGCGTCCAGGCCTGGATGTTCGCCGTGCCGTACCTCCGCGGCGACGCGGACGTGCGGGACCGGCTCTGGAAGGGCCACACGGATCTGGTCGCGGCGATCACGCTCGGCGACTGCGACGCCGTGCGCGCGGTGCTCGACGACCACGACGCCGGCGCGCTGGACTGGGCGGACGGGCTCGCGGCCGCCGATCCGCCGCCCCCCGCCACCGGCGACGAGCGGTAGGGAGCGCCCGGGCCACGGCTGCGGGCGACAGGGGGCCCGGTCCCGGCGCGAGCTGTTCGCAAGCCGGTCATGAGAGACCACTGTGCGCAACGGTCCCCTCGCATTACGCTGTCCCGACCATCGCGCGAACCGCGCGAGGACCCGTGGGAGAGCGAGACTTCGTGGCCTGTGACCTGTGGCTGGTCCCCCTCGTCGATGTGCTGTGCCACAGCCCCGACAATCCGTTCGCCGAAGAGATAGCCGTCTACGACCAGGCGCTGAGCGAGGCCGGCCTGCCGGCCGTACCCGTCTACGCCTACATGCCGGGACTGACCGGCGACGTGGCCCCGGTCGCGGGCTTCGACTACGACGCACTGCACTTCCTGCGCCGTGCCTATCTGCTGCAGCTGAGCGGTCTTGCCGTCACGCCGGTCGACGAACTGGGCGGGGACTACGAGCAGTTGCTGGAGATGTTCGAGCCGACGGCCCAGCAGTCCCATCTGGTCTGGCACTACGACCACGCGGGGGCGTACGTCCCGGTGGACTTCCCCTCCCCGCTCTCCAACGACCAGCTGTTGGAGGGCGGCGGCCCGCTCGGTTCGGCGCACGGGCTGCTGCGGGAGTTGGAGTTCGTCGCCCCCTCCATCGGTATCGATCCGGCGAACCCGCCGGCCGCACCGCTGCCGCCCACCGCGCCTACCTCGCTGGAGGAGCCGGCGGGCCCGATTCCGTACGACGAGAGCCCGTTCGCGCGGGAACGGCACGTCTGGCTGGGGCTGCACGCGGCGGCGACCCGGAGCCTCGCTCAAGGCTCCATGATTATTTTCAGCTGAGGCCGGCCGTCCGGCCGCCGGGGCCACCGATCACCGGGGTGGTTCCGGCGGCCGCTGCCGCGGCATGTTCGGCCGGGTCACCGACTGGACGGGGAACCGTCCCGGCAGCGCCCCCGGCTCCGTACGCCCGCCCGCCCCGCCGCCCGACACCAGCGCCTGCATCCCCATCGGCGCGGGCCCGGCCCGGAACTCCACTATCCAGTCCGCGGTCTCGGACCGTACGAGCTCCGTGATGTCCTCCGAGAACCGCCGCAGCACGCCCAGACAGCGTTCCGCTGCCTCGCTCGCCGTTCCCTCGGTCGGCCCGAGCACCTCCCGCACGCACTCCGACGCCCAGTCGAACTGCAGTACCTGGAGCCGTCGCTGCACGGCCTGGGCCGTGGCGAGGTTCCTCATCCAGCCGGAGGTCAGGCCGAAAAACCGGTCACAGGCCATGCACGCGGCGCCCAGCAGCAGCGACAGATAGCCCCAGCCGGCCGCCCCGGCCAGCGCCCCCGTCAGATCCAGCAGCGGCAGGGCCCCGCCCGCGATCGCCCCGACGGCCGTGCCGATCCGCAGCACTCGGGCCCCGCGTCGTTTCCACACCCGGTCGCGCAGGTACCAGTCGGCGGTCCGCAGCGCGTCCGTCTCGACCCACCGGTACAGCTCGTCCAGGCGTTCCGCGGGCTCGCCCCAGTCGCCGTGCGGGAACGGCTGCCCGGTCAGATCGCGCCCCTGGCCGCCCGCGTCCCCGCCGGAGCCGGAGCCCGGGCCCGAGCCCTGCGGAACGGCCGAACCGGGCGCGTCGGACTCGTTGCGGGGCGCCCTCTCGGGCTGCATCTCCGGCTGACTCACCGGGGCACTCCTCTGCACTCTGCGTATCGACGCGTGCGTGACGCGCGTATGCGGGGGCGGGCGGACGGTCGACGTGGCCGACTGTCGCGCTCGCGATACCTTGCGTGACCATCGGTGTGCGTGTGCGTACGGGGACGCATGCCCTTCCTACCGCCGAATGGTGGGGCGTGGGGTCGAAATCACGGTATTCCCGGGTGCACAGCGTCTGTGATCAGGTATAGGAGGCCCCTCGGGGTCGACGAGATGTCACTCGAAAGAGTTGCCCGCCAGTGGGTGGAGCGAGGTGCGCGGGGACCACGTAGGCTCGGCATACCGAAGCTTTTGTCGTCGATATGCCAGGAGTGACCGTGATTCCCGGTGGTGGCCAGCCCAATATGCAGCAGCTGTTGCAGCAGGCCCAGAAGATGCAGCAGGACCTTGCCAAGGCTCAGGAGGAGCTGGCCGGGACCGAGGTCGAGGGGCAGGCGGGCGGCGGCCTGGTGAAGGCGACCGTGACCGGCTCCGGCGAACTCCGTGCCCTGGTCATCGACCCCAAGGCCGTCGACCCCGAGGACACCGAGACGCTCGCCGACCTCGTCGTCGCCGCGGTCCAGGCGGCGAACGAGAACGCGCAGGCGCTTCAGCAGCAGAAGCTGGGCCCGCTGGCCCAGGGGCTGGGCGGCATGCCCGGTCTTCCCTTCTGATCCGCAGGCACAGCAACTACCGTACGTACCACGACAGCAGAGGCGGTCGCGGAGATCAGTCAAGGAAGGCGTTCCGTTGTACGAAGGCGTGGTTCAGGACCTCATCGACGAGTTGGGCAGGCTGCCCGGCGTCGGTCCCAAGAGCGCGCAGCGGATCGCTTTCCACATCCTGCAGGCCGAGCCCACCGACGTACGCCGCCTCGCCCATGCCCTCCTGGAGGTCAAGGACAAGGTCCGGTTCTGCTCGGTGTGCGGCAACGTCGCGCAGGAGGAACAGTGCGGGATCTGCCGTGACGCGCGCCGCGACCAGACGGTGATCTGTGTGGTCGAGGAGCCGAAGGATGTCGTGGCGATCGAGCGGACCCGTGAATTCCGGGGCCGATACCACGTACTCGGCGGAGCGATCAGCCCGATCGAGGGCGTCGGCCCGGACGATCTGCGCATCCGCGAGCTGCTGGCGCGGCTCGCCGACGGCTCCATCACGGAGCTGATCCTGGCCACCGACCCCAACCTGGAGGGCGAGGCCACCGCGACGTACCTGGCGCGGATGATCAAGCCGATGGGTCTGCGGGTGACGCGGCTGGCCAGTGGGCTGCCGGTCGGCGGCGACCTGGAGTACGCGGACGAGGTCACCCTCGGCCGAGCCTTCGAGGGGAGGCGCTTGCTGGATGTCTGACACCGCCTCCTGCGCCGCCCGGAGCGTCATCCCACGCGACACCTGGGCCACGTCCTGGATCCGCGTGGATGAAACCTCGACGTCTCACGGCGGCTTTACGTTCAGCGAGGCTATGTTCTACTCACCGTTCGCGACCGTGCCCACGGGAGGTCCCCTCGATGTCTGACGCCACGCTGAACTCCGTCACGCAGGACCCGGACGACTTCGCCGTCCAGATCGCGGACCAGATCAAGACGTTCGTCGTCGCCGTGACCGAGGTCTCCAAGGTCGACGAGCCTGAACAGGCTGTCCCCATCCTGCTCCTGCAGGTCTCCCAGCTGCTGCTGGCCGGTGGCCGGCTCGGCGCGCACGAGGACGTGCTCCCGGATGAGCGCTACGAGCCCGATCTGGGCAGCGAGCCGGACGCCGACGGGCTGCGCGAACGCTATGCGGCGCTCCTCGAGCCGATCGACATCTACTCCGAGGTCTTCGACCCGTACGAGCCCCGCACGCCCCCCGTCGCCTTCCGCATCTCCGACGGTCTTGCCGACCTGATCACGGACCTGCGCCACGGACTCGCCCACTACGAGGCGGGCCGCACGACCGAGGCGCTGTGGTGGTGGCAGTTCTCGTACTTCTCCAACTGGGGCTCCACCGCATCCGCGACGCTGCGCGCCCTCCAGTCCCTGGTCGCCCACATCCGCCTGAACCAGCCCCTCGAGGAGCTGGACGGCCTGGACACGGACCAGGACACGGGCGACGACGCACTCGCCGAGGAGGCGGGCCGGGTGATGGCCGAGGAGATCGCGGGTCCGCTGGGCCTGCGCCCGGTGAAGTAGCCGCCCCTCCGGGCCACGCCCGGTGCGACAGCCGTCCCTCCGGTGGGCCGGCGGCGGTGGTGCGCCCCGTCACGGGGCCCGGCGGGGCTTCCGTTTTTCCGCCGAGGCGGGACACCCTGCGGCAGGCCGACGCGGCGATGGTGTGCGCATCAGTGAGGAGCTCCCGGGGGCGGTCCGGGAAGATCCGGTTCACGCTGGAGATGCGGGCACGCACATCGCCGAGCAGGCCTCTTCGGCGTGTGGGCTGAACCACATACGGGCGTGGCCCCGGGATCATCGGGCAGCAGCCCCGTACGAGCAGTTCGGATGCGGCACGCCGATGATCACGTGTTGAGCGGGACATCTCACCATGTGATATCAGCGAGGCGAATCCGGACTGCTCGTTAAACTGAGCCGACCGCAGTAATGGATTGAGCGAGGAGCGCACGTGGGCCTTGTCGTGCAGAAGTACGGAGGCTCCTCCGTAGCCGATGCCGAAGGCATCAAGCGCGTCGCCAAGCGAATCGTCGATGCCAAGAAGAACGGCAACCAGGTGGTTGTCGTGGTGTCCGCGATGGGCGACACGACGGACGAGTTGATCGATCTCGCCGAGCAGGTATCTCCGATCCCTGCCGGGCGTGAGTTCGACATGCTGCTGACCGCCGGAGAGCGGATCTCGATGGCCCTGCTGGCCATGGCGATCAAAAACCTGGGCCACGAGGCCCAGTCGTTCACCGGCAGCCAGGCCGGCGTCATCACCGACTCGGTCCACAACAAAGCACGCATCATCGATGTGACGCCGGGCCGTATCCGTACGGCGCTGGACGAGGGGAACATCGCGATCGTCGCGGGGTTCCAGGGTGTGTCCCAGGACAAGAAGGACATCACCACCCTCGGCCGAGGCGGCTCGGACACCACTGCCGTCGCACTCGCGGCCGCACTGGACGCCGAGGTCTGTGAGATCTACACCGATGTGGACGGCGTCTTCACCGCCGACCCGCGGGTCGTGAAGAAGGCCCGGAAGATCGACTGGATCTCCTTCGAGGACATGCTGGAACTGGCCGCGTCCGGTTCCAAGGTGCTGCTGCACCGGTGCGTGGAGTACGCACGCCGCTACAACATTCCGATCCACGTCCGCTCGTCCTTCTCCGGACTGCGCGGCACCTGGGTCAGCAACGAGCCGCAAGGGGACCAGCAGGTGGAGCACGCGATCATCTCCGGAGTCGCCCATGACGTCTCCGAGGCCAAGATCACGGTCGTCGGCGTGCCCGACAAGCCGGGCGAGGCCGCAGCGATCTTCCGCACCATCGCGAACGCGGAAGTCAACATCGACATGGTGGTGCAGAACGTCTCCGCCGCGTCGACCGGTCTGACCGACATCTCGTTCACGCTGCCGAAGTCCGAGGGCCGCAAGGCCATCGACGCCCTGGAGCGCAACCGCGGCACGATCGGTTTCGAATCGCTGCGCTACGACGACCAGATCGCGAAGATCTCCCTGGTCGGAGCGGGTATGAAGACCAACCCCGGAGTCACCGCGGGCTTCTTCGAGGCGCTCTCCGACGCCGGTGTGAACATCGAGCTGATCTCGACGTCCGAGATCCGCATCTCGGTGGTCACCCGCGCCGACGACGTGATCGAGGCCGTGCGCGCCGTGCACACCGCCTTCGGTCTCGACAGCGACTCCGACGAGGCCGTCGTCTACGGCGGCACAGGCCGATGACACCGCGCCGCCCTTCGCTCGCGGTCGTCGGCGCGACCGGGGCGATCGGCGGCGTCATGCTCCAGATCCTCTCGCAGCACGCGGACGTCTGGGGCGAGGTCTCACTGGTGGCCTCGCCGCGCTCGGCCGGCCGCAAGCTGGTCGTGCGCGGTGAGGAGACCGAAGTCCTCGAACTCACCGAGGACGTCTTCGACGGCGTGGACGTGGCGCTCTTCCTGGTGCCCGACGAGGTCTCCGCGCGCTGGGCCCCGATCGCCGCGTCCAGGGGCGCGGTGGTCATCGACGACTCGGCGGCGTTCCGGCTGGACGCGGACGTGCCCCTGGTCGTGCCCGAGATCAACCCCCATGCCGTACGGATCAGGCCGCGCTCCATCGTGGCCAGCCCGAACTGCACGACGCTGTCGCTGATCGTCGCGGTCGGGGCGCTGCACGCCGAGTTCGGGCTGCGCGAGCTCGTCGTCTCCTCGTACCAGGCGGTCAGCGGGGTGGGCCGCGACGGTGTCGCCGCGCTGCGTGAACAGCTGTCGATGGTCGCGGGCACCGAATTGGGCACCCGTCCCGGAGACGTGCGCAGGGCGCTCGGCGACTCCGGCGGCTCGCCCTTCGCGGCCCCCGTGGCGCTCAACGTCGTGCCGTGGGCCGGGACGGAGGCCGGCGACGGCTGGTCGTCCGAGGAGCTGGCGATCCGTGACGAGTGCCGCAAGATCCTGGACCTGCCGAGCCTGCGGGTCTCGGCGACCTGCGTGTACGTACCGGTTGTCGCGACGCACTCGATGTCCGTGCACGCCCGCTTCGAGAACGAGGTCGCGGTCGACCGCGCACACGAGATCCTGGCCACCGCGCCCGGCGTGGTCCTTTTCGACAGCCCGTCCTCCGGCGACTTCCCGACACCGTCCGACGTCGTGGGCACCGACCCGACCTGGGTGGGGCGGGTGCGGCGGTCGATGGACGACCCGCGGGCCCTGGAGCTGTTCGTCTGCGGCGACAACCTCCGCAAGGGAGCGGCCCTGAACGTGGCGCAGATCGCCGAATCGGTGGCCGCCGAATATCCCGGGACCTGATCGAACCTGTTTTGTACGCTCTGTGAAGTACCTGTGAGCAAGTTGCTGCTCTGAACCTCTTGAGCTGGGGCGTTGCGGTGTCCGACGATGACCTTTCGGCCCGCTGGAACCGGCGGCCGGGCACCACGCGTCTATGCGGTCACCTCTTGCGCGGCGGGGCGCAAATTCGTGGCATCTGTGGAAGAGCAGGTACGTATGAGGGCATGTCGCACGGGGGCAAACGCGGTGCCGAACGCGTACAACCCTGACGGGGGGAAACGTGTCCAACTGGCGTGGCAGAGGTTCTCGATATCACAGTGGTGGGCCCGTTGCGGGGCGCTTCAGTGCGTCCGCTCCGGCGGCCCCGCGCACCCGGCGGTATGCCGGTGATTGCGCCCATGCCCGCTGCACGCCCCGCTCAGCTGCCGGCGCAGCGCGAGGGCGCTGAGGGGAGCGTGGCAGCTGGAACCACGGTCGACCATCTCACCGAGACCTATCGCGCCCACTACCGTTCGCTGCTCGGCCTCGCGGCCCTGCTGCTGGACGACACCGCGTCGTGCGAGGACGTGGTGCAGGAGGCTTTCATCCGCGTGCACTCGGCGCGCAACCGGGTGCGCGAGCCCGAGAAGACGCTCGCGTACCTGCGCCAGACGGTCGTGAACCTGTCGCGCTCCGCGCTGCGCCGCCGCATCCTCGGGCTGAAGCTGCTCTCCAAGCCGATGCCCGACATGGCGAGCGCCGAGGAGGGGGCGTACGACCAGCTGGAGCGGGACGCGCTGATCAAGGCGATGCGGGGGTTGCAGCGGCGCCAGCGCGAGGTCCTGGTGCTGCGCTACTTCGCCGACATGACCGAGGCCCAGGTCGCCGAGACGCTGGGCATTTCGCTGGGCTCGGTCAAGGCCTACGGGTCGCGCGGTATCGCGGCGCTTCGCGTCGTGATGGAGGCCCAGACATGATCTGGCGCGAGCGCAGGCAGGGACGCAGGCAGGGACCCGCGCACGGATCCGCGCAGGATCCCGCGGACGCACGCACGCAAGAGCGTGGGATCGACCGGACTGGAAGCGGAATTGTGAGCCACGGGCCGGAGAACACCCCGAACGTGAAGCCGGACGCGGGTAGGGACACCGAGCCCGCGGGATCCGCGGAACGTGCGACGGCGGCGCCGCAGGCACGTGCCGGGAGTGACGACTCCGCCGGAACGGCCCGGCTCGCACAGCTGACGGACCTCTTCGGAGCGGGCCCGGGCGACGGCTCGGACGCTCCCGGGGGCGCCGGTCCCGACCTGGACGAGCTCGCCCTGCGCCGTATGCTGCGCGGCGCCGTCCAGGACCTCGAACCGACCGACGGCGTCCTCGACCACCTGCGCCGCGCGGTTCCCGCCCGGCGCGCCCGGCGGCGGCAGGTCGTCGTCGGGATGGCGGCCGCGGCGCTGCTCTTCGGCACCGCGATTCCCGCGTTCGTCCATGTCGCGGGCTCCGGCGGTTCGGACACCGCCAACCCCGCCATCGCCGGACACGGTGAGCAGGCACAGGGCGGCAGCGGTGACGAGAGCGGCTCGTCGGCCGGCGGGGGGAACGGCGGCGGTACCGCCGGCGGGCACAACGCCGGAGGCAACGGCCATCCCGACAGCGCCAGCAGCCCGGCGGACAGCGCCGGGCCGGGCGGCGAGGGCAGCACGTCCACCGACCCGGGCGGTTCGGTCGCGGCCGACCTGCCGGCCTGCGCCCCGGGGCAGCTCGGTGTCGCCTCGGCGGAGGCGGGGGCGGCCGGCGCCGACGGCACGGTCTACGGAACGTTCCGCATCTCCAACATCTCCGGTACGGACTGCTCGGTCACCGACAGCGGCACCGTCGGCTTCCAGGCGATGGGCGCGGCCGACCCGGCCCGGATCGACGTCGTGCAGCACACCGCGGGCGACGCGGCGGCCGGGCTGCCCGACCCGTCGCAGGAGGCGGGCACCGTGCTGCTCAAGCCCGCCATGACGTACGAGGTCAAGTTCGCCTGGGTACCGAAGGACACCTGCCCGACCTCCGGCAGCACGCCGACGCCGACGCCGAGCGATGGCTCCGCGGGCGCGTCCGACGGCACCGGCGACGGTCTGCCCCAGACAGGAACACAGCTCGGCAGCGAGGACGGCGGCTCCACGCTGGACGGCAGTGTCTCCGTGACGCACACACCTGAGCCGGGGGCGCCGGTCGCGGAGACCGAGATCCCCAACGCCTGTGCGGGCACGATCTACCGGACGGGTGTGATCGAACCGACGGTGTAGCGACGACGGACGACGCACGCATGCTGAAGGGGGCCCGCCGACCGGCGGGCCCCCTTCAGCATGCGTGTCCGGATGCGTGTCCGGATCCCTCAGGCGGTGTCCGCGACCGCCTCCGGGCCTGCCACGAGGCCCAGCCGCACATCCCGCGCGGCCTCGGCCTCGCGCCGCACCAGCCGGAACCACATGAAGAGCACGAAGGCGGCGAAGACGAACCACTCGCCGGTGTAGCCGAGGTTCTGGAACGCCTTCAGATCGAGCCCGCTGTCCTGGGGCGCGACGGCCGGTACGGGGCGCAGCGCGCTGCTCCCGGCGGCTGAGCCCCCGGCGCCCGCGCCGGGGTTCTGGAGCGTCACCCATGCGTCGTAGACGTCGTACGGGACGAGGTTGACCAGCGACGCGGCGCTGATCATGCCGAGCTGGCCGCCGGGGAGTCCGCCCGCCGTGTCGACGCCGGCGGTCCCCGTGTTCTCGGACGCCTGCAGGTCGCCGGTCACGGTGACCTCGCCGGTGGGCGCGGCGGGCACCGCGGTGTGTCCCGCCTTGCCGGGCAGCCAGCCGCGTACCACCGGGAGAGCCTTGCCGCTGTCGGTGCGCAGCAGGTTCAGGACGTAGAAGCCGCTCCTGTCGTCCAACTCCCGGCCGGGCACCAGGAACTGGTCGGCGTACCGTCCGGTCGCGGTGGCCGGGCGGCCGGACGTCACCTTGTCGACCGGCAGGAGGTCGTCGAGCGGCTCGGCGGCTCTGCTGCCCGGGGCGGGCTGCTCCTTGGCCTCCTCATGCGTCTGGACGCGGTCCTCGAAGCGGCCGAGCTGCCAGGTGCCCATGAAGACGCAGAACGGGATGGCCAGCACGGCGAAGAGGTTGATCCCCCACCATCGCGGGGTCAGCAGGAACCGGTACACCCCTCCACGGTACGGTCCCCGCTCCGTAACCCTGGAGCGGGGGGCCGTCGGCGCCCACCGCCCCCGCCCCTGGGCGCCTGAGACCGGGCCGGGACCGCTCTGCCGCCCTCGGCCGTCCCCGGGGGGACCCGGGGGACTGGGTAGGGGGCGGGAGGGGCCGTACGGGGCGCCGGCCGCCCGCCAGAGGCCATACAGGGCCTGCCACCGGCCCCGCCCGGCACCGCGCCCGGCGCAGGAGCCAGGTCAGCCGAGGTGGCGCCGGGCGAAGTCGAGCTCCAACCGCACCTGCTTGATCCGCTCCTCGACGACGAGCGAGCCGTGCCCTGCGTCGTAGCGGTACACCTCGTGCACCGCGGCCCGGTCCTTCAGCCGGTCCACATAGTTCTCGACCTGGCGGATCGGGCAACGCGGGTCGTTGACGCCCGCGGAGATGTGGACGGGAGCACGGACGGCGTCGACGTACGTCAGCGGGGAGGAGGCCTCGAACCGCTCGGGGACCTCTTCCGGTGTGCCGCCCAGCAGCGTGCGGTCCATCGACTTCAGGGCCTCCATCTCGTCGTGGTACGCCGTGACGTAGTCGCCGACCGGGACCGCCGCCAGCCCCAGTGCCCAGTCCTGCGGCTGTGTACCCAGGCCGAGCAGGGTCAGATATCCGCCCCACGAGCCCCCGGCCAGGACGAGCTTCTCCGGGTCCGCGAGCCCGGACTTCACCGCCCATTCCCGTACCGCCGCGATGTCCTCCAGCTCGATCAGCCCGACCCGGTGCTTGAGCGCGTCCGTCCACGCCCGCCCGTACCCGGTCGATCCGCGGTAGTTGACCCGGACGACCGCGTAGCCGTGGTCCACCCATGCGGCGGGCCCGGACGCGAACTCGTCGCTGTCGTGCCAGGTGGGGCCGCCGTGGATGTCGAAGACGGTCGGGAACGGCCCCTCCGCGGGCGCGGCGGGACGCTGCACGAGCGCGTGGATCCGGCCGCCCGGTCCGTCAACCCACACGTCCTCCACCGGCACGGACGCCGGGGCCTTCGCGCCCGGCGGGTCGAGCACCACGGCGCCCGTCGTGGACCGCACCACGGGCGGCTGCGCCGCCGACGACCACAGGTACTCCACCGTGCCGTCCGGCCGGGCCGTGGCGCCCGACACCGAACCGGCGGGCGTCTCCACCCGCACCGGACCGCCCTCGCCCCCCGGCTCGTACCGCCACAGGTCGTTGCGGGCCTCGAACCCGTGCACGATCAAAAGCGCGGAGCCGTCCGGGTACCACTCGGCGCCCACGTCGCCGGGCAGGTCGAGCGCGAGGTCCGTCTCCGTCCCCGCCACCGGGTCCCAGATCATCGGCTCCCAGCGGCCCCGCCGCTGATGCCCGACCAGCAGGCGGGTGTCCCCGGCCACCGGGGCGAAGCCCAGCACGGCCAGCCCCAGCTCCTCCGTGCCGCCCTTGGTGTCGTCGAGCTCGGCGACCGTCGTCCCGTCCGGCCGCACCACGCGGAGCGCCGAGTGCATCGCGTCGCCGTGCTCGGTGTGCTCCAGGGCGATCAGCGTCCCGTCGTGCGACAGGTCCCCGACGCCCGCCGACTCACGGTGCCGGTAGATCTCCACCGGCGGGGCACCGGGCCGTACGACATGGATCGTCGTCCCGTCCTCGTCGGTGGAGCGGCCGATCACCGCCGTCCCGTCCCGCCCGATCGCGAGTCCTGCCGGATACGAGGGGGCGAGGCCCGGAGCCGCTGGAATGTCGGCCGTCCCCTCACCCGCGCCGTGGAACGGCTGACGCATCCACACCCCGAACTCGTCCCCGTCGGTGTCGTCGAACCACCAGATCGTCTCGCCGTCCGGGGTCAGCACCCCGTCCGTCGTCCCGTTCGGCCGGTCGGTGACCTGCCGCTGCTCCCCGGTCGCCCGGTCCCAGGCGTACAACTCGTACGTCCCCGTCGCGTTGGACACGAACAGCGCGCGGTCCGGCGCATCCTCCGCCCAGTCGGGCAACGACACCCGGGGCGCCCGGAAGCGCTGTTCCCACTGCGGAACGGAGTCGGTCGTCGGTCCACTGATCTCAGTCATGCCCACCATTCTGCGCCGGGCGCCAGAATTTCGGTCTCACCGTCCTCAGCCTGTGGATAACCTCTTCTGCATGCATTCCCCGACCCCTGCCGACTGGTGCGAGGCCAACCGTGCGCGCTGGGACGAGCGCGTCGCGATCCACACGGCGAGCGACTTCTATGACCTCGGCTCCTTCCGTGCGGGCAAGGACGCGCTGCGTGCGTTCGAGCTCGCGGAGGTCGGGGACGTCACCGGGAGATCGCTGCTGCATCTGCAGTGCCACATAGGGCTCGACACCCTGTCCTGGGCCCGGCACGGGGCCTCGCACGTCGTCGGGCTCGACTTCTCCGAGCCGGCCGTCGAGACCGCCCGCGGTCTGGCCCGGGAGCTCGGATTCACGCCGGACCGTGCGGCGTTCGTCGTCGCCGATGTGCATGACGCGGCGGAGGCCGTCCCCGACGCCTCGTACGACATCGTCTACACCGGCGTCGGTGCGCTGAACTGGCTGCCGGACACCCGCCGCTGGGCCGAGATCGCCGCGTCGCTCGTCGCGCCGGGCGGTTTCCTCTACCTGGCGGAGTTCCATCCGGTGACCGACTGCCTGGACGACTCGACCGGCTCGACGGTCACGCACGACTACTTCAGCCGTGACGCGTGGGTGGACGAGACGCCGGGCAGCTACGCGGACTTCGACGCACCGACCGTCCACAACCGCAGCGTCGAGTGGCAGCACCCGATCGGCGACGTGGTGTCGGCGCTGGCCGCCGCCGGACTGCGGATCGAGTTCCTGCACGAACACGACGTCTCGCTCTTCCAGCGGTTCCCCGCGCTGGAGCGGCAGCGCGACGGCCTCTACCGGTTCCCCGCGGACCGGCCCCGGGTGCCGCTGATGTACTCGGTCAAGGCATCGAGGCCGGCGGTCGGCTGACGGCCGGCCGACGGGCCTGCCGGCCGATTGTCAGTGGTCCGGTTCAGACTCGGACCATGACTGCCGATCTGCGCGCCGCGGTGGAGACGTACTGGACCGCGGCCGAGACACGTGACTGGGACACCTTTGCGACGACGCTCGCCGAGGAAGTGCTCTACGACCTGCCGCAGACGCGTGAGCGCATCCGCGGCAAGGAGCGGTATCTCCGGTTCAACCAGGAGTACCCGGGGGACTGGCACGTCCGTGTCGAACGGGTCGTGGCCGACCGGGACGGAGGGCAGGTGGCCGTCCGTACGCTGTTCACGGTCGGGGCGCAGCAGATGCACGCCATCCACTTCTTCACGGGGGACGCGCAGGGCCGGATCGCGGCGATCACGGACTTCTGGCCGGAGCCGTACGAGCCCCCGGCGGGCCGGGAGCACCTCGTCGAGCGCTACTGAGCAGGAGGTCTGGCCGCCTCGTACCGCGGGCGGACGCCTCATACCTTGCCGCGGACCCGGGTGCCACGGCGAGCGCCGGTGCGGCGGGAGCGCGTCGCGCACGCTCCCGTCCCGCCGACACACGCACGCGGCCGACGCCCGTCGGCCCCCGTGCGGGGCGCCGTAGCGCGCGTCGGCAGCGGTCGGATGCCGGAGGTCAGTTGTGTCCGAACTTCCGCTGCTTCTTGTGGGAGACCGTCGGCTCGGAGATGGCGTGCAGCGCGTCGGGCACGGACGGGGTCTGCGTCTGTTCCTTCGCCTCGGTGGCAGCGCTGCGTTCATGGCCGCCGGAGCGGGCGCCGCGATTCTGCCGGGTCTGTTTCTTGCTCACGATCACGCCTCCTGTAGCCGATCTCGGACGATGGCCACCTCCAGATTCGCATGTGAGTACGAAACGCGCATTTCGCCCATACGGCTCAGGGCTCCGGGTGGCGGGCGGTGAGAGGGGGTGCGGTGCGTGGCACGGCCGAGCGGATCGAGGAGCCGGCCCATGCGCTTGAGGCGGCTTGGGGCCGGCGACAGAGGGGCCGGCGGATGCCCGTCTGCCGGCACTCGCTCCCGTGATCACAAACCCCGGGTGGGCGCCGAGGCGGCTCGCAAATCACTCTGTGCGACTCCGCCCCTTGATCACGCAGGGAGCAGGGGCGATGGGCGGGATCCTCGATTTCGGGGCCATGCGCAGCAACGGCGAGGCTTGATCAGAAGCTTCTGGCCCCCGGTTTGGCCCCGGCAACGGCAGAGGGTCCAGTGCAACTTACACACTGGACCCTCTGACCTGCTATTTCAGCTGTCGGGGTGGCGGGATTTGAACCCACGACCTCTTCGTCCCGAACGAAGCGCGCTGCCAAGCTGCGCTACACCCCGATCGCCGCCGGTCTCCCCGGCGACATCGATTACTTTAGCCCACTGGCGCCCTCAGACGAAATCCGGTTTCTGCCCGGGCGGACGGGCCCGCCCGGGGCGTCAGTCGCGGGGCGTCAGCGTCAGCAGGGTCGCCTCGGGAGGGCAGGCGAAACGGACCGGGGTGTAGCGGTTGGTGCCGCAGCCTGCGGAGACGTGGAGATAGGAGCGCCGGTCGCCGACGGTGTGGCCGGAGAGGCCCTTGACCCGGTCCGTGTCCAGGTCGCAGTTGGTGACCAGAGCCCCGTAGAAGGGGATGCAGAGCTGGCCGCCGTGGGTGTGGCCCGCCAGGATCAGCGGATAGCCGTCCGCGGTGAAGGCGTCGAGGGAGCGCAGGTACGGAGCGTGGACCACGCCGATGGAGAGGTCTGCGCCCGTTTCGGGGCCGCCCGCCACCTCGGCGTACCTGTCCCGCTTGATGTGCGGGTCGTCGAGACCGGTGAAGGCGAGCTCCAGGCCGTCGAGCTTGAGCCGGCCACGGGTGTTGCTCAGGTTCAGCCAGCCGGCCTCGTCGAATGCGTCGCGCATGGGCTCCCACGGGTTGTGGACGACGCCGACCGCGGGGGCATTGCCGTTGAGGCCGTGCTTGCCCTGGGTCTTCTCGAAGAGGTAGCGGGCCGGGTTGCGGAGCTTGGGGCCGTAGTAGTCGTTGGAGCCGAAGACGTACACACCGGGGAAGTCCATCAGCGGACCGAGCGCGTCCAGCAGCTCCGGTACGGCCTCCGGGTCGGAGAGGTTGTCGCCGGTGTTCACGACGAAGTCCGGGCGCAGCCCGGCCAGTGACTGCAGCCAGCCGCGCTTCTTGCGCTGGCCGCTCACCATGTGGATGTCGGAGACCTGCAGCACACGCAACGGGCGTGCCCCGTGCGGGAGTACGGGGATCGTGACGCGTCGAAGCCGGAACGAGCGGGCTTCGAATCCTGCCGCGTAGACGAGGCCGGCGGCGCCGACCGCTGCGCCGACTGCCGTGATTTTCAGGGGTACTCCGTAGCGTGCGCGCATGTGCCCATCGTCGCAGACACCGTGCGCCCCGCGGAAAACCGGCGGGCGGCAGGCCCCCCGCACCTGCCACAATCAGCACATGACCACGCTCAAGTCCAAGCTCAAGGAAGACCTCACCACGGCCATGAAGGCGCGCGACGAGCTGACCTCGTCCACGCTCCGGCTGACCCTCACCGCGATCACCAAGGAAGAAGTCAGCGGCAAGACGTCGCGCGAGCTCTCCGACGACGAGGTGCAGAAGGTCATCGCCAAGGAGGCGAAGAAGCGCCGGGAGGCGGCCGAGGCGTTCGCCCAGGGCGGCCGGGCGGAGCAGGCCGAGCGCGAGAAGGCGGAGGGCGAGCTGCTCGACGCCTATCTGCCGAAGCAGCTGAGCGACGACGAGCTGGGCGCGATCGTGGCGTCGGCGGTCGACGAGGCGAAGGCCGCCGGGGCCGAGGGGCCGCGGGCCATGGGAGCCGTCATGAAGATCGTGAACCCGAAGGTCGCGGGGCTCGCGGACGGCGGCCGGGTGGCCGCCGCGGTGAAGAAGCTCCTCGTCGGCTGAGCGGACCGGACCGTACACAGAGGAGGTGGGGTGCCCCGGAATCCGGGCGGGGTCCCCCCCCCCGAGGGTGTGTGTCGGGGGGGGGGGGGGGGGGGAGGCCGGCGCGACCGGGGTGTTGGACAGGTC
>NZ_JBHVWN010000092.1:0-26633 GCF_042882275.1 Streptomyces sp. NPDC058231 | reverse complement strand
TCCGCATGCTCATCCGACGCTCGACGAGCCGCTATCGCTGGGATGGCCGCCCCACCACCCGACGCCTCAAGTGATCCATTTGCCGGTCGGTCTTACTCGCTTCGCCCGCAGCACGTAGCGCGTCGCCTGGCGCGGCCAGCCGGAGCGAAGACAGAGGCAGGCCCGCCTTTGACGCGCATGGCACCGGCACGCTCTCCAAGTCTGGTGACCGGCTACGGGGAGTCGTGCATGGTCGGTCATCTGCGTGCATGCGGGCTCAGGCCGTTGAGGGACAATAGGTGCTGAACCATGCTGGACCGTGGCGAATGAGTCGGAAATGGCCTCGTTCACTTCTTGCGACAGCGTTTGTTGACGACTTCTGACGTCGTCGTCCGGCCAAGGACTCGGCGGATCGTCATGAGTTTTGAAGGCACCTGCTGATGCATCCGAGTCGTGTCGGCGGATCGCAACAGGGCTGCCACAAGCTTCCAAGATCGCTTGACCTTGCCCCAAAGGGAAGGGCGACAGTGTCTCCATAGATCACATGAGCGGGCGGTGCGCGCTCGTCAGGTGGCAGGACGAGGAGGGGGAGTTCGAGTGACAGCGACCTGCGTCATCTTCGATATCGGTGGCGTGCTGGAGATCACGCCGGAAACAGGATCGGTGCAACGGTGGGAAGAGCGGTTGGAGCTGCCGCTGGGCACCGTGAATGAGCGGATGCGCGATGTGTGGAGAGCTGGGAGCGTCGGGAGCATCAGCGAGCGAGAGGTGCACGAGCAATTGGCCGCCCGCTTGGGTCTCGATGCGCCCCAGGTGGGGGCCTTCATGGCTGATCTCTGGGCGGAATACCTGGGGACGCCGAACGAGGAACTCATCGACTATGCGCGAGAACTGCGGGGAAGCTGCAGGCTGGGCATCCTGAGCAACAGCTTCGTCGGTGCCCGGGAGCGAGAAACCTCGCTGTACCACTTCGACGAACTGGTGGAGCAGATCATCTACTCACACGAGATCGGTATCGAAAAGCCTGACCTGCGCGCCTTCGGAGCGGCTTGCGACAGCTTGGACGTGCGGCCAGGGAGCTGTCTCTTCATCGACGATGTCGCAGTCAACGTTGAGGCTGCCCGGGCGGCTGGCATGCAGGCGCATCTGTTCGAGGACAACACCCAGACGATCACACGCATCGCAGCTCATCTGGACGCCGGGCCCCGCGTTCCAGGGCGTGTCCCGCTCGGATGATGCTGGCCTGGCCGACATTCAGCGGTAGCCGGCCAGGCGTTGAAGCAGTTGGTCAGCCTGCCTCTACGTGTTCTGCCCGGGCTCGAGTGCTGGCGAGCCGGTAGGAGTCAGTGCCGGTCTCGATGATTGTGCCGTTGAAGGTGAGACGGTCAACGATTGCCGCGCAAAGGCGAGGGTCGGTGAAGGTCTTTGTCCAGCCATCTGGGGCTGGCACATGTTCCTTCTTGAGGATCTCTGCTGCCACCGGCCCGTATCCATCTTCTGCGGTCCTCGTTGGTCTTCACGGTGGCGCTCAGATTTTCCAGGTGCTGCCTTGATCGGTCAGGTGCGAGGAAGGTGTGCCGGTGACATCCCAGTTGCGGGTGATCGAGGGCGGTGCCGTCCTTCTGGAGTCAGTGACCGCTGATCCGTGGGAGTTCCAGGCCGAATGCGTCGAGGCGTTCGTCGCCTCGTGGCGGGCCCGCGGGTTCAGCCCGGTGACGGTCGAGAACGACATTGGTCTGCTGGAGCGAACGCTCACTGCGCTGGGCCGGCCCGCGTGGGATGTCACCCCAGAGGACATCGACCGCGTCGTCGGCGACCTGGCCCTCGCCGGACGGGCGGCCTCGACCCGGCGCGAGTATGTGCAGATCTTCAAGGGCTTCCACCGGTTCCTGCAGGTCCGCAAGGCCGCTGATATTGAAGCGGGGTTCGGTGTCCGTCTGGTCTGCCCGGTGGACGAGTTCAACGCTTCGCGGCATGTCGGAGACGATTTCCCGGCTCAGCTGCCGCCACCGACGCCGGAACGTGTGGCGGAGTTCTTCGACTTCCTCAAGTCCCGGATCGCCACCGCTCGTAAGTACGGGCCTGCGGCCCGGGACTATGCGATGTTCCGGACCCTCTATCACGCCGGCCTGCGCTCGGAAGAGGCATCCCTGCTGGACCGTCCCGACGTCCACTTCTCGCGGGGACCGTTCGGAAAACTCCACGTGCGATTCGGCAAAGGCGCCCGCACCTCCGGCCCCAGGCCGCGGTGGGTGCCCATGCTGGACGGCCTCGACCTCGTCCTGCACTGGTTCCTCGACGACGTCCGCGGCAAGTTCCCCGACTCACCCGTTTTGTTCGCGGACGAGTCCGGCGGCAGCCTGCACCGCGGGACGATCCGCAACCGCCTGCGCTATCTGATGGAACTCGAAGGACGCCCGACCACCGACCGGTTCAGCCCGCATGCCCTGCGGCGGGCCTGCGCGACCCACAACTACGAACGCGGTGTGGACCTCGTGGCGATCCAGCAACTCCTCGGTCACTGGACAGTCAGCTCAACCATGAGATACGTCCGGCCGTCCGCGACGTTCATCGAGGACGCCTATCGCCGCGCGGTGACCACCACGCTGGGCGAACTCACCGCCGAGGAGGGCAACCCCGCATGAAGATCCGATGGCGCTTGCGAATGGCCGCCGCCCAGCGTGAGGTCTGGACCGGCACCCAGCTGCAGCGGCTTCTGGCCGAACGCGCCGGCCTGCAGATGTCCTCCGCCTCGGTGTCCGCGCTGTTCACCAAGGAACCCTCACAGGTGAAGATGTCCACCTTGATCGCGTTGTGCACCGCGCTGGAATGCACTCCCAACGACCTGTTCGAGGTCGACGCCACCCCCGTCGAGCGTCCTGCCGCCCCACCCCGGCCAGTCGCTGACCTGCCCCGAGCGGCCTCCGCCCGTGGCCGTTCGATGCCGCCGCTCTGACCCGGGCGACATCGTGGGCATGAAACAGAGCGACTGCATCGGCTGCGGAGCCCCGGTCGGCTTCATCGACCGCCAATACTGCTGCCGCTGCATGGCCCGGCAGAAAGAGACCGCGGCCAGGGCCGCTTGCCCCCGCTGCGGCCAGCAGCGCGTCCTCCAGGAGGACACCGGCCGGTGCATCACCTGCTCACGCGTGTGCACCACCTGCGGTCACCCGGTGAGAAACAAGACATCAACGTTGTGCCGGGACTGCTCACGCATGACGGAACGCGACGCCGCCAAGGCGCCCTGTCCTCGTTGCGATCGGCCCGGCTATCTGCGCGAAGACACCGGCTGGTGCGGGCATTGCTCGCGTCCTCGCCAGACAAAACAGCCGCCCCAGACCTGCCGCGAATGCGGCCGGGTGCGGCGCCATGCCGGGCTGGGGCTGTGCTCAGCCCGCTGGCAGCGTCACCCCGACCGGCCCTTCGTCCGGGTCGAGAGCCTGATCGCCGAACTCGGACAACCTCCGCACTGGCTGCGGGACTTCACCGCCGATCTCGCCGCCAAGTACTGCGTCAGTCGCGCCTGCACGATGATCACCGCCCTGGGGCGACTCCTCCTGGATGACCAGCCGAACCACCCGCAGGTTCTGCTTGAACGCTCTCGTCGTTCCGGACGCTCGATGGGCTCCCTCGCCCGCGCGCTGGAGACCTTCTTCACCGATCACGGCGTGGCCATGGCCACGGATCAGGCCGAGCGGCTCGCGGCCGGCCGCCGACAGCGTCGTATCGAAGCCGTCCCCGAGAACCTGCGGCCATCGGTGGAGGCGTTCGCAGACTTCATGATGCACTCGCGTGAGAGGGCCCGCCGGGCCGGAACACGACCTCGCAGCGATGCGACCGTCGAGGCGGCCCTGGCCATCGTGCGTGACCTCGCCCGCTTCCTCGCCAGCGGACGCGGCAAGCAGGACTGGGTGCTGACCGACGTCCACGATGTCGAAGCCTTCCTCGCCGGCTCGCCCAAGGCGCGCAAGCGTCGGCTGGTCGTGCTCGGGCAGTTCTTCCGATTCGCGCGTTCTCGGAAGATCGTGCTCGTCGATCCCTCTCACGGTCTGACCGCCCGAGGTCCCAGCAGCTTCACCGTAGCGACGCTGACACTGGATCAGCAGCGCGTGTTGTTCCGCCGCTGGACCACCGGTCCGGCCGTCCACCCGCACGAGGCCCTGCTGGGCATGCTCGCGCTGTTGCACGGCGCCTCAAGTCGCGAGGTCAAGATGCTGCAGACCGCTGACCTTGACCCTCATGCCCGGACCACCCGGCTCGGCGACCGCCCGTATCCGGTCCCCCTGGACCCAGCGTCCTGGGCAGTGCTGGAACGCTGTCTGGCTCACCGCGAAGCCCAGCGGACCGACAATCCCCACGTGATGGTCACCCGTCAGACGAAGTCCGGCCGGGGACCGGCGTCCACCGCCTATGTCAGCCACGTCCTCGACGCCTGCGGCTTCCCGCCCCGCATGATCCGCTGCACTCGACTGCTCGACCTGGTCAACACCATGGATCCCAAACTCGTCGCCGCCGCCTTCGGCATGGACCCCGAAGCCACCATGATCTATCTCGCCGACCACGTCGATGCGGGCCGTTTGCCGGAGCGGTGCAGACCGGGCATTGATGGTTACTGAAGGCGCAGGACGCCAGGGGCCCGATCCTCGAAGATCGTGATCAGCCAGTCGAAGACGGTCGGTCCGTGCTCTGTACGCGCCGCAGCCAGCTCCGCGCTGACAGCAGGACGGTTCGTGGGATGGCACCGTGAGAGGCGAATCTCCAGCTGGCGAGCCGTCTCCGGATAGCTCAGATACTCGCGAGACGCCTGGTGGTCACGCCATTCAACAACGTAGTCATCGTCGTCGGGCTGCCCGAAGCCACCGCTGAGGCAGTCAGCGAAGGCGTCGAGGTTCTTGCCGAAGTAGCCTCCAGGACCGTTGACCGCCTCGCCGATGAGTCGCCAGAAGTCTTCCAGCGTCCTCACCTGGGTGCCGTCCAGCACGTATATCGCCGTCACAGCACGCAGGATACGTCCAGCTCGATGGCCCACCTCTCCAATTTGAACCCGTGCTGTTCAGCCGCTGCCTGACACAGGTTCGCCGGAACATGTGCGCTTTGCCGAAGGATTCGTTCGAGGCGATGGCGACACTGTTCTTCTCCTCGCGTTCGGTCAGCACCTGGAAGAGAAGTTCGGCGCCGCGGCGATCCAGTTCCATGTAGCCGAGTTCATCGATGCAGAGGAGGTCGACGCGGCCGTAGCGGGCGATGGTCTTATTGAGCTGCTTTTCGTCGGCGGCCTCGACCAGCTCGTTCACCAGCTTCGTGGCGAGCGTGTAGCGCACCCGGTAGCCCTTCATGGCCGCTTCGGTGCCCAGGGCAATAAGCATATGGGACTTGCCGGTGCCGGAGTCTCCGATCAGGCAGAGTGGCTGGCTCTTCTTGATCCATTCGCAGCTGGCGAGGGTATGGATGGTCGTGGCGTCGATGTTGTGGTTCGCGTCGAAGTCGAACGCCCGCAACGACTTCTCCCGCGGGAAGCCAGCTGCCTTGATCCGCCTCTCCGAACGTCGACGGGACCGGTCGTCGCACTCGGTCATCAGCAGTTCGGCGAGGAAGCCGCGGTAGGTCATCTGGTCCTTCATCGCCCGGTCGGCGATGTCGGAGAACTCGTTGCGGATCGAGGGCAGGCGCAGAAGCCGACAGGCGCTGTCGATGGCGGCGTCGGCGGCCTGCTCGGTCAAGCCTCGCTGGCGGGGCAGGGTCACTGTGCTTCTCCCTCACGGCGGTGTTCCTCACCGCTGGTGCGGCGTCGTCGGAGCAGTTGGTCGTAGGGGGCCACCGAGGGCAGCGGCCTGGTGTCCGCAGGAAGGTGCGCGAGCCGCCACTCATGCAGGGACGTCACCGTCGCCGACAGCTCGCCGGGAACCAGCCGGTCCGCTGCGGGGGCGGGCTCGGTCTCCGCCTGGGCGGCCTTGCGGGCTTCTAGAGCAACCGCGTCCGCGGTCATCGCCCCGGCCCGCAGGGCCGCAGCCAGGCCAGCGACGACATGCTCATGGGGCAAGTGACGCCCGAGCAGGAGGACCTCGATCAGGGCCCGGGTGCCGTCTCGCTCGCCATGCATCTTGCGGGCCTGGTCCCACCAGGCGTCGTGGACCGGGGTGAACCTGCCTGCCGAGCGGGCCTGTTCGAGTGCTGTGGAGCCAGGGAAGGCGCCAGGCTTGCGGACCAGGACTTCCAGGTAGTGGTCCAGGTCCAGGCGGACGGCGCCTTTCGCGATCAGCTGTTCGTGCCGGGCGACTTCCACGTTCTGGTCGTAGACCACTAGGTGAGAGGCGTGCAGCATGACACGCACGCGTTTGCCGATCAGCCGGATCGGGACCGAGTAGCGGTTGGTGCGGACCGGGATCTGGCCGTAGCGGTCGACCCGTGGGGTGAACAGCCGGCCCGTCTCGAACGGTTCCTCGGGCAGCGGCATCAGCAGAGGTTGTTCGAGTGCGAAGTACTCCGCGACCGTCTTGGGCCTTGAGCCGATGCGGCGGGCGTCGTCCTGCCGGTCCCACTGCTCGACCATCTCGTTCAGCTCGGCGAGCGAGGAGACCTCGGGGACATTCTCTGAACTTGCGCGAGGGGGGCAAAGGGCTCATGTCGCCTGCCCGCAGGGCCGGTTGACCCATGATCAACATCGTTTATCGGTTGATAAAAAGCATCGAAGGGTCCTAGAGTCATCTCATCGACCGAACAACATGGTCGAACAACTCAACAGTTGGGGGTTCGATGCTGGCAGTGGACGTGCGGCAGTCCTTGAAGGACGGCGACACCGTCGAGGTTGGCGCATCGCGCTGGTGGAAGTTCTCGGCGGACACCATCAAGCAGCACGGCGATTACCTGTTGGCCTTCGTCGACGGCCAAGTGTGCGTTGGCGCCTTCGAGATCGTTGGATCGGAACCCGATGAGGCCGAAGGCGGGAAGTACGTCTTCGATCTTCGCCCGGCATCGCGGTTCCAGTGGGCGCTGGGGAAGAAGCTTCCGCTGCCGCCCGGCCGGAACCCGGTGCGCATCCTGAGCGGCCAGGCCCTGCGCGAGTTCCTGGACTCCGATCCGCGGTAAGCGATCAGGGGGCGGCTGCCGAAGGTAGCCGCCCCCTTCGCTGCTCAACCTTCCTGCTCGGAGTTCACCGTGCGCATGACGATGTGCCCGAAGCTCGGCATGCCGAGCTGGACAGCGGTCGCGCGTCGGGCGATGTGGTTGTCGAGCTGGGCAAGTTTGGTGTTCGCCGCAGACAAACTGACCTTGAGCCCCTCGGCCTCGCCGCGCCAGCCTTCGCGCTCGGCCTCGGCGATGCGGGCGAGTAGGTTGTCGCGGATGTCGATGAGGCGGGGCCTTTGGGCTGGATCAGTCCGTAGGAGTGGGCAGCGGATGCAGCTGTGCTCATGAATGCAACTGGTGCCGTAGGCTCGGCCGCAGTCGCCGAGAGCGACTTTGCGGTGTTCGAAGTGGCCGAGGAACTCCTCCCACTCCTCCTCGGTGGGGCTGCGGTACTCCTCGCTGGGCCGCAGGTCCCGGCGGCGGGCGATGAACGCCCGGTGTCCGTTGATGACTTCCTCGGGATAGACCGCCTTGTATCCCATGGTCGTGTTGATGTCGCGATGTCCGAGGATCAGCTGGGCAATGTGGGGCGGCATGCCGTTCATGACGGCATCGGTCGTGAAGATCCTCCGGAAGTCGTGCGGAGCGAAGTGCAGCGGCTCGCCGGTCGCGTCGGTGAATCCGGTGGCGGCGAGGGCATCCTGGAGGAGGGTGCGGATGCCGTCGATGGGGATCGGTCGGTCCTCGAGTCCGATCTTGCGCTGGAACAGCAGCGGCATGGGCGGGTTCCAGACCTTCTCGTGGTGGTCGTAGGCGATCACGAGCGGGACGCCGCCATCGTCGGCGCGGACGCGGCAGATGATCGCCGAGAGCACGTCGGCGAGTTCCGGGGAGACGACCAGGAGCCGTTCTTCGTCGGTCTTGGACGGCGCGATCTGCAGCAGCGGGACCAGCTCGCCCGTGCTCGGCAGCCGATATTGGATCAGGCTGTGGTGCGAGATCTCGCTCAGTTCCTCGATCCGGATGCCGGTCATCCGCAGGACCTCGACCGCGGCCCAGCCCCAGAAGGAATTGGTAGTCGACCAGCAGCTCGCGGACGGGGCGGCAGGCCAGGTCGTAGCGGTCGACGAGTTGCTCGGTGGTGAGCTGGCCGGGGAAGCGCGTGCTGAACATGCGGACCGAGGGCGGTGCGTCAGCGGGGAAGGTGCCGAGAGAGTGCAGCAGCTGATAGCAGAACGGGCTGTGCCGAGCGGACTTGCCCGGTCCTGGGAAGACCTCCTTACTGGTCTTGAACAGTTCCAGGCAGTCGCCGGGAGTGAGGTCGGCAACCATGCCGCCCTTCGACGCCATGATGAGCGCGATCTTCTCGATCGCGGGCAGCACCGTGGAGTCGCCGACCGTGCTCGCGGTCCGCAGGGCCCGGAGCTTGGTGATGGCCTCGCCGTCGCGGACGCGCTCCATCTCGTTCGCGATCCGCAGGGGCGAGTTGGTGGCGATCAACCAGCCCAGATCCGGCCGCAGGACATCGCCACCGATCAGCTGGACCAGGCCCATGCCGAGGATTTTGAAGATCCGGTCTCCGCGCGGGCCAAGGTTGTCGACGCTCCTCAGGTCGTCGATGAGGCGGGTCCGCCAGTCCACGCGCCCGTCGACACCGACGCCGCTGGCATCCCACCGCTCCTGCCACGTGCTGCCGGGCTGCATCTCCAGCCAGTCGAGCACCTTGAGCAGGGTCAACTTCCGGTTGCAGCGTGTCTTGGAGTCGTGCCCCAGGAATGGCGGCGTGAGCATGCGGGTCACCACGGCGGCTCGAGAGGCTCGGGTCGCGGGCCAGCTCTTTGGGTTGGCGCGGGGCGGGAACTTCTTCCAGAGGGCCTCGGCCTCCGCGCTGAGCTGCCAGGGCCGAGTGGCCACTGCTTCGGTGATGGCGCTGGTGGTCACGGCCGCCCCCGGCCGAACAGCACGTCCAGACTCTCCGGGCGGTAGTGCAGCGACGGCGCAGCTGGCTCCGCTTGCCTCTCCGCCTGACGTCGGTGATGGGCCAGGACCCCTTCGATGACGTCCTCGGCAGTGGGCGTGACATACCGTTGAGTCGTGGACAAACGGGCATGACCGAGGACCCATTGGACGTCCGTGATCGGCATGAGCGGATCGCGGGCCAGCCGGTAGGCCGCGGTGTGCCGCAGGTCGTGCAGCGACCAGTTCGACCGGAGTGTGGTGTTCGCGCGGACGAACATCGCCCGCGCGGCATGGTAGTTGAGTGCGCGAAACGGCCGTCGCAACGTCCACCACAGCGGGAAATCCGGGCCTGCGGGCACCAGCCCGTGCATCTGCTGCTGGTAGAGCCGCAGCCAGACGAACGCGTCCGGCGAAGCCGGCAGCTGCTGCATCGCGCGCGACCCTTTGCGTACCACCGTGACGAGCTGCCGCCCCGGTTCCGTGCCCGAGGACACAACGCCGAGCAGTTCCGAGGCTCGGGCCCCGGTCGAGATCCAGAAAGCGACCAGGGCTCGGTCCCGATCCGAGGACAGTCTCGAAAACAACTCGTTGAAGACCTCATCGGGGATCTGCCGGGGGATCCGCTGGGGCTGCCGCGGCCGGAACAGCCCCGATCGCTGCGGGCGCCACGGCTCCATCGGGTTGTGGTGCGAGTTCACCCGCGGAGCCCTGGCCAGCGGAAACGGGTTCACCGGCCGGCCGGTCCCGGCGTCCAAATGGTGGGCGTAGAAGCTGCGGAGCACCGTCTCACTGTGCGCGACAGTCGAGGAGGCGTAGGTCGTCCCGATCGGCCGCTTCCCGGTGATCGGATTCACGGTCCGGTCTGTACGCGGTTGTGCACGTTGGTCTGTACGTCGGCGTCGGGGAGGCTTGGCGGTGATCTGGATCCACCGAGAGAAGTCGCGGGCCTCGATCCTGGTCGCCTCGTTCCAGGGCAGCTCGATCGCCCACAAGAAGCGGAACCACCGCAGCAGATCCATGCCGTAGGAGCGTTGCGTCGTCGCGGGCCGCCCCGCCGCCTGCAACTCGTGCAGATATGCGGTCACCGCACCCACCGGGAGCCCCGCGGGACCAACCAGCCGATACGGCTCCCACAGATCGCCGGCCTCCACGAGCGAGCCCACCCGGGGAACCACCAGCGAGCCCAAGTCCCTTGGAACATCTACACCTTCAGCCATGGCAGGGGACGGTAGCCACCCCGCCTCTCGCCTGTCCGAAGAACAAGGAGACAAGGTTCGGTAGTTCAGTCAACACGCCGGGACGAAGTGGTTGCGGCGGAAGTAGCCGATCATCCCTTCGACTCCGCCCTTCTCGTGGGCGCCTTCGATGCCGGGGCGGCAGTAGAAGCTTTCGATGCCGAAGTGCGAGCGGAAGGCGATCCACCGGTCGGCCTCGACTCTTCCCCGGCTCTGCCCCAACACCCTGGCGACGGCGGCCTTCAGGTTGTCGTAGCGGACCTTGGTCCGCGGAACTCCGCCCAGAGCCCGCAGTGCGTGGACGTGTCCTTCGAAGAACGCTTCCTGGCCGCAGGAGGCGAAGACGCGGTGGACGGCCCTGCCCGAATACGACAGCCGAAAGGAGAACAGATAGCAGGTGACCAGCTCACCGCCCAGGCGCACGGTCACATCACCGAAGTCGACCTCCGCCTCGTGGCCGGGCAGGTGAGTCTGCGGGACGAATGCTTCCAGCGGCGCTTTGCCGGACTCGACCAGGATCTCGGGCTTCCGGCTGGCGATGTAGTAGCGCACCACCCCGTAGGAGACGTCCGCCCCGTGCTCCTCGACCAGCCGGTGAAAGATCCGGGTGACCGTGTGCCGCTGCTTGCGCGGCGCGTCCAGATCCGCCCGCAGGATCTCGTCGATCACCGGCTTGTACGGGTCCAGCGTGGTGGCTCGGGGAGGCAGCTTCTTACGAGGCTCCGGCCAGGACGAGTCCAACGCCTTCCGTACCGTTCGCCAGGTCACGCCGTGCTTGCGCTCAAGCTCCCGCATCGACATGCCACCGCGATGGTCACGTCGGATCGCCGCGTACAGCTCGACCTTCGACATTTACGGCATGACCAGGACCTTTCACCAGGAGCATCCCGATGCTGCCCTGGCAAGAACCCCAGTGCCTCCCGAACTCATCAACATCACCCGACCGTGGTTCTGGGCGCCTCCCAAACCCGTCGACAAGTGACGTCGCTACTGCTCGATAAAGCCACAGAAACCGTGACGGACCGTCAGAACTGACGTCGCCATCAGACGGCATCCGGTGAGTCTGCGCGCACTGATGGCGACGGCCGAGGCGTTCGAGCTGCACGAGTCGGCGGCGACGACAGTGCCTCGCCGGGTCGTCGGCCAGCGCCTTGCGTTGCTCCGCCCGCGGCAGCAGATCTTCGGCGAGGAACTCCACGGACGGGTACCGTGCGCCGAGTTCACGCTCACAGAGACGGTGGCGCGGCTCCAGAACAACAGCAGCCGGCGGCAACTGCAGGCGTGTGGCCCGTCACTGCCGGCGGCACACATCGGATCGACGGGGGCAAGATGCCCCGCTGCGTCCTATCGCGCACTCACTCGCGAGTCCTGTTGTCGCCTCGGCCCCTGCACCTTCGTCGAGGACGCCGCCGCGCGCCGACGCTGACGCAGGAGACGCATCATCACCGCGCACACCACGACCGGCACGGTCACGAGCACGGTCCACCACGGGATGTCGAGCCACATCGACGCGACCCCCACGCTCACGCCGACGCAGATGTCGGTGAAGGCCAGCCACCTGCCGAACGGCTCCCAGACGAAGGGACCGTAGGCGGTCGGCCTGGCCAGGCGGACCACGCCGAACACGAGCGACTCGGCCGCGAGGAGCGCGACGAGGACGCCCAGGGCGGCGTTCCCCTGCTGCTCGTCGCGGGGTACATCGGAGGTGTTCTGGCGGACGCCGTCCTTGCTGAGGACGACGATGTCGCGGCGCCAGCCGGTCGCGGTGACCTCGTCGCCCCGATGCAGCTTGTCGAAGAGCGGCCCGGAGTCGCTGAACCGCACGACTCTCTGCCAGGAGTCGTCGCCCTTGCCCCTGAGGGTCGCCTCGTAGACCCTGACCTTTCCTGTGAACGTGGACTCAGCCCTCGTGACGGTGAAGTGCCACATGGTGAGGCAGTCCTTCGCAGCCACCTCCTGCGGGGTCGCCTGCTCGGAGCATGGCTCGGCTGCCCGGTAGTGCTCGTAGCGCTCCTGTTGGCCTGGCATCCACACCGTGAACGCCAGGTAGCTCAGCACCACCCAGATCAGAGACAGCACGATCAGCGCCACACCCGTGAGCCGCGCCCGGCCCGGCGACTTCCGGTCGGCACTGTCCTTCTTGCCCGCCGTGGCCCACGCCCGCTCTGCCATCGCTGACCCCCTTCACCGATTCGTCATGAACTGAAGCGGGTATACCACTGGGCCGGAGGGCCGTCGGTGCGAGGGTACGCGTTTTACCTGGTGACGAGTCACAGCACCGCGTCGAGGACGGCCAGGCCGCCCACCTCGCGATTACCGCTGACCGTCATGTCGTCCTGCGGGACGTGAACTCGGCCGGTGCGATTTTCAGCCGGTATCGCCGCAGCACCCCAGGTCCGCACGACTGCGAACCGATGCCCTGCTGGGCTGCTGGGTGTGGTCGAGGTGGATCCACACGGTTTCGCCTGCGTCAGAGCCGCGCAGGCGCAGCGGTTCGGGCTGGGTCACGCGGCATGGCCCCGCTTCTGCCGCTGAAGCTCGGCATGGGCCTGCTGCTCTGCGGCTCGCTGCTTTGGGGAGGGGTCGGTGCCGCTGGGTTCGGCGGCGAACGCGGCGCCGCTGCGGGCCATCGCCTCCTTGAAGCCACTGGTTTCACCTTTGGCCCAGAGTAATGGCTCCGCCGGGGTGAGGTGGCAGGTGAGGGCAGGTCTGACGTCGGCGGAAGCCACCCGCCAGGCTCGACGGCGCGGAGGAATAGGCGGTGTCATCGCCGTGAGGATCACCCGCGCAGCTCGGGCGGCTCAAGCTCAGGCGCTGCCGCGGTGCTCAGGAGTGAGGAGATAGGCGATCGCCATCTCGCTGAGCTCCTCCGCGTACCGGCGCCTGGCCGCTTCGCCGGTGGCAGGGTCGGGTCGTACGGAGTTGTGGAAGCAGGCACCCAGGACGGCGCGGGCCGCGGTGTCCAGCGCCGCCGCCGGGTTGGAGCGCCGGATCTGGTCGACGTAGGGGGTTGCTGCTTCGAGCAGGAGGCGGTGGATTTCGGTGATGGTACGGGCCCCGCGGTCCAGGGACTTGCTCCCGCGTGTGCGCAGCAGCTCGGGGGTTCGACCGTGACCGACAACCAGACTTCTCTGCCCGTGACCGTGACGCTCGAGTCAGGGCCTACTGGCTCCGGGAGCATCGATGACTTCGAGCTGTTCTACGCCCGCCGCGCCCTGGACCGCTTCAGGACACGGCTGGGACGCCAGGGTCTGCTCGACCTCATGGCGGCGGACATCGAGGAAGGCAACGCCTTCCTGCGAGGCAGTGCCCTCGCCTCCGACGGCAGCTTTACGGCGGGCACGACGGTGCTCGCGACACGTGGCCTCACCTCGGACGCGTTCCTGGCCTGGATGGAGAAAGCCTTCGCAGGCGACGAGAACGCACTCCTCGCCGCGCACCCCGAGCACTACGTAATGGCCCCCGGGGCCGACGGAGCATTCAACGTGGTGGAGAACATCGGCCCCCACGTCTGCTCCTTCTACATGGGCGGCTGGGGAACGGACGCGATGGCCTGGGCCGCGGACGCGGACGAACTCCTCCCGGAGTCCGAGTTTCCGCACAAGATGTCCTCGAACCTCTTCCTGGCCGACAGCACCGTCGTAGGGCGGGCGCTGACCCAGTTCGGCGACACCGCCGACGGCTTCACCGCAAGCTTGACGGTCTACGTGCCCACCACATGCCCCAAGGACGTTCTGGAGCACCACCTCCGCCACTACGCCGTCGAGTTCAGGAACTGGATCACCGCCGCAGCGGCAGCCCGGGGCTGAGGTCTTCGACCGGACGTAGGGCGGCTCCGGCCCGGTGGGCTGTGCGGCCCGACGTCCGGTCGGCGCTCGCGCGGCTGCCGACCGCATCAGGGTGACACGGACCCTGCTGCCTCAGCGGCCCCGTCCGTCTTCGACCCGGAGACCGGTCATGTGTGGGTCGTGAGCGAGAAGTGCCGTACGTGCATCGGTCGCCGCGGAAACCCGATGGGGCTCAGCGCTGAGCGGCGCCGGGACCTTCTGGGCCGGCGCCCCGGCGGCTTCTACGGCGAGGGGTGGACCATCTGACACGCCACCCTGGCCGACATCCCCGACGGCCTGCCGCCCTCGGTGTGTGCCTGGGCCGCCCGAGCGGCCGCCCGCTCGTTGGCCATGCGCATCGGCGCGTCCCAGGGCGTCGGCGACAGCGACCTGCAGCCCAGAACGGCCCCGGTGCCCAGTGAGTGCTAAAGTCAAAGTTACAACTTCTGATCTAGCAGTAACCGTGGGTCGTGTTGCCTCTCTGTGGGCGCACCCGAGGTGAGCGCCTGATAAAGGCCTTCATCTCACGCCCTCGGTTTCCGCCCCCACGCACTCACTTGGACGCGCCATGAACGACAACCAGCCCCAGGTCTACGTACTGCCGGACGTCGTCACCGAGTATCTGACGGCCCACCGCGAGCGAGACGCCGCCACCGCGATCACGGCGTTCACCCACGACGCCACCGTGACCGACGACGGCAAGACCTACGCCGGTGCCGCGGCTATCGAGTCCTGGCTGAACCGCTCCGCCAGCGAATACACGTACACGACCGCACTCACCGGCGCGGATGGCATCGATGCGTCGCACTGCACGGCCACGCATCGGCTCGAGGGCGACTTCCCCGGCGGCGTCGTCGACCTCCACTACCGGTTCACGCTGCGCGACGGTCGCATCCAACGCCTCGTCATCGAGCCCTGACCGCGACTGCGCCACGGCAGCCACCTCTCCCTTTCCCTCCTCTGCTCACGGAAAGACATCGATGAAGACCTGGTTCATCACCGGAGGCACCCCTGGTGGGTTCGGCATTGCTTACGCGGAGCCGCGCTGGATAGTGGCGACCGTGTCGTGCTGACCGCCCGCAGACCTGAGGAACTGCATGCCTGGGCCGCTCCCTACGGTGAACGGGTCCTCGTTCTGCAGTTGGACGTCACTGATGCCGAACAGATCAGGTCGGCCGTCTCGACCGCACAAGCCCGCTTCGATGCGATCGACGCTGCGCGCGGAGGTGGCGCCGCTGGGCATCAACGTGATGGCCGTGGAGCCGGGAGCGTTCCGCACCCGTGCCTACGCCGGGTTCGCTGATGAACCGGTGCAGGAGGCCATTGAGGACTACCGGCCGATGCTCCAGTCCGTCCACGCAGCCATGGTCGAGCAGGACGGGAAACAGCCCGGCGACACCGCACGGGCCGTTGTCGCCGCAATGAACCAGGACGATCCGCCGCGTCAACTCGTGCTCGGCGGTGCCGGTTTCGAGCGGGCCGTCGGTCATATCGAAACCGCGCTCGCCGGCATCCGCGCACACGAGACTCTTTCACGGGGCGCTGACTACGCGCCCGGTCGGTAACGTCCTCCCGCACCGAAACCGGCCGGTGCTGATCCTGATGAGGCGGGGCCCGGGAGGACGTCCTGGCGGCCCAGCCGGGGTGACTTGACTACTGCATCGGCTTTTGCGGAGGTCCCGCGCATGTTCGTCGTCCGCGGCACGCCCACGCCGGCCGCAACCGGCACGACCTGTCCGCCCTGCCCGGTCACTGGCCAGCCGCATCCGATCCACTTTTTGACTGACCTGTGGTCACGACAGTGGGGCATGGGAAGGAGGCGCTCACCCCCAGCGGCGCGGCACGGCGCGCCAAGGCATGTTCATCCCGATGGAAGCCGGCGCGCGAAAGCCCACATCACATAGCTGCTAAAATAGAAGTAGTAAATTTCGCTCTAGGGCGTGTTTCGAAAGTAGCGCCGTCCGCCCGGAGGGCGGGCTCGGCGGCGTCTGGTGCGTGCGATCGCAAGGCGGAGGGTCGCCCCGATACTGGATGTATCGGGGGGATCCCGACAACGCGGCGAGCGTGCGTGCGAGACGTCGCCGAGCAGGCGGGACTTTCGAAACACGCCCTAGCGCCTATGTGTGTGAGGTGGTCAACGTGGCGGGCCGAATCAGACTGGAGGACAGAGAGTGTCCGCTGTCGACGACCGTGGGGCACGTCGGTGAGTGGTGGACGCTGCTGATCCTGCACGACGCGTTCGACGGCTACACCCGCTTCGACCAGTTCCAGGAAAACCTCGGTATCTCCTCGAGCATGCTCACCACCCGCCTCAAGTCCCTGGTTGCCGACGGACTACTTGAGCGCTGCCCCTACCAGGACAATCCGACCCGATACGAGTATGTCCTCACCGAGCTCGGCCGCTCGATCCGCCCGGTCATCGTCGCCCTCGCCGCCTGGGGCAACTCACGGTTGGCGCCGGAGGAACGCAGCATGATCCTGGTTGACGCCAAGACCGGAGAGGAGGTCGACCCGGTCGTCGTCGACGCCGTCACGGGTCGCAGACTGGACGACAGCGAAGCCTTCGTCTACACCGCAGGACCCGCCGCCAGCGACGCCATGCGCGCCCGCTACGTGGAAGCTGGCCCCACGTAACCGAATGCACAGGCCCGCTTCCCCGCTCGGCGCACGTCCGCTGCAACCCGCGCGACGGCGTACACCACCTGCAACACTTGTCTGCCCGCCGTCCGGCACCGGCATCCGGCAGTTGCCATCGCCACTGCGGTCAGGGGGCGGTGGACCACGTCACGGGGTGCCTGGCGGCTCCGCCCTCGTTCGGCTCCGGCTACTCATCGATTGCGGCTTACTCGATCCACTCGATCTCCCAACAGGACGACTCTACGAAGGATTCGAGTTCCGCCACGGTTCCACCCAGTAGCCACATCCGGCCGTCGGAGCTTCCAGATCATTGCAAGAAGGAAGCCCGGATCATCCTGCTCCCCGCGCCCGCGGGGATGGTCCCACGTGCTGGAAACGGTGGGATCGTTCTGCCCGGTCATGGTGCCCGATTCCGACGGCCCGCCTGCTGGGGCCCCGTACCGGTGTCGGAGGACTCTGACATCATGCGGCGGTGATCACTGCGGACGACGACCTGCTGACCGGCCTGGACGAAGTGGACTGGGCGAACCTGAACCACGCCTACGGGACGGCCGTCGATGTGCCCGGCCAACTGCGCGCCCTGTGCGGCGATGACGAGCAGGCACGACAGCAGGCCGTCAGCAGCCTGTTCGATCATCTCGCGCACCAGGGAACCCGCTGTCAGGCATCCCCGTACGCAGTGCCGTTCCTTGCCCGCATCGCTCTCGCCGGCCCGGAGCCGGCGCGTGAGCACGCGTTGGAGCTCCTGACCGGCCTCGCGGTCAACTGGGATGAGGAGCGCGAGATCATCGACGGGGCCGACATCGCCGCTTGGCGCGCGGAAGCCGCCGCGAACTCGTCCGACAAGCTCCTCCCGCTGTACGAGGAGGAACTGGCCGCCGAGCAGGACGAGCAGCGACGCCGGAACCTGCAAAACATCCGGGACTGGGTGGCGGCCGGCAATCCGGTCGATGCCCGTGACACTTCGATGCGTTCGTACAACGCCGTACTTGTCGAACTTCCGTCCCTGGTCGGTCTCTTGCACGATGAGAATCCCCGAGTCCGGTCCAGAACCGCCTACTTGCTCACCTGGTTTCCCGAACTGGCGGTCACCTCCGTGCCCCTCCTGCTCGGCCTTGCTGCGCACGAGGAGGATGCCGTAGCGAAGGCCACCTCGCTGGTAGCTGTCGGCATCCTCGGAACAACGGCTCTCCCGGGGCCCCTCACTGCCAGTCTGGACGCCGAGGACGGCCTCGTACGCTGGGCTGCCGCCATTGCCATCGCCCAGACCGCCCGAAGCGCCGCCGCGGAGCTCGACGGTTCGTTCCTCGACCGAGCCGTTGCTGAACTCGCTGCCGCAGCCGCGGCCCCTGCGCCTGTACCCGCGACCGACTTCAGCCTGGGCGATTTCCACGGGCACACCGCTCACGTTCTGCTCGCTCTGCCACCTTCCCCCATCTCACGCGCCGCAGTCGCCGCCTGCCTGCCGTTCGTCAGCACGTCGCAAAGGGCATCCAAGGCGAAGGCGGTTCTGCCGGACCTGTTCTCTGGCCCACTACCCGACCCCTGCCCCCCGTACGCGGACCTCCGCCGCCCTCAGCAGCAGCTTTTGCATGCCCTCGCCGATCTCTTCGAAGGGTGGTGGAACACGGACGAGAACCTGGGCGAGAGCCTCGCCACTTACGGGCTTCCGGCCACTCACGCAGGCCTGCGCGCGTACGTCGGGCTTCCCGCGGTCGACCACGGGTGCTGGCCGCCGAGAATCTGATCGCGCGGACGGCGCACACCTGGGAACTGCCCTGTCGCACACGCGACTGTTCGATGCCCGAGTCGTTGACGTGGATATGGGCCGGGATGGGTGTGGCGTCATTCCCACAGGAGGGTGAGTTCCGGTTCGGTGGATTCCTGCACTTCCACGGGCATCGTTCGTCTGCCGGTCTGGGTGGCAGTTGCGGATCTTGAGGCGCGTGATTGTCACGAGAAATCACAGTCGGCCCGGGTGCGGGAGTGATTCACGCCTGATGCAGCAAAAACTCCGCTCCGGACCGGCGAGTACCTCTGGCGCCGCTTGCTACCGCAGTTAGGCTCGGCGACGTCAAGCGTGGATCACGATCAGGCTGGTGCAGTTGAGCATGGCCGACATTCTCGACACGTCCGCAGAAGACCTGTCTCAATCGCGTCGACGGCATCTGGTCCCTGCCGCGGCGCGCCTCTCCAACGTCGCCTTCACCACGCCGGAATACCTCATGCAACGAATCCGAGGCGGCCTGCGGCACATCCAGTACCGAAGCCCGTCATGGACGGCCGCCTCACCGGCCTTGTTCCTGTCCAGAACGCCTACCGAGTTCGTCGGGCGCTGAGAGACGAGGTCACTCATGCCACGATCCATGCGCGCGCTCGTAGCCGGAAAGGTCGGCGAGCCGGCCGATGTCCTGCGGCTGGAATCCCGTCCTGTTCCCACGCCAGGGGCCGGTCAGGCGTTGATCCGCGTGAAGGCGACCCCGATTCACGCCAGTGATCTTCATGTGGTGCGTGGCCGCTACGGTTTCTCCCCCAAGTTTCCCACGGTCGGGGGCCACATGGAATGCGTGGGCCGCATTGAGGCCTTGGGCCCCAAGACCGAGGGACTGAACATCGGCGAGCGCGTGGTGGCCGTTGCTGTCCCGGCGGTACCCGGGCCGCCCGCGGCCGGGACCTGGCAGGAGTACCTCGCCGCCGATACACGAAGGCTCCTGCAGGTCCCCGATCATCTGAGCGACTCCAGTGCCTGTCAGCTCGCCGTCAACCCGTTGACTGCGCTGCTGCTGGTGACTCGCGAGCTCGACGTACAGCCGGGTGAATGGCTGTTGCAGACGGCCGCGGGCTCCACCGTCGGCCGGCTCGTCATCCAGCTGGCCAGGCATCTGGGTATTCGCACGATCAATGTCGTGCGGCGGCGCGATGCCGTCGAGGAGATCAAAGCCCTTGGTGGTGACGAGGTCATTTGCACCGAGGACGAGGACCTGGTGCAGCGTGTGTCCGAGATTGCAGGATCGGCCGGCGTGCGCAAGGCCGTCGACTGCGTCGCGGGCCACGTGGGCGCCCAGGTGTCCCAGGCATTGGCTCCGGGAGGAGAGGTCGTGGTCTACGGCGCGCTCTCCACCCATCGACAGACCGACCCGGCAGCGCTGACGATCCCGCTGCTGGCACGCTCGGTCATCTATGAGACCAAAGCAGTCCGTGGCTTCTGGCTGAACCGCTGGTTCGGCACTACCTCACCTGCGGATGCGCTGCGCGCGCTGTCCGAGGTTCGCAGTCTCGTCGCTGATGAAGTGCTGAGCATCCCCCAAGGCGAGCCGTTCCCGCTCGAACGCTTCACTGAAGCCGTCTCGTTCGCCGAAGCACCCGCACATGGCGCAAAACCGCTCTTCGTCTTCGAGGATGGCCGGGACGAGGACGACGGGGCGCGGCCCGGCCAATGCCGGCGGGTGCCGCTGCGGCAAGGCAAGGTCGCCGACGCCGGCACTGGCCTCCGCCCCAGCTCAGGGCGGACTGCTGGGGTGCTGGGCTCTACACCGGGTGGGGCGAGAACGCTCCGTCGGGACGTCGTCCTTGGCTGACGGCCTGGGAACATGCGTCGCCTTGGGCGAGGGGCACAATGAGGTGTATGGGTGTCCGGCGCGCTTCGGTGGACCGCCTCCTTGAGCAGCCGTCGGGCCGCGGATTGGTGGTGATCCCGCTCGCGTTGATCGTAGTGATCACTGTGGTGGACATCCACTCTCCGGTCGATGTCCATCTGGGGCCGTTGCTGGTCATCGCGCCCGCGCTCACCGCCTCCTTCGCCGGCCCATGGCTGACTGCGGCGGTCGGTGTTCTGGCTGTGGCCGCTCAGGCTTTCATCGCTGTTCTCCACGGCGGACTCGGCACGACCAACCACATCGCGCAGATCACCGCCCTGACCGTGCTCTCCGCTCTGGTGGTTTTCGTCTGCTACGTGCGGGAGCGGCGTGGTCGTCAGCTGAGCCGGGCGCGATCGGTGGCCGAGACGGCACAGCGTGTTCTGTTGCGGCCTCCGCCCCGCCGGATCGGGCCGTTGCGCGTGGCCTGGCTGTATCTGGCCGCCGAGGACGAGACCCAGATCGGTGGCGACCTGTTTGCGATCGCCCGCTCGGCCAATTCCGGCACGCGGGTGATCATCGGTGACGTCCGGGGCAAGGGCATGGCCGCCATCGGCGAAGCATCGGTGGTGCTGGGCGCGTTCCGTGAGGGTGCTCACCGGTGTGCCACGTTGCCGGAGCTCACAGCGGCACTCGAGGAGAGCTTCTGTCTGAACGTGGAGGATGTGGCCGATACCCAGTACGACCTGGGGGAACACTTCATCACCGCCCTCGTACTTGACATTCCCGATCACGGCTCACACGCCCAGATGATCAGCTGTGGCCATCCCCCGCCTCTACTGGTGCATGATCACCAGGTCACGGTCCTGCACTCACGCCGCCCCGCACCCCCGCTGGGCATGTGCGCATTGCCCACCTCAAGCCACCGCGCCGACCTGTTCCCCTTCGAAGCCGGAGACATTCTCCTGCTTTACACGGACGGCGTCATCGAAGCCCGCTCACCGACCGGAGCCTTCTACCCGCTCGCCGAGCGGGCCGCCTCCTTCCCCACCACCAGCCCCGATGCCCTGCTGCGTCATATCCACGATGACCTGCTCGCCCACGTCGGCGAGGTACCCACCGACGACGCCGCTCTCCTGGCGATCGAACGCACCGCATCCCACCAGTTCCACGGGCCGCACTTGGAGTAAGAAGACCTCTCCTTCGGCGCGGGCCAGACGCTTGTCACGGGCTCTGCGCCGACCCACGGCGACGTCGGGGGAGTGGACCAGGGGCCGGGGCACCCGATGCAGTGGATCACGCATGTGGGGCCTGGCCGGGATGTGAACGTCCTGCGGTACCCCGTAGGCCTCCCGCTCACCGGCAGGCTTGCCCACGTCCCGCGCGGGCAGCTTGCAGCCCTGCCTCGCCATCCGTGCCTGCCGCGGGCCACTGGGGTGACCCAGGGCGACAACGGCAGCCCTGAGCGGCGCGGTTCCGGGGTACCGACCTCGGATACGCGTTTGATCGGGCTGGAGAACCGAAAGGCCGGGCGCGGAGAGCGCTGACGGGCGGGGATCTCTGAGCCATGCCCCCCAGTGCTTGAGGGAGTTTGTCATGAGCGGCTTTTCGGCCTTGCCGACACCATGCGGTCCTTACCTGGACAGAGGGCTGCTGCCCGCCGATTTCTACGCTTTTGAGGAACTGCTGTCGGACGGGGAGCGGGAGAAGGTCGATTCCGTCCGCGAGTTCCTCCGTATGCAGGTCGCCCCGATCGTCGACGACTACTGGGCCCGGGCCGAGTTCCCCTTCCAGTTGGTCGAGGGCTTCGGCGGGCTCGGTCTTCTGGATTGGGCCGACCCGGACTCCCCGGAATCCAAGCCGAGCAACCTCTTCGCGGGCTTCCTCGCGATGGAGCTCGGGCACGCCGACGCATCGATGGCGACGTTCTTCGGTGTGCACTCGGGTCTGGCCATGGGCACCATCCTCAGCTGCGGATCCGAGGAGCAGAAGCGACGGTGGCTGCCGGCGATGAGCCGCCTCGAGAAGATCGGAGCCTTCGCGTTGACCGAGCCGCACGGCGGCTCCGACGTGGCCGGGGGCCTGCAGACGACCGCGCGTCGCGACGGCGACGCGTGGATCCTCGACGGAGCGAAGCGGTGGATCGGGAACGCGACGTTCGCCGACCTCGTCGTCGTCTGGGCCCGCGATGTCGAGACGCACCACGTACTGGGCTTCGTCGTGGAGAAGGACACTCCCGGGTTCACAGCGACGAAGATCGAGAACAAGATGGCGCTGCGGATCGTGCAGAACGCCGACATCGTGCTCGACGGCTGCCGCGTGCCGGAGGCCAACCGGCTGCAGAACGCGAACTCGTTCAAGGACACCGCCGAGATCCTGCGCCGGACGCGCAGCGGGGTGGCGTGGCAGGCGGTGGGAGTGATGTTCGGCGCCTACGAGATCGCCCTGCAGTACGCGAAGGAGCGTGAGCAGTTCGGGCGCCCGATCGGGGGCTTCCAGCTCGTACAGGACCTGCTGGTGAAGATGGTCGGCAACGCCACGGCCTCCTGCGGGATGGTGACGCGTCTGGCCCAGTTGCAGGACACCGGGGTATACCGGGACGAGCAGTCCGCCCTGGCGAAGGCCTACTGCACCGTGCGGATGCGCGAGACCGTGGGATGGGCGCGGGAACTGCTGGCAGGCAACGGCATCGTCCTCGACTACAAGGTCGGGCGCTTCGTCGCCGACGCGGAGGCCCTGTACTCGTACGAGGGCACGCGGGAGATCCAGACCCTCATCGTCGGACGTGCCGTGACCGGCGGCCTGAGTGCCTTCGTGAGGTGACAAAGATGACCACCGAATCCGTATTCACCGGCCTGAAGGTCCTCGACGCATCGACCTTCATCGCCGGACCGGCCGCGGCCACCGTGCTCTCCGACTTCGGAGCGGACGTCATCAAGATCGAGCCGCCGGGGACGGGTGATCCTCAGCGGCGGCTGGGCTCCATGCCGCCCAGTCCCCGGGCGCAAGCCAACTACAGCTGGCACCTCACCAACCGCAACAAGCGCGGCATGGTGATCGACCTGAAGTCACCGGCGGCCACCAAGGTCCTCAAGCGCCTCGTCGAGTGGGCCGACGTGGTGATCACCAACTTCCCGCACGGCACGCGCGAAAAGCTGCACCTCGGCTACGAAGAGGTCGCGGGCTGGAACCCGCGGGTCGTCTACGCCGACATCACCGGTTTCGGGGACACCGGCCCCGACGCCGGGCAGCCGGGCTTCGACCTGACCGCCGCCTGGTCGCGCAGCGGGCTGCTGGCCTCCACCCGGGACGCGGGAGCCCCACCCACGGTGCCGGTCTGGGGCAGCGGCGACTACATGTCGGCGATCGCGATCTACGCGGCGATCGTGACCGCCCTGTACCGCCGTGAGCGCACCGGACAAGGTGGCAGTGTCGGGACGTCGCTGCTCGCCTCGGGCGTCTGGGCCACGGGAACTCTCGTGGCCGGCGCGCTCGCCGGCGGCACGCGGTTCGAGCTGCACGACCGGAAGGCGCCGGCGAATCCCCTGATCAACCCCTACCGGACCGAGGACGACAAGTGGTTCATGCTGGTCGCCTCACCCCCGCACTGGCCAGGACTGACGCGGGCCATCGCGCATCCCGAGCTACTCGAGGATCCCCGATTCGCGGACGTCGAGGGCTTCGTCAAGAACTCCGCCGCGCTGACCGAACTGCTCGACGCCGAGTTCCGCACGCAGCCCTTCGCCCACTGGCAGGACGCCCTGGGCCGGGAACGCGTCACCTACAGCCTCATCCAGACACCGGAGCAGGCCGCGCAGGACCCGCAGTTGCGCGCCAACGACATCGTGGTGCCGCTGGAAGGAGTCAGCGGGCTGGAGGAAACCATCAGCAGTCCGGTCAACCTGCGAGGCGTCAAGAAGGTCCCGGCGAAGCGGGCACCGGACCTGGGCGAGCACAACGACGAGATCCTCGCCGAGCTGGGATTCGGCCCCGCCGAGATCGCCGAGCTGAGCGCCCAGGGAGCGATCCCCGGCACGGCGGAAGCCGAGGGGTCACGATGAGCACGGCGTCCGAAGCGTCCGACATGGTGCTCCACGAGCGCCGCGGCAGCGTGCTGACCATCACCATCAACCGCCCGGCGCAGAAGAACGCCGTGGACCATGAGGTCGCGGTACAGCTCGCGGCGACCTTGGACCTGCTCGACGCGGACCCGGAGCCGTCGGCCGGTGTACTCACGGGCGCGGGCAGGGTGTTCAGCGCGGGAAGCGTTCACCGAGAAACGGACCCCCGTGTGGCACAGCCGCTGATACCGGCCACGTCAACCACTTCCCTTCCCCGCAGCCCAGGTCCGACTCCCAGGAGCAATGACCAGTCATGAATGCGCGCAAACCCGTCCGCCACGTGGCCATCGTCGGTACCGGAACCATCGGTGCGAGCTGGGCGACGCACTATCTCGCCCAAGGCTTCGACGTGACCGCGACCGACCCCGCTCCGACTGCGGAGGAAGCCCTGCGGTCGTACGTGGAGACGGCATGGGACGCGGCGGCCTCGATCGGCCTCGCGCCCGAAGCGTCGCCCGATCGCCTCAGGTTCACGGCGGACCTGCGTCAGGCCGTCGCGGACGCCGATTTCGTGCAGGAGAACGCGCCGGAGCGCCCGGAGCTCAAGGTCCGGTTGTACGCCGACATCGACGATGCCACACCGCCGGAGACGATCATCGCGTCGAGTTCGTCGGGCATCACGATGAGCGTCATCCAGGCCGAATGCCGGCGCCCGGAGCGGACCGTCATCGGTCATCCCTTCAATCCCCCGCACATTGTCCCGCTGGTCGAGGTCGTCGGCGGAACAAAGACCGCCCCGCAGACGATCCGGGACGCCATGTCGTTCTACGCCACGATCGGCAAGAAGCCGATCCACCTCAAAAAGGAGCTCCCCGGGCACGTCGCCAACCGCATCCAGGCCGCGCTGTACCGCGAGGTCGTCCACCTGGTCCAGGAGGGGGTACTCGACGTGGCGGACTCCGACGACGCGGTGTCCTGGGGACCGGGGCTCAGGTGGGGCGTCATGGGCCCCCACATGCTGTGGCATCTCGGCGGAGGGGAGGGTGGCATCGAGCACTTCATGGACACCCTCATGCCTCGGATGGTGGCGTCCTGGCAGGAACTGGGCACGCCCGAGTTCACGCCCGAGCTCAAGGAGAAGATCGTGAGCGGCGTCCTGGAGGAGGCGGGTGGCCGCTCGGTCGATGAAATGGCTGCTCGGCGCGACGCGATGCTTTCGGCCCTGCTGGCCGTGCGCGCCCAGTACGACCCGTCCGGCGCGCCGAGCGCCGTAGCCGGTCACCCGGCGAAGGAGGGGCCATGACGGGCAGCCGGGAGAAACTGTTCGTGCTCGAGGCCAGCAGTGGCGGTCGCCTGTTCTCCGTGAACCCCGACGGTTCCGACAAGAAGGTCGTCGTCACCGGGTGCAGAATTCCCGACGGGGTCGCCGTCGATGTCGTGGCCGGGCACATCTACTGGACGAACATGGGCTTTCCGCCGGAGAACGACGGCTCGATCGAACGCGTGGACCTGGAAGGAGGCAACCGGACGACGATCGTCCCCCGCGGCGTCACGTACACGCCCAAGCAACTCCACTTGGAGGCCGCCGGCCGGAAGCTGTACTGGGGTGATCGTGAGGGCATGCGCGTGATGCGCTGCGACCTCGACGGCTCGAACGTCGAAACCCTCGTTCAGACGGGACAAGGCGAGGACGACCGTCGCGACGAGACCAGATGGTGCGTGGGAGTCGCCGTCGACCCTGTCGGCGGACACCTCTACTGGACACAGAAGGGCCCGAGTGACGCGGGGCTCGGGAGGATTCTACGGGCCGGAGTCGACCTGCCCACCGGGCAGAGTGCGGCCGAACGCGGCGACATCGAGGTGCTGTTCGAGGGACTGCCGGAGCCGATCGACCTGGAGCTCGACCTCGCGGAGCGCACGCTGTACTGGACTGATCGAGGGGACCCGCCGCGGGGTAACAGCGTGAACCGCTCGCCGATGGACCCGCCGGACGGGCGGCGGACGCCCGAGATCCTGTTGACCCACCTGATGGAAGGCATCGGCCTCGCCCTCGATCCGGACAACGGACGCATGTACGCGACCGACCTGGCCGGGAACGTCTACGCGGCCGATCGCGATGGATCGAACCGGAGGGAGATCCTTGCCCTGCAGGGCAACCTCACCGGCATCGCCCGTGCCGCGCTGCCGACCGGAACGAGGGTCTAGTGCCGGATCAGGCAACGTTTGCCCTGTTGTGATGTGACGCGCCGTCCGGGTGCTGTGGTGGACGGCGCGTGGGCGTCATTCTGTCCGGGT
>NZ_JBHVWN010000091.1:0-26934 GCF_042882275.1 Streptomyces sp. NPDC058231 | reverse complement strand
CCGCCGCGAAGTCCTCCAGATCACACCGGACCGCAGCCAACTCCTCATTCAGCACACCCGATCAACGACACGACCGATCAAGAAGACACGCCGTCGCGGACCGCACATGACCATGCCCTACTAGGGGCTGTCCCGTAATCCCTGGCGAGCGCACGACGACAGCTGCGGCACCTCGCCGCGTTGTCGGAACGCCCGCATACATCCAGTATGCGTACGTCCCTCCGCCTTGCGATGCACGGCACCAGACCCCGCTCCCTGATCCAGCCTGATCCAAACGAAAGGCCCTAGCGCGTGGCGAGTTCGCGCACCGTCGCCATGTCGCTGAACGGCAGAAGTTCCCCGTTGACGATCTGGTGGGGTTCGCTGCCTTTGCCCGCGATCAGGATGACGTCGCCGTGCCCTGCGGCGGACAGGGCGAAGGAGATGGCCCGGCGGCGGTCGGCGAACCGCTCGAAAGTGGTGCCGCTCGCGAGCAGGCCCGGGACGATCTGATCCATGATCGCCCGGGGGTCTTCGTTCCGGGGATTGTCCGAAGTGAGGACGCACAGATCGGAGTAGGTGCCGGCGATCTCCCCCATCCGGGCGCGCTTGGTGACGTCCCGGTCCCCGCCGCAGCCGAAGACTGTGACGACCCGGCCGGAGGCGAAGCCGCGGATGGTGGTCAGCACCTTCTCCAGTGAGTCCGGGGAGTGAGCATAGTCCACGATGACGGACGTGCCGTCCGGGGTCTCGTAGCGTTCGAACCTTCCCGGGATCGGCGGCAACTGCTCGAGTGCGGCGACCAGGCCGGCCAGGTTGTGCCCGATGAGGTGGCAGGCTGCGACAGCGGCCAGTGCGTTGGAGACGGAGAACCGTCCAGGCACGGGGATCGCCGCCGGATACTTGTGGCCGGCGTGGTGGAGGGTGAAGCGGGTTCCGACGGCGTCCATGGTGAGGTCGGTCGCCCGGTAGTCCGCCTCCGCGTCGATGCCGTACGTGACGACCGCGCCGGGCATGATCGCCTCGATGCAGGCTCCGATCGGGTCGTCGGCGTTGACCACCGCACGCCGGCACAGCCCCTCGAACAGACGCAGTTTGGCGTCCCGGTAGTTCTCCATGGTGCCGTGGTCGTCCAGGTGGTCCTGCGTCAGGTTGGTGAACACCCCTACGTCGATGAACGAGTGGTCGAGGCGGTGGGTCAGCAGGCCCATCGACGTGGCTTCGAGCGCCACGGTGCCGACACCGCGATCGCGCATGTACCCGAGCAGATACTGGAAGTCCGGCGACTCCGGTGTGGTCAGTACCGACGTCGGCATCGGGATCGGTTCGTCGCCGATCCGGCTGCCGCCCGTCCCGATGACCCCCACCTTGGCGTGCTCGGCGACCCTCAGCACCGATTCCACCATGGAGGAAACCGACGTCTTCCCGTTGGTGCCCGTGACGGCCACCATCTTCATCTGCCGGCCCGGCTGCCTGTGGTAGCGCGAGGCGACGACCGCGGCCGCCTCGCGCGTGTCCGCTACGGCCAGGACGCATACACCTGCTGTCGATGCCCAGGTCGCGACCGGAAGCCGCGCCGTCGCGGAGCAGATGAGTATCGCCACCGCGCCGCGTGCGAGGGCCGCTCCGATGGACTCGGGGCCGCCCTCACGATGGCCGGGTACCGCGATGAACAGGGATCCGGGAGTGGCGCGGTGGGCGTCGAAGTAGATGCCTCCGGTGATCCTTGTCTCCGGATCGCCCTCGATGACTTCATGATCGTGCCCGGCGAGCAGCTCGCTCAACTTCACGAGGGTCCTTTCGAAGATGCACCGGCTGCCGGTCGTCCGGCGGTCGGCGCGCAGGTGGCGCCAGGGCGCCAAAGGGTGACAAAGTGGGAAATTGTGGCGAGAGCCGTCGCTGTGCGGTTACAGAGGCGGGGAGGGGGCGCGCAGAGAATGGTTCGCCTGCAGGGGCGGAATGATCTGGGAAATGCTGAGAATTGCCCGGAACCGCTAGCCGTGGCCGTGCAATGCGCGACAGCGGACCGCCGGCACGTTCACCGGGTCGACGGCCGTCGCGCACGCGGCGGACGGGCACAGGGCATGAGCGGCCTGGAACAGGCACTCTCTCACTCCGCATGTGCGACCCATGTGTGGAGTGTACGTCCAGTCGCGGGGGCGATCGTGCACCGCTCGTTCGCACGTCTGCGTCATTGCTGCCGCGCTGTCTCCGGCACCCGCACCGCGAGGAACCGCCGTGCGGTGGCGCAGCCGGAAGCCCGGAAGCCCGGAGACGCGTGCAGCCGGATGGCGGTGGTGCGGCGTGCGGAGGTGTGCAGGAAAAGAGCTTTTCGCGGTACGGACGCCCGAGGCCACCGCCAGGACCCGAAGAGTGGCCAGGCCCTGCCCGCGGCTGACCAACCGCGCCCTGGGGCAAGGGACTTGCTTTTCGCCACGGAGCGTCGCCCCCGTCGGCGCGGCAGCCGGGTGGGTGTCGTCGCTGCACGGCGCCGGGGCGAGGTGGAACATGGTCGCTCGAGGATCAACGCCTCGGCGGTCCGGTGCCGTTCGGGCCGGCCGCCCCGGGCGTACGCCGCGGACCCCTGTACGGTCGGGGGTCGAACCGCCGCTCACCCAGGAGCTCAAAAGAATGCCTGTCGCCTTCTCCTCCACCGAGGTCCGCGAAGAAGGAATGCTGGACGTCGGGGACGGCAACCTCGTCCACTGGGAGGAGCGCGGGAACCCGGACGGCAAGCCCGCGCTCATCGTGCACGGCGGTCCCGGCGCCGGCAGTCCGTCCGGAACCCCCAAGGCCTTCGACCCGGAGTGCTACCGGATCATCCTGTTCGACCAGCGGGGGTGCGGACGCAGCACCCCGCACGCGAGTGATCCGGCCACGGACATGGCGGTCAACACCACCGAGCATCTGCTGCGTGACATGGAGCAGTTGCGCGTGTTCCTGAGGGTCGACAGATGGCTGATCTTCGGCGGCTCCTGGGGGTCGGCCCTGTCGGTCGCCTACGCCGAACGTCATCCGCAACGGGTCTCGGAACTGGTACTGCCCGCCTTCTGGCTGACGGGCCGGACCGAAATCGACTGGCTGTACCGCGGCGGGGTCGCGCGGCTCTTTCCCGAGGAGTGGGAGCGGTTCAGGAACGGTGCGCCGGAGGGGGAGCGCGATGGCGACCTGGTCGCTGCCTATGTGAAGCTCCTGGAACACCCGGATGCGGACGTACGGGCGGGTGCGGCCCTCTCCTGGGCGACCTGGGAGGATGCCGTTCTCTCCCTGGAGCCCAACGGCAGGCCCGCTCCGTACAGCGGTCGCGCGACGGACGCGCTGCTGGCGTTCGCACGGATATGTGCCCATTTCGCGGCCAACGACGGCTGGTTGGAGGACGGCGCGCTGCTTCGTGATGCCGGCCGTCTGGCCCGGATCCCCGGCGTGATCATCCACGGCCGGCACGATCTGAGCTGTCCGCTCGGTGCCGCCTGGGAATTCTCCCGCGCCTGGCCGGATTCGGAACTGCTGGTCTGCGACGACGCCGGGCACCAGGGCAGCGCCGCGATGAACGGGCAGGTGCGCCGCGTGCTGGCGCGTTTCGCCGGGCGGTGACGGCGGAGCAGCGGACCGGACCCCTGACGGAGGCCGTCGCAGATCGGACGGTCGCTGTCCGGCCCGCGGGCCGGCAGTGGTCTCAGCCCAGGGCCTTGTCGAGGTTGAACGCGGCGCTGATCAGCGCCAGGTGGGTGAAGGCCTGGGGGAAGTTGCCCACCTGTTCGCCGGTGCGGCCGATCTCCTCGGCGTACAACCCGACGTGGTTGGCGTAGGTGAGCATCTTCTCGAAGGCGAGACGGGCCTCGTCCACACGGCCGGCGCGCGAGAGCGCCTCGACGTACCAGAAAGTGCAGATGGAGAAGGTGCCCTCCTCGCCTCTCAGCCCGTCCGGGCTGCTGCGGGGGTCGTACCGGTAGACCAGGGAGTCGGACACCAGGCCGTCGCCCAGGACGTCCAGCGTGGAGAGCCACTTCGGGTCCGTCGGTGAGATGAACTTGGCCAGCGGCATCATGAGGACGGCGGCATCGAGGACGTCCTCGCCCTCGTGCTGGACGAACGCCTGCCGTCCTTCGGACCAGCCGCGCTGCATGATCCGTCGGTAGATCGTGTCACGGACGTGGGCCCAGCGGGTCATGTCCGCCGGCAGACCCCGATGGGTTGCGATCCGCATCGCCCGCTCGATCGCGACCCAGCACATCAGTTGCGAGTACAGGAAGTTCTGGATCTTGCCACGGGTCTCCCAGATACCCTCGTCCGGCTGGTCCCAGTTGTCACAGACCCAGTCGACCAGGGCGCCGATGGTGTCCCAGTGTTCGCTGGACAGCGGCTGGCCCCACTTGTCGTAGAGATAGAGCGAGTCGATGAGGGCCCCGTAGATGTCCAGTTGGAGCTGGTTGACGGCGTTGTTGCCGATCCTGACGGGCGCCGATCCCAGGTGGCCCTCCAGATGGTGGAGCTCCACCTCGGGCAGTTCACTGCGGCCGTCGATGCCGTACATGATCTGCAGCGGGCCACCGGCGCTCTCACTGAGACTGATGCGTTCCGACAGGAAGCGCACGAAGGATTCGGCTTCGTCGGTGAAGCCCAGCCTGAGCAGCGCGTAGATGCAGAACGCGGCGTCCCTCACCCATACGTAGCGGTAGTCCCAGTTGCGCTCGCCGCCGATCTGCTCGGGCAGACTGGTCGTGGGCGCGGCCACGATGGCGCCGGTCGGCGCGTAGGTGAGGAGCTTGAGGGTGAGCGCGGAGCGGTGCACCATCTCCCGCCAGCGCCCCCGGTAACGGGAGTGGGACAGCCACGACCGCCAGTACCGCACCGTGGCGCCGAAGAGTTCCTCCGCCTCCATCACCGGGCAGGACCGCGGTTCCACCTTGCCGCCGATCCGGTCGAGCGCGAAGACCGCCGCCTGTCCCTCGTCCAGCTTGAAGGAGGCCACCGCATCAAGGCCGTCGACATCGGCCGCGACGCTGGACGTCAGCGCGAGCGAGAGATCCGGGGAGTCGAACACGGTATGCCCCTGCCGCTGACTCACCGTGTGCGGGCTCCGGCCGTAGTCGAAGCGGGGGGCGACGCGCGCGGTGAACGGCATCGACCCGCGTACGCAGATGACCCGCCTGATGAGGCGGTGACGGTCCGCCTCGCGTGAGTCGTCGACGATCGGCATGAAGTCCTGGACCTCGCCGACTCCTTCGTCCGCGAAGAACCGGGTGATCAGGATGTTGGTGTCGGGGAAGTAGAACTGTTTGGTACGCGCGGGCACATCCGGTGAGAGCTCGAACGCCCCACCGCGGTCGGCGTCGAGGATTGCCGCGAAGACGCTGGGCGCGTCGAAGCGCGAGCAGCAGTACCAGTCGATGGTGCCGTTCGTACCGACCAACGCGGCCGTGCGCAGATCGCCGATCAGTCCGTGCTCGGCGATGGGCATGTAGCGGGGCGCGTCGGCCCTGCAGGGGCGGAGGCTCTCACTCGTGATCATCTGGCCTCCCCGTGCTGGGGAGCGGGAGCAATGAATTCAGGTTACCTCCGAGCCGTCGCAGTCAGCGAGCGCACGCCCTGCCTGCCGCGGGGGGACGGAGCCGTGGTTCGCTGCCCGGACCGCGGCCGCGCGGAGAGCGCCGTTCCGGCATGGCGGCCTGGTGCGGGAACCCGGTGCGCACGGGTGGGCCAACCGTGCCCCGACGCCTCACACGGCGGCGAGGGAGATCTCGGTCGACTTGATCAGGGCGACGACGGAGGAGCCCGCGGAGAGACCGAGGTCGGTGACGGCGTCCTTGGTGATCGCCGCGGTGAGTTCACCGCCCGGGACGGTGACCTTGACGGAGGCCATGGCGCCGCCCGTGGCGACGTGGTCGACCGTGCCGGGTAGCCGGTTGCGGATGGACAGGCCCTCGACGGCGGCGGTCGCGAGGGAGATCTCGGTGGACTTCACCAGGATGCGTACGGCGGAGCCCTCGGCCAGGCCGAGTTCCCCGACGGCCTCCAGCGTGATCGCGGCGGTGATGTCCTGACCGCCGTCGAGGCGGACCTTGACGGTCGCCATGACCTCGCCCGGGGTGACGGTGGTGACCGTGCCGGGTAGCTGGTTGCGGATGCTCAGGCTCATGACGGAATGCCTCACCCAAGGTAGGGATTGTCAGGCTGTGCGCCTGCCGTACTCCTCACCGTAGCCGGGTCGGACGCCGCTCTCCCGCGGCTCGTCGCATCCGCCGGGCGAAGGGGCGCGGGCGCCGCGTCAGGCCGGGTATGCGTGCGTCTGCGCGGCCTTGACCGTGGCCCAGACCGGTGTGCCCGGGCGGAGGCCGAGTTCGGCCGCGGCGACTGTGGTCAGGTCGGCGGCGAGGGAGAGCTCGCCGGTGAGGTCGGCGCGGATCAGGTCTCCGTGTGTTTCCAGTCCGGTTACCTCGCACTGCCACAGGTTGCGGGCGCTGGAACCGGTGGGCCGGTCGCGGTGGAGGGTGACCGCGCCGGGCGGGAACGCGACGAAGACGGGCCCGGTGTGATCATCGGTGGTGGTGACGACCGTGCCGGAGCCGAGCCGGACGGTGTGCCCCTCCGCCTGTCCCTGGTAGAGGTTCAGACCGACCAACTGGGCGATGTAGTCCGTACGCGGACGGCGGGCGATGTCGGCGGGCGTCCCTTCCTGGACGACCCGGCCGTGCTCGACGACGACCAGCCGGTCGGCCAGCACCATGGCGTCCAGCGGATCGTGCGTGACCAGCACGGCCACCGCCTCGAAGTCGGCCAGATGGCGGCGGAGCTGGGCGCGCACGTCGAGACGGGTACGGGCGTCGAGGGCGGCGAGCGGTTCGTCGAGCAGCAGCAGCCGGGGGTGGGTGGCCAGAGCCCGGGCGAGGGCGACGCGCTGGGCCTGCCCGCCGGACAGCCGACGGGGCCTGGCACCGGCATGATCGGCCAGACCCATGCGATCCAGCCACTCGGCGGCCTGCGCGCGTGCCTCGGACTTGGACGCGCCCTGGCAGCGTGGGCCGAAAGCGATGTTGTCGAGGGCCGAGAGGTGCGGGAAGAGCAGGTAGTCCTGGAAGACGACGCCGACCGGACGGGACTCGGGCGGCGTCCGGTCCAACCTGACGCCGTCCAGGCGCAGATGACCGCCGGTGAGCGGGGCGAGACCCGCGAGCGCGCGCAGGGCCGTGGTCTTGCCCGCGCCGTTGGGCCCGAGGAGCGCCACGACGTCGCCGGGCGCGGCGGTCAGCGTCACGTCCAGGTGGAAGGCGCCGTTGCTGACGACGAGACGGGCGTCCAGGCCGGCGGCGGAAGCGGCCGTGGCGGGCAGGCCGCCGGTGGCGTCGTCGATGTCTGTCATGAGAGGTTCGCCCAGCTGTCGCGCGACGGGGGAGCAGGAACGGAGAGACCGGAGGTCCGGTGTCCCGGCAGTCCGGGTCGGGCTGCGCGGAACTCGCGACCGGTCCCGGTCATGAAGCAGTCATCCAACGGTCCCGCAGGCCGGCCAGGACCGCGATGGACACGGCGAGCAGCACCAGACTCAGCGCGATCGCGGCTGCCGGGTCGCTCTGCAGGGCCAGGTACACGGCCAGCGGCATGGTCTGCGTACGGCCGGGAAAGTTGCCCGCGAATGTGATCGTCGCGCCGAACTCGCCGAGCGCGCGCGCCCACGCCAGCACCGCGCCGGCCGCGATGCCCGGCGCGATGAGCGGCAGTGTGACCCGGCGGAATGCGGTGAAGCGGGAGGCACCCAGCGTGGTGGCGGCCTCCTCGAACCGGGGATCGGCCGCCCGCAGCGTGCCCTCCACACTGATGACGAGGAACGGCATCGCCACGAACGCCTCCGCGACCACCACCCCCGCCGTCGTGAACGGGAGCGTGATCCCGAAGGCCGAGTCCAGCCACTGCCCGACGACACCGTTGCGTCCCAGCGCGAGCAGCAGTGCCACACCACCCACCACCGGCGGCAGCACGAGCGGCAGCGTCACCAGGGCCCGTACGAAGCCGCGCCCGGGGAAGTCGGTACGCGCGAGGACCCAGGCCAGCGGCACGCCCAGCACCAGGCTCACCGCGGTCGCGGCGGTCGCGCACACCAGGGACAGCTGGAGTGCCTGCCACACCTCCGGGCTGGTCAGCTGGTCAGGCAGGCTGCGCCACGGGGCTCGCACCAGAAGGGCGGCCAGCGGCAGCAACAGGAACACCAGGCCGACGAGGGCGGGCAGCAGCAGAGGCAGCGGTACCTTGCCCCGGGCGTCCGCGCGGGAGCGCCGGCGCCGCGGCCGGTCCCGGTGGGCGTCGCCACCCACCGGGACCTCGTCCGCGGCGCCGGACCTGTCCAGCTCGGTCACGGCTTGAGGAAGCCGGCCGCCGTCAGGACGTTCTGGCCCTCGGCGGACTGCACCAGCTCGATGAACGCCTTCGCCGCGTCGGCGTTGGGCGCGTCCTTGAGCAGCGCGATCGGGTAGTCGTTGATGGCCTCGGCGGACTCGGGGAACTCCACACCTTCCACCTTGTCACCCGCGGCCTTCACATCGGTCTTGTAGACCACGGCAGCGTCGGCCTCCTTCAGCTCCACCTTGGTCAGGGCGCTCTTGACGTCCTGCTCGTACGAGACCGGGGTGAGCTCGAGCTTGCTGGCGTCCAGCGCCTTCTGCGCGGCCGCCCCGCACGGCACCGTCTTGTCGCACAGCACGACCTTCAGGCCGGACCTGGTGAGGTCCTTGAGGGAGGAGACCTTGTCGGGATTGCCCGGCAGAGTCGCGATCTCCAACTGGTTGCGCACGAAGGTGGACGGTGTGCCGGCCGCGTCCTTCTTGTCGGTGACGATCGCCATCGTCTTGGGGCTGGCCGCGGCGAAGACGTCGGCCGGGGCGCCACCGGTGATGCCCGCGGCGAGGGAGTCGCTGCCGCCGAAGCTGAAGGTGACCTTCGTGCCCGGGTGCGCCTTCTCGAATTCCTTGCCCAGGGTGGTGAAGCTCTCCTTCAGCGAGGCGGCGGCGAAGACGGTCACCGTGCCGGAGAGATGCTTCGCCGAGTCCGTGGCGGAGGGGGAGGCGGAGTCCGACTTGGCCGAGGAGTCGTCGGAGGAGGAGCAGGCGCTCAGTGCCAACAGCGCAGCGGCGCCTGCGCCGGCCACCTGCAGGGTCCGGCGGGTCCGGCGTGCGGAACGGGTCATCACGGGGTCTACTCCCTCTGGTTTCTTCCGGAGCAGTCCGTCGGACTCCTCCACGGTCCTTCGACGACCACATCGGTCGACTTGGGTCACGGTCACCGCCGGACCCCGGGATCCGGCTTCGGTTCCCCGGTCGGCTCCCGGCCGGTCATGCGCACCGTCCGGAACGGCCCGGGGCCGCACCTGCGCAGACGCCGCTCCGGGACTCACGCCGACGACGGTGCCGGAGAGTCGGTCGCGCACCGAGGGACCGTTGTCCGTCCACTCGGCTCGGTGCAACTCCCGGATGGAGAAAGCCGGTTCCGGTCCGGGACCGTCCGGCGGCCCGGCCCGGGACCGAGCGTCCGTCCGCCTGCCCGGCGCCGCAGCACGCCGACGCCGACACCCGGCACGGCAGCCGGTTCCCCGATCCCGTAGGTGTGCATGTGCAGATCATACTGCCGCAGATACGAGGCGGAAGTCTCCTGTCGCATCGCATGAGCTGGACAGACAGCGGAGGTCAGTGGGCATGTGCGTTTATACGGGAGCGCTGCACGGGTATCGGCATTCGGGAGGTGGTAGCCCGTGTGTCATCCCCTTGCGGCCGCCGCACAGGTGGCAGAGGTCGCCCTGACCGGTGACCTGGCGCGTCCGGTCCGGCTGACGGTGCCCGACCTGCTCGCCTGGCCCCAGCACCGGGCGCGGGTGAGCTTCGAGTGCGCGACGAGCGGTATCCGGCACCATCGCTTCGCAGGGCCGTTGCTGTACGACGTCCTGTCCGACGCGGGCCCCGCCTTCGACCCCACCCGGCGCAAGGACCGTATGCGGTTCCTGATCGCTGTGACAGGTGCGGACGGTCATCACGCCGTCCTGTCCTGGGCGGAGATCGACCCCGACTTCGGCCGCGCGTCCGTCCTGCTCGCTGCCAGCATCGACGACGCCCCGCTCGACCGGGCCGGCCCCCAGCTCGTCCTGGAGCGGGACCGCTGCGGCGCCCGGCACATCAGCGGCATCAGGGCGATTCGCGTGGACGGCGGCTACGCGGCCCGGACGTGACACCGATGCGACCGAACAGCAGGGAGCAGCCGGCCGGAATACATCGGTGACCGTCCGCCGTGCCTGGCCGTCGGGGGCGTACCGGTGCCGATCGCCCGGCTCCGGGGACCGGTCGCGTGGGACTTGTCGTGGTCGTCCACGGCCTCCGGGGTGAATCGTCGGTCCCCGGTTGCCGTCCGGCGTGCGGTCGTGAGTGTTCCTGGCGGCTCCGACCACCCCGAACACTCACGACGCCAGAGCAGCGGCCTACCTGGCGAGTTCGGCCGGATCGTCCAGCCGCGTCAACTTCCGCGGGTTTCTCATCAGGTAGATCCGGGTGGCCCGCCCGCTCTCCACCACGAGGCTCACCGCGGTCGGCTCGCCGTCGACCTCGAACCGGCCCGCAGGCGCGCCGTTGAGCCACACGGTCATCGTCTCGAGCGCGTCCACCACCTGCCGGTTCGCGCGCGCGAGCACCGCCGCCACCGGTTCGGCCCCGCGGATCGGAGCCAGAGCGGCGGACGCAAGCCCGCCGCCGTCGGCGATCAGGACCACGTCCGGCGCCATGACCTCCATCAGCTCCTGCAACTGCCCGGTTCGCAACGCGGCCAGGAACCGCTCCACCACGGCCTGCTGCTCCGACCGGCTCACCTGCGCCAGCGGCCGCCGGGCCGCCACGTGCTCGCGCGCCCGCCGGGCGATCTGCCGCACCGCGGCCGCGGACTTCCCGACGGCCCCGGCGATCTCGCCGTACGGCACCTCGAAGACCTCGCGGAGCACGAACACCGCCCGCTCCGTGGGTCCGAGCGTTTCCAGCACGGTCAGCATCGCGATCGATACGCTCTCTGCGAGTTCGACGTCGTCGGCGACATCAGGGCTGGTCAGCAGCGGCTCCGGCAGCCACTCGCCCACGTATTCCTCGCGGCTGCGCGACAACGACCGCAGACGGTTGAGCGCCTGCCGTGTGACGATCCGGACGAGGTAGGCCCGCGGGTCACGCACCTGCGCGCGGTCGACGTCCGCCCACCGCAGCCAGGACTCCTGCAGAACGTCCTCCGCGTCGGCCGCGGACCCGAGCATCTGGTAGGCGACCGTGAACAGCAGGCTGCGATGAGCGACGAACGGATCCTCGGTCATGCCGTCGACGCCATCCGGGACTTCTCGGGGCGCGCCGCCAGCGGAATCCCGCACGCGTCGGAGTAGCCCTGCGACGTGATCCCGTGCGCCGTGTTGGTCCTGGTCGACAGGTTGGCAAAGCCGATGAACACGGTGAGCTCGACCAGCGCAGCCGGACCGAGCCGTTCGAGCAGACTCGCCGACAGTTCGTCGGTGACGGTCGTCGGCGTGTTCGTCATGGCCTCGGCGTACTCCATCACCTCCCGCTCCAGTGGCGTGAACACCTCCGACTCCCGCCAGCGCGGAACCTGGCTCGCCTTGGCCACGTCCACACTCTGGTTCAGCGCCGCGAAGTAGTTGATGTCGAGGCACCAGCTGCAGCCGACCTGCGCCGCAACAGCCATGTGTGCGAACGTCTTGAGGCCGGTGTCGGCCGCATTCCACGCGCCCACCTCGGCCGAGAACTCCAGGTTGGACGTGGCGACGTCGGGGTTGTTGAACAGCACCTCGACGGGCTCGGGCACGGCACCGAGCTGTTTGATCAGGCTGTCCCTCATCCCGGCGGGGAGCTCAGCCTTGGGAATGCGCGATGTCATGGTGTTCTCTCCTTGTCCGGTGGCCTGTTCGACATGAAGACACCACCGGGTCCGTGAATGTGACACCACCGCCACCACATGCGGACCGTCAGCACGCACCGGCCGGGAGCGCGGCGAAATCAGTGGGCTCGCAGCCAGAAGGGCAGCAACCGGCCGGCGCTGAACACAGACGCCCGCCGTGGCGGGGGTTGAGGGACATCCATGTCAGATCGTGCGCCATGCCGACGTCGGCCCTGGTGGGAGGCTGACGTCTGCGGCAAGAAGACGGAGAACGTCCGCCGCTACTCCAAACCGTCACCAGAAGGCTGCCGAGCACGTATGCCTGCTCGCTCCCGGGGGCAGCAACCGCTGAGCCGCGTTCCTTGATCCTTCTTGGTGGCAACGGCGGAGGCGGAGAGGAGTGTCGCGGCGGCGAGGCTGCCCCAGAGGGCGGCCGGGCCGTGGGGTGCGAGCGTGGTGATGACCGCCGGGGAGACGGCGAGGCCGAAGCCGGTGGAGAGCTGGAAGCGAGCGAGGGCGCGCCCCAGGACATGGGCCGGGGCGAGTGCGGTGACGAGCGCGGTGGCGCTGCCGGCGTAGATGATCTCGCCGATCGTGCAGACCACGGACACCGCGGCGACGGCCGGGATACCCCAGCCGTGTCCCAGTGAGGTGGCCGCGAGGAAGCCGAGGTAGGACGCGGCCAGCACCACGCCGGAGAGGGCCAGCACGGTCCGCCGGGAGAGGCGGGACATGAGGACGGTGACCGGCACCTGCAGGGTGACGACCAGCGCCGTGTTGGCCACGAAGACGGCTGCCGGCCACACCGGTGACGCGTGGAGCTGCGTCGACAGGACCAGAGGGAGTGCGATCTCGGGGACGTTGAGGCAGAAGGCGTAGACCACATTGGCGGCAAGGAGCGCGAGCATCCGGGGTGCGGGCTCGCCGTCCCGGTCCTTGGCCGGGGCGGCCTCCGTCGGATGTGCGTGCACGTGGACCGACCACGCCAGGGCGGCTGCGGCAAGGTAGGCGAGCGCAGTGACAGCTGCCAGTGCCCGCAGTCCGGTGGTGCCGCCCGCCAGGCATACGGTGGCAAGGAGTGCTCCGACGCCCAGGGCGGCGTTGCGCAGGGCGCGGGCCCCTGCGAGGGCGGTGTCGCGTTCTCGGCCGTGGGCGACCGTGGCCACGAGCGCGGCGTGGGCGGCCGGCCATGCCTGGTTGCCGATGCCGAGGAAGAGTGCCGCCGTCGCGAAAAGCCAGACGTGCCCCGCCGGGGCGGCCAGCAGCAGCGCCACGCCCAGCACCCGCACCAGCATCGACGCCGCCACGACCGTGCTGCGTGCGCCGCGGTCCAGCCATCGGCCCACTGCGGGCATGCACACCAGACCCGCGACGATGCCGACCGTCATGGCGGTGCCGGTGACCGGAGCGGTCAGCCTCAGTACCTTCATGCCAAAGAGCAGTAGAAAGGGCCGCAGCAGGCCGGTGCCCAGCGCGTCCACGGCCAGGGCGACGGCATAGCGGGGGCCTCCTGAGGCGCGGACGAGGGCGCGGGGCTGTATTCCGGTGATGGTTGCCATGGAGTCAGACGGTGCGTGCGGCCGCCGGGGCAGGGCACGTCGGTTGACGCACATCGTCAATCGGCGCCGTCGCCAGGTTGTCCGGGCGGTGATGATGGGGGGATGACGCTGAGGATCGACATCAGCGGTCTGCCGTCCGGGCGAGTGCGGTTCGCCGCCTCCCCGTTGGCCGAGCTGACCGCGATGCTGCACGTGCTGGCCGAACCCGGTCACCATCCGCAGTTCGCCGGCTGGGCCGCGGACGTCTGGGCCGCGCTGCGGCCGGAACTGGCCGAGCGGCTCAGGGAGGCGGAGTTCCTCTGGCGTTCCTCACAGGCCGACTTCCTGATCCCCGCGCGGCCCCGGCCGACGCTCGCCGAGGAGCTGGACGACGTGGACCGGATAGACGACGAGACGTATGTGACCGCCGCGCTCGTCACCACGTGCGGCAGCAACCGGGTCCATTTCCCCGGGGTGTCGCCGCTCACCGACACGACAGCGCGCGAACGGGCCCTGGACGTGGCCCAGGCCCGCGGCGCGCTGCAGGAGGCCTTCGCGGAACGGCTGCTCGCGGACCCGGCCGCGGTGCGAGCGCGGGTGCGCCACACCCTCGAAGAATGCGCCGGAGCCTTCTTCGACGGCGCCTGGGCGGGCGCCGCGGTGCAGCTCGCCACCGATCTGCGACTGAAGAACGAACTGCTCAGGCGCCACGGCGTCGGGGCGGCAATCGCCTCGGTCTCCGGCGCGGTCACCCTGGCACCGGACGGCGACTGCATCATCGTGGACAAGGTGCAGGACAAGGCGACCGCCGCCCGTGGCGCCGGGGTCACCTTCATCCCCAGCGTCTTCGGCCGCCCGCACCTGGTGGCCGTCCACGCGCCCGGGTGGCATCCGGTGGTGCAGTACCCCGTCGCCGAGCCGAGTCCGGCTGAGCCGGTCTCTCTGGAGACGGTCACCCTCCGGCTGGAGGCGCTCGCGCATCCGGTACGGCTGCGGCTGCTGCGCACCCTGGCCCGCGGCCCGCACACCACCGCCGAGCTGGCCCACTTCTGGGAACTCTCACCCCCGGAGGTGTCCCGCCATCTCGCCGTCCTGCGCCGCGCGGGCCTGCTCACGACTCGACGGCACGGTCGTTACGTCCGGTACACCCTCAATCTGCCCGATCTGACGGCGTTGGGCGCCGACCTGCTGGCGGCCGTACTGCGCTGAGTAGCTTCCGTCCGTCGGAACGCGGACGACTTCTCCCCGGCCGGCACCTGCCGCGGATCCGGCATGAACCGGCCCATGCAGCGCACGCTCGTCAGCTGGACCGCGGACCCGATCCGCTTGTGCGAACGCCGCTTGGCCTGCAGTTCTCCAGATCCGAGTCATCCAGGAAGCAGTACCGCTCCAGCTCGGCACGAGACGGTGCGCCGTTGAACGCCGCGTACCGGGCTGCCTGTTGATCCGGCAGGAACTCGACCGCCACCAGGTCCTCCGAAGATCGACAACATCGACCCGTGAAGGCTGCGCCGCGCGATCAGCCCAGGTCAATGCGTCAATCGAGGCCGCGAGGGCTTAGCGCACACTCTGACATGGATGTTCCTCAACCCCCGCGTCCATGACCCTCCGCGACGGCCTCACCGCACACCACGGACCACACAGGCCGTGCCCGTGGACGCGCGGAACTTCGCGGCGGCACCGGCGTCGGCTCGCGCGCTCAGGTGCGGTCGATGTGCACGCTGGTCGACTTCACACGGGCGGTGGCCTCCACGCCGACTTCCAGGCCGAGATCCTCCACGGCCTCCCGGGTCAGCAGCGAGACCAGCCGGTGCGGCCCGGCCTGGATCTCCACCTGGGCCGCCACATCACCGAGCTTGACCGCGGTCACGATGCCCGGAAAGGCGTTGCGGACGGAGGTGTACGAGGCGTCCTCCTCGCCGGTCCCGGTCTTGGCGACCTCGATCGAGAAGGCGGCCAGATCCCGGCCGTCGATGAGCCGGCGTCCGCTCTTGTCGCGATGCGTGGCCACCCGCCCGGCGTCGGCCCAGCGCCGGGCGGTGTCCGGGCTCACACCCAGGAGACGGGCCGCCTGCCCGATGGTGTAGGACTGCATACACGCCAGGATAGGCAACTTTTCCTTGCATATGCAAGCTATTTCGCGTGTCGACATGGCATGTGCAGACTTTGTCGCATGGTCACCCGGCCCAGTGTGCCGGCTACGCCTGCCGCCAACCGTTGCACGCCGACCCGCACCGGCCGGCCGGATGCCCCGGGCCACGCCGCTTTCGCCTGCGCGCCCGGGGTGTCCGGCCGAACGTCCTGCCCGGGCGCGGCGGACCCGTGGAGCACTGCTCCTCGGCCGAAAGCCCATGACGGTGGGTCACCGCGAACTGCCCGTCACACGAGATCACTCGGCGACCGGACCCGGGCGGTGAGCCAGGGCGGTCAGGCGGGCGTACCCGATGACATGGCCGGACATGGTGAAGGTGGTGACCGCCGCAGGGGTGCCGGCGGGCAAGGCCAGGGTCGGGACGTCCAGGGCGTAGACGCTGATCCAGTAGTGGTGGGTGACATCGCCGGCGGGCGGGCAGGGGCCCAGGTAGCCGGTCACGCCGGCATCGTCGGTGCCTGCCACCGCACCGGACGGCAGATCGGTGCCCAGGGCGGTGGCGTCCGCCGGGATGTCCCAGGTCAGCCAGTGCCAGAAGCCGGAGCCCGAAGGTGCGTCGGGGTCGTACATGGTGACGGCATAGCTACGGGTGCCCCGCGGGGCGCCGTGCCAGGCCAGCCGGACCTGCCGGTTGGCGCCGGCGCAGCCGAAGGCGTTGGCGTAGGCGTCGGTGGGGAAGGTGCCGCCGTCGCGGACGTCGGGGCTGGTGACGGTGAAGTGGGCCGCGCTGTCGGGGACGCCCTCGCGGACGGCCGCCCAGCCGTACCCGGCATCGCCGGACGGGGCGTGCACCGCGTCGTGTGCTGCGGCGGGTGAAGTGGGGTGCGCCTGGGCCACGGTGGTCCAGGCCCCCGTCGCGGCGGCGACGGCCGACAGTGCGATGGCGGTGCGTACGGATGTCTTCATGGGTGCCCTCCCGGGATCGGTGCGTTTCGGGGTGTGGTGACCACACTCCGGGGCCGTCGGAGGCGGCGGGAAGGCTCTTCGCACCCTGGGGTTCCGACTACCAGGTTCACGGGTGGACGGCGCGCGGCCATTTCCGGAGCATGGGGGGATGGCGGGGACAGAGGCGTGGAGAGACGTAGGGGCAGGGGCGGGCCTGGCGGCGACACCCGGCCGGGCGGTACAGGAGGACCGGGCTGGTGCCGCCGGACGCCCGGCGGCAGCGCACCGTACGCCCGGGCGGGCCGAATTGGCGGCCTTCCTGCGGGCGATGCGGGCCCGGCTGGGGCCGGAGGACGTCGGGCTGCCCGCCACGGACCGGCGCCGTACGCCAGGGCTGCGCCGCCAGGAGGTCGCACAGCTCGCCGCAGTCAGCATCGACTGGTACATCCGTCTGGAACAGGGCCGGGTGGGCACCCCTGGGGCGGCGGTGCTGGACGCACTCGCGACGGCGCTGCGGCTGTCGGAGGCCGAGCGCCGGCACCTGCACGTCATCGCCCGCGGTGAGGCCCCGGTGACCGGGCACATCCCCGCGCGGGTCGGCACCTCGCTGCGGATGCTGCTGGACGGGATGCCTCTGCTGCCCGCCTACGTGCTGGACGCCAGGCTGGACATCCGGGCACACAACGCCGCCGCGGAGGCCCTCTTCGGGACGGATTTCGGCACCGGCGACCAGGACAACCTGGCCCGGATGCTCTTCCTGGACACGCCGGTTGCCGCGATGCAGCTGGACTGGGCGAAAGTGGCCCGCGAGACCGTAGGCAATCTGCGGGCGAACCTCGCCCGGCAGCACGACGACGGCGGACTGCGCGCGGTGATCGGCGAACTGCACGCACACAGCCCGCAGTTCGCCGCCTGGTGGGCGGATCACACGGTCCGCGAGAGAGACCACGGCAGCAAACGGCTGGCGCATCCGACGGTCGGTGAAATCACGGTCCGCTACGACGCGCTGGCCGCGCCCGGCGAGTCCGGCCTCCGCCTGGTCGCCGTCACCCCGGCGGACGCCGCGGCCGAACAGGCGCTGCGAACCATGGTGGCGGAACGCTCGTCGGCGCTCGCCCGCCCGGGCTCCCGGGCGATCGTGGCCTGAACCGGCCGGCCGGCGTCCCGGGCTCCGGCCGGGGGAGCAGTCACGATGTGTTCAGGTCCGCCGTGCCGGTCTTCGGCCGCGGCGCCCGCCGGGGTGACGGGGCCGCTGGGGCCTCGGTCGGCGACCATCTCTCCCAGGCGCTCGCCGACGGCGGTCTCGGCCTGGGCACGGTGGGCACCAGCGCGATCTTCCTCGTTCTGGTCCTGGCACTGGTCGGCTATCTGACGGTGACCCGCCGGGACGCGTCCGACGCCCCGTCACGCAGTCGGAAGGCTGACCACGAACCGGGCGCCGGAGGCGGCCGGATCCCAGTCGACGTCGCCGCCGGACGCGCGGGCCAGCCGCCGGGCCAGGGCCAGCCCGAGACCGGCTCCGTCATGACCGTCGTCCGGGTCGGCGCGGTGGCCCGGTTCGAAGAGGGCGGGGCCGGTCCCGGGCGGCAGCCCCGCGCCGTCGTCGGTCACGGTCAGCTCCACACCGTCCGGTGTCCGCGCGTACGCCAGAGTGACTGCGGTGGCGGCATAGCGGCGGGCGTTGTCCAGCAGGGGCGTGAGGATGCGCTCCACGACCGCCGGGGACACCCCTGCGGTGACGGCGTCGCCGCCCCGTACGGACAGCGGCGGGGCACCGGGGTGCTGTCGCGTGTACTGCTGAGCCAGGTGCTGGGCCAGTGCGGGCAGCCGGCAGCGGCCGGGGGGCTGCCCGGTGCGGGCGCGGGCCTCGGACAGCAGGGTGTCGCAGATGTCCCGCATGGTGGTGGCCGCGGTCATGATCGCCCGGTGGGAGGCACGCTGTTCGGCCGCATCCCGTGACCGGGCCGTGAGCCAGTCGGTCTCGGCGACAATGCGGGCCAGCGGGGTGCGCAGTTCGTGCGACAGCTCCGCGGTGCGCAACTGCTCGTGGCGCAGTACGGCGGTGAGCCGGTCCAGCAGTTCGTCGAGGTTGGTGGCGAGCGAGGCCAGCTCGTCCGGGCGCCGACCGGTGCCGAAGCGTTCGGCGGCACCCAGCTCACTCCAGCGGGCCGCCCGGCTGCTCATCTCGGCGACAGGGCGCAGGGCCCGCCCCACGATGGTGCGGGTCATCAGGTACACCCCGCCCAGGAGCAGCAGCCCGAGGACGGCCGAACCGGCGAAGGCGGCGCGGGCGGTGCTGCGGTACGGGTCGAGCGGGACGGCGACGACCACGGTGCCGGTCCGGCGGCCACCGGCGCGCACCGGCCGGGCGTAGAGCCGGGATGCGCTGCTCCCCGCCGACTCCCGGTAGCTGCTGCCACGGTCGGCGAGCCCGTCCGCCTGCCGCTGAAGGGCGGCGGGTGCGTTCGGACGTTCGACGGCCGTGCTGCCGCGGTAGATCCAACTGCCGACATCCAGGGCGCGGTCGTCGGCCGGTTCGTGGACGACGATTCCGCCGTCCGGGCGCGCCTCGACGGTGGCGGCCACCGCCGCGGCACGGGTCCGCAGCAGGTCGTCGGCCTGGCTGCTCAGCCGTCCTGCGAGGGCTATGTCGAACGCGACGGTGAGTGCGGCGACCCAGACCGTCGAGGAGGCCAGGGCGAGCAGGGCGAGGCGGCCCCGCAGGGTGCCGGGCAGTGAGGTGCGCAGCCGTCGGATCACGCGTGACCGCCTCGTACCAGGCGGTACCCGACGCCACGTACAGTGCTGATCTCCTGTGGGCTGTCCGCCTCGCGCAGCTTCCGGCGCAGCCGGGTGAGGTACTGGTCGAGCGTGTTCTCGCTGACCCGAGCCCCGTGGGGCCAGGCCGTGCGCAACAGTTCCCTTCTGCGCACGGTGTTTCCGGGCGCGGCCATCAGAGAGGCGAGCAGGCGGAATTCGGTGGGCGTGAGGGCCACCGGCTTGCCACGCACCTCCAGGAGATGGCGCACCGGATCGAGCCGGAGCTCCGCCACCTCGATCGCCGGGTCCGGACCGGTACGCCGCAGCGCCGCCCGGATCCGCGCGGCGAGCTCGGCCAGGTGAAAGGGTTTGGCGAGGTAGTCGTCGCCGCCCGCGGAGAAGCCCGAGAGCCGGTGGGTGAGCGTGTCGTGCGCGCTGAGGAAGACCACGGGAGCCCGCAGGCCCGCTGAACGCATGGCCTGGCACACGTCCCGGCCGTCCGAGTCGGGCAGTCCGATGTCGAGGACTACGGCGTCCACCGGGTCGCCGAGGGTACGCAGGGCGCCTGCCCCGCTGGCGGCGGTCACCACGGCGAAATTCTCCTCGCGCAGCCCGCGGGCGAGCACGTCGCGCAGCCCGTGGTCGTCCTCGACGACCAGGACACGGCGTTGCGCAGGATCCGTCACGGCAGTCGAGCCCTTCCGTCGTGCCCCGCAACCGGGCCGCCGCATTGCTGTCTACAAGACTGTAGACGAAAGTGGCGGGTTTGCGTTCCGTCGCCCATCGGGTCGTCCGGATGCGCCTCCGGCGCCTGCGTGCCGTTCATGGCCGCCCGCGCGGGCCATGAGGCGAGCCGGCGCGACGTCGCCGCCCGGTTGTGAGGCGGGCGATCGCGCTCCTGGCAGGATGGCGACATGGAACGTGTGCTTGGAGTCGGCGGATACTTCATGCGAGCCGCCGACCCGGTGGCCCTGGGTGCGTGGTACCGCGACTGCCTGGGCCTGGACGCCGATGTGAACGGCCTGTGGCGTCAGGAGTCCGGAGTGACGGTGTTCGCGACCTTCGAGTCCGAGACCGAGTACTTCGGGTCCCGCGCCCAGCAGACGATGCTCAACTTCCGTGTCCGCGACCTGGATGCGATGCTCGCGCAATTGCGCGCCGAGGGAGCGGACGTCGCCGAGGAGACCCAGGACATGGAAGGGGTCGGTCGGTTCGGCTGGGTCACCGATCCTGAGGGCAACCGGGTCGAGCTGTGGCAGCCCGGCTGACAGTGTCTTCACGCCCGCGGTGACGTGCCGGCGGCCGGCTGGGTCGTTGAGATGTTCCCCTTGGCCGGGCCCGCGCGGCCATGTCCCGTTTCGCCCCCTGCGGGGCTGTCGCGGGAGCATCGCGGCGAGCTCGTGGCCGAACTCGCGCCCTGGAGCACCCCGGCCATACTGAGGGGAGTACGCGCCGCGGGCGGTGCCCCCCATGCCGGGGCATCACACACCGCTCGCTCGATGCCCGCCGAGGCAAGGAGGCGGTGACCGACGCATGTGCGCCAGTGCCCGGTCCGACGGATGTCCGCCGGAGTCGTCCCCGGCGGACCGTTACGGCGAGGCGGTGTTCCGGCCCGAGGAACCCGGCGAGGACGACCGCATCGATCTCGCAGCGCTCACGTACGACGACATGACCATGGCCCGCCTGCGGGATCTGGGCGCCGGGCCGGGCTGGAACTGCCTCGATGTGGGAGCGGGCACCGGTACCATCGCCCGGCGGTTGCTGCGCGAGGCCGGTGTCGCGAGTGTGCTCGCCGTCGACCGCGACACACGCTTCCTGGCCGCCCACCCGTACCCCGGGCTGACCGCCCTGGAGGCCGACATCGGGGCCCCGGGGTTCGACCCCGGCCGGTTCCACCTGGTGCATGCCCGATTCGTCCTGATGCACCTCCCCGCACGGCAGCGTCTGATCGCCGCGCTGGGCGGACTGCTCGCTCCCGGCGGGGTGCTGGTCCTCAGCGATGCCGTCGACCTGACCACCGCGACCGCGCCGAGGACTCCGTACACCCAGGTGATGCGGGCCATGTGGCAGGGGCTGCGGGAGACCATCGGCACCGACATCTCCTGGGTTCCCGACTACCCGCGACTGCTACGGGCCACCGGGCTGCACGCAGTCGCCGCCGAGATCCATGTGCCTCCGCTGGTTCCGGGGAGCCCCATCAGCTGTTTCTGGGCCGAGACATGGGGCCGGGCGCGGGAGTCGATCCTGGCCACCGGACTGGTGGACGACACGACGCTCGACGAGGCGGTCCGGTACCTCGAATCGCCCGAGTGTGCGGCGCTGCCGCCAGGAATGATCACGGCCTGGGGGCGGCGGGCCCAGCAGGCCCCGCCGTGACCGCCGTCGCACCTCGATCCCGCCCGGCATCGCGCCGACGGCCCACCGGAGGGCCGCCCCCGGGTCGGCGCCCCGGTCGCTGACGTCTTGCGGGGTCCGCGGTCCCGGGCGCCGATGTTCAGCCGCGTGCCGCCTCCGCCGCCTCCCGCGAGATCCGCTCGAACTGCGCGCCCATGGCTTCCGCCAGCGCCTGCGCGGCCGACATGGGGCGGACCATCACCGTGAGTTCATCGATCTTGCCGTCCTCGTCGATGTGCAGGAAGTCGCAGCCGTCGATCTCCCGGTCGCCGACCTTCGCCCTGAAGACCAGCGCGTGATCGCGGCCGTCCGCTCCCGCCAGTTCGCGTGCGTACCGGAAGTCGGTGAAGACCCGTGAGACGCCGCGCAGGATCGACGCGGTGATCGCCCTTCCGGTGTACGGCTTGAACGCGACGGGGCTGGTGAACACGACGTCCTCGGCCAGCAGGGCCTCGATCGCTCCATGGTCCCCGGCCTCGACGGCCGTGCGGAAAGCGTGCATCCCCGCCACCTCTCATAGTCAATTAGTTGAATAGGTGTGGAGGGTAGGGTGTCGCCATGGCATTGCGCAATGCGGTACTTGCGGCACTTCTGGACGGCGAGGCCTCGGGATACGACCTGGCCAAGGATTTCGACGCCTCGGTGGCCAACTTCTGGATGGCGACACCGCAGCAGCTGTACCGGGAACTCGACCGCATGGAGTCCGACGGCCTGATCGAGGCCCGGCTCGTCCGGCAGGAACGGCGGCCCGACAAGCGGCTGTTCTCCCTCACGGAGGCGGGGCGCGTGGCCCTGCATGAGTTCACCACCGAACTGCCCAGGCCCACAGCCATCCGCGACGAGCTGATGGTCAAGGTGCACGCCGTCGACGAGGGCGACCCCGATGCGGTGCGGGCAGCCGTCTTGGAGCGCCTCGCATGGGCGCGGGCCAAGCTCGCCCGCTACGACCGGCTCCGCGCCCGCCTGCTCGACGGGCGGACGGAACAGGAGTTCCTGGCCGGCGCCGAGCGCATCGGCCCCTACCTCACGCTGATGCGGGGCCGCGCCTTCGAGCGGGAGAACATCACCTGGGCCGAGCAGGCCCTGCTTCTCCTGGACCGGCGCTCCGGCGTGCCCCGCCGGGACACGGCCCGTTGACGTGCGTGGACCGGCGGGACGGGGTCCGGGGGTGTTCAGGCCACCGCTGCGGCGAGCGCCTCGAACTCGGCGTCGCTCAGCGTGAGGCGAGCGGCCTCCACGTTCTCCTCCGCGTGTGCGACGCTCTTGGTGCCGGGGATGGGGAGTATCACCGGCGAGCGGCGGAGCAGCCAGGCCAGGGCGAGCTGCGAGGGGCTCGCGCCGTGGTCCCGGGCGGCGGCGTCGAGCGGGCCGCCCGCACGGGCCAGTTCGCCGGTGGCCATCGGGAACCACGGGATGAACGCGATGTTCTCGCGCTCGGCATGGACGAGCAGGTCCTCGGCGCTCCGGTCGGCGAGGTTGTACAGGTTCTGCACGGAGACGACGTCCACGAGCTTCCGGGCCGCTTCGAGCTGCTCGACGGTCACCTCGGAGACACCGATGTGGCGGATCTTGCCCTCCTCCTGGAGGAGTTTGAGCTCGCCGAGCTGGTCGGCGAGCGGCACCTGCTCGTCGATTCGGTGCAGCTGGTACAGGTCGATACGTTCCAGGCCGAGGTGGCGCAGACTCAGCTCGGCCTGCTGACGCAGGTATTCGGGGCGGCCCACGGGACGCCAGTCGTCAGGACCAGAGCGGGTCAGGCCGGCCTTGGTGGCGATGACGAGATCGTCCGGGTAAGGGTGCAGTGCCTCGCGGATCAGGCGCTCGCTGACGAAGGGACCGTACGAGTCCGCGGTGTCGATGAAATTCACGCCGAGCTCCACGATGCGACGCAGCACGCGTATCGCCTCGTCGGGGTCCTCGGGCTCGCCCCAGACGCCTGGTCCGGTGAGCTGCATGGCGCCGTAGCCGAGGCGGTTGACGGTCAGGTCGCCGCCGAGCGCGAACGTGCCGGAGGAATCGGCGGGGCGGGGTGCGGCTGAGGTGGTCATGGTGCGGATCCTTTCCGGGCGGATAACGAAACGACACAATCAAGTCTCGCGTACGGGAACGACCGGGGCACGGGGCAGGAGTGGCGCGGGGACGTAAGGGCTGCTGCCGTACCCGGCGCCCGCCCACCACCGGGAGACGGCCGCCGTGGCGCTCCGTGCGTGCGACCTGGTCGGAGGGCGTTCATCAGGCCGAACGCGCTGTGTGCCCGCACCGGGCGACGGGCGCGACCGATCCGCTCCGGGAGGAGCCGCAGGACCGGTCCGATGGTCCGGAGCCGCCGCCGCCCGGGCCGCGCAGCTCCGGCGGCCGACCCGGCAGCGCGCCCCGGATGAGCCCCGGCTGCTACCGTGGATCGGATCCCATCACGTCCATATGCCCGTTCTTGCGGTTTGCCGGCGGTTCCGCCTGCCGGAAATTCCTCGATACGTGCCGCACATCGAGGAAGGCTCTCCCATGACGCGCCCAGTCCGTACGAACGCCCCGAAGGGCGAGCTCGACCTGCCCGAGACGGCTACCGCGGCGCTCCCGGCGGCCGCCTCGTTCGCCGACCTGGACCTGCCCTCCGTCCTGCTGGAGACGCTCACCCGTCTCGGCGTGAACGAGCCGTTCCCGATTCAGGCGGCCACGCTGCCGAACTCCCTCGCGGGCCGGGACGTCCTGGGCCGGGGGCGCACCGGATCGGGCAAGACCCTCGCTTTCGGACTCGCGCTGCTCACCCGCATCGGGAACCGGCGCGCCGAGCCGAAGAAGCCGCTCGGGCTGATTCTCGTCCCCACCCGGGAGTTGGCCCAGCAGGTCGGCGAGGCGCTCACGCCCTACGCCGAGGAGCTCAAGTTGCGGATGGTCACGGTGGTCGGCGGCATCTCCATCGGCAGGCAGGCCGGTGCACTGAGGGCCGGTGCCGAGGTCGTCGTGGCGACCCCCGGACGCCTGCACGACCTCATCGAGCGCAAGGACGTCCGGCTGGACCGGGTGCGCGTCACGGTGCTGGACGAGGCCGACCAGATGTGTGACATGGGTTTCCTTCCGCAGGTCACCGAGCTGCTCGACCAGGTGCGCCCGGACGGCCAGCGGATGCTGTTCTCGGCCACTTTGGACCGTGACGTCGAACTCCTGGTACGCCGCTACCTGCATGACCCGGTCGTCCACTCGGTCGACCCGTCGGCGGGGGCCGTCACCACGATGGAACACCATGTGCTGACCGTCCACGGCGCCGATCGCTACGCCGTCACGACGGAGATCGCGGCCCGTGACGGCCGGGTGCTCCTGTTCCTGGACACCAAGCACGCCGTCGACCAGCTGACCAGGCACCTGCGGGCCAGCGGCGTCCGCGCCGCCGCGCTGCACAGCGGGAAGTCCCAGCCGCAGCGCACCCGCACCCTGGCGCAGTTCAAGAACGGTCAGGTCACCGCGCTGGTGGCCACCAATGTCGCGGCCCGGGGCCTGCACATCGACGACCTGGACCTGGTGGTCAACGTCGATCCGCCCACCGACCACAAGGACTATCTGCACCGCGCGGGACGCACCGCCCGGGCCGGTGAGTCCGGCAGCGTCGTCACGCTGGTCCTCTCGAACCAGCGCCGGGAGATGAGCCGGCTGATGGCCGACGCCGGCATCGCACCGAAAAACGCCGCGGTGCGCTCGGGAGAGGCGGAACTGAGCCGGATCACCGGTGCCAGGGCCCCTTCCGGAGTCCCTCTCGACGGCGGTCCCGCCGTGGCGGGACCCAGGAGCGGCCATGCCCCGTTCCGGGGCATGGGAACCGCCAGAGGCGAGTCCGGGCGCTCCGGCGGCGGGTCCCGCCGGGGCGGTGAGGCCCGCAAGCTGGCCGAGGCCCGTAAGGCCGCTCGGGTGCGTCGCGGCTCGTAGCGCGGCCGGAACCCGGCGTGGAGACCCGCCGGTGTGCTGTACGGCCACACCTCTGCCGACCGGATCGGTCCGCCGTCCGCGATATCGTGCGTCTTCCAGCCACCGGGTGTTTCTGCGCCCGGCGGGACGACCAGCGGAAAGACACGGCGGCAGCCGGACGGAGGGCGGTTGCGGTGAGCGCGGACAGCCGGACCCCGCACAGGGCAGTGCTCGGGACGTGGCCGACCCCGCTGGAGCCCATGCCCCGGCTGGCCCGTGCGCTCGGACTGGGCGCGGACGACCTGTGGATCAAACGCGATGACCTCACGGGCCTGGGTGGCGGCGGGAACAAGGTCCGCAAGCTTGAGTGGACGTGCGGCGTCGCGCAGTCCGAAGGCGCCACAGTCCTTGTGACCACGGGCGCGCCGCAGAGCAACCACGCCCGGTTGACCGCGGCCGCAGGTGCCCGGCTGGGGCTCGATGTCGTACTCGTGCTCGCGGGCGCTCCCGGATCGTCGAACTCCGGGAACCTCGCGCTCGACGGACTCCTCGGTGCCACGGTCGTCTGGGCCGGCGACGCCGCGCTCGACGCCGCTGCCCGGGAGGTGGCGGCGCGGCTGCGGCAGCAGGGCGGGGTTCCCGCGCTCATCCCCTTCGGTGGTTCCAGCGTGCTCGGAGCACGCGGGTACGTCGAATGCGGGCGGGAACTTCTCGCCCAGGCCCCTGACCTGGCGGCCGTCGTCGTCGCGGTCGGTTCGGGCGGAACCATGGCCGGACTCGTCGATCCGCTCGGCTCCGCCCGAGTGATCGGAGTCCACTGCGGTGCTGTCGACGATCCGGTCAGGACCGTGTCCGGCATGGTTTCCGGCCTGTCCGGCACGCCGTGTGCACCCGAGACGCTGAGAGTACGGCTCGACCAGGTCGGCGACGGCTACGGGGTTTTGACCGAGCAGGCCATGGCCGCTCTGACCCTGACCGCGCGTACCGAGGGCATCGTGCTCGACCCGATCTACACCGGACGCGCGATGGCCGGGCTGATCGCGGCGGTCGAGGACGGTGACGTGGTGTCCGGGCAACGCACGGTCTTCCTGCACTCGGGCGGTATGCCCGGCCTTTTCGGCCACGCGGCGACAGTCGCGAAAGCAGAGGCAGCGTTGACCGCGTCGAAATCCTGAGGGCTGTCCCGTAATCCCTGGTGGATCAGCGCGCGGCGTCAGATGCGGTGCATCGTAAGGCGGAGGGACGTACGCATACTGGATGTATGCGGGCGTTCCGACAACGCGGCGAGGCCCGCAGCTGTCGTGGTGCGCCCGCCAGGGATTACGGGACAGCCCTCAGGGCTTGCAGGGAATCAAGGTGTTGCTTCCCGTTCGGTGGCTCGTTGTTGTGGTATGCGCATCCTGGACGAGACCCGTGACCAACTTGCCGTGA
>NZ_JBHVWN010000090.1:0-29382 GCF_042882275.1 Streptomyces sp. NPDC058231 | reverse complement strand
GGTGGATTTGTTGGTGTTTCGGGGTCGGGCGCCGGGGGTGTGTTCCCCGCCGCCCCGCCCCGGACCGGGTGGGTCAGCGAGCGGCGATGGCCGGGTCGCTGGTGCTCGGACGGCCGTTCTCCACATGGGCGGCGAGGCGTCGCACGAAGGTGCTGTCGTGGTCGGAGGTGACGGTCACGTCGTACCAGCCGTGGGTGCGCTCGGTCCCGGTCGTGTGGACCACGCGGGCGCCGGGGCGCAGCCGGTGCACGGCCGGCTTGTCCTTGCCGTACCCGTCCTTGACGGTGAGCGTGACAGTGCTGTGGCCGTCGTTGGTCAGGACCAGGCGCAGGGCGCCGCCGCCACTCTCGTGGCGTGCGCCGACCTCGGGGCCCGCGTCGGCCGCCCGGCCTGCCAGCCGGCGCAGGAAGCCGTTGGGCCCGTGCACGGTGAAGTCGTAGGCGGCGTGGGAGTTCCCGGCGACGTTCCACTCGCCGGAGAGCGAGTGCCGCGAACCGACGGTGTACGTCCACGGGCCGGAGTCGTCCGTGGCGGAGGTGACCAGGAAGGCGGCACCGGCCTCGCCGTGGGAGGCGAAGTCCATCCGCAGCGAGCCCTTGGCGTCGGCCCGACCGTCGGCGGCGAGGTCGTACGGGATGGGTCGGGCGGGGCGCAGACCGTGCTCCTGGCGGGGCAGCGCTCCCTCGGCCGGAGGCGTGGGCACGTAGTCGGGGTGCCGGTCGCCGTCCGGCGGCAGGTAGCCCGTGGTGTCGGGCAGGTGCGGCGTGCGGCTGTCCTTGCTCCGGAAGTCGAACGCCGTGGTCAAGTCACCGCAGACGGCGCGGCGCCAGGGGGAGATATGAGGCTCCGTCACACCGAAGCGGCGCTCCATGAACCGGATGATCGAGGTGTGGTCGAAGGTCTGGGAGCAGACGTAGCCGCCCTTGCTCCACGGCGACACCACGAACATCGGGACGCGCTGTCCCAGGCCGTACGAGCCTGCGGGGCGCCCGCTGTCGCCCGCGTACAGGTCGCGGGTGACGTCGACGGTGGACTTGCCCTGCGCGGCCGAGCCCGGCGGGAAGGGCGGCACCACGTGGTCGAAGAAGCCGTCGTTCTCGTCGTACGTGATGAACAGCGCCGTTCTGCTCCACACCTCGGGGTCGGAGGTGAGGGCGTCCAGAACCTGCGATATGTACCAGGCGCCGTAGTTCGCGGGCCAGTTCGGGTGCTCGGTGAAGGCCTCGGGCGCGACTATCCACGAGACCTCGGGAAGTCTGCCGGTCTTCACGTCGGCACGGAGGATGTCGAAGAAGCCCTCGCCCCTGCGTGCGTCGGTGCCGGTGCGGGCCTTGTCGTACAGCGGGTCGCCGGGCTCGGCGTTGCGGTACCGGTCGAAGTAGAGCAGCGAGTTGTCTCCGTAGTTGCCCCGGTAGGCGTCCCCGATCCAGCCCCAGCCGCCCGCCGCGTCAAGGCCGTCGCCCACGTCCTGGTAGATCTTCCAGGTGACACCTGCGTCCTCCAGCCGCTCCGGGTACGTGGTCCAGGAGTAGCCGGCTTCGTCGTTGCCGAGGACCGGGCCGCCGCCCTTGCCGTCGTTGCCGGTGTGGCCCGTCCACATGTAGTAGCGGTTCGGGTCGGTGGAGCCCATGAAAGAACAGTGGTAGGCGTCGCAGACCGTGAAGGTGTCGGCGAGCGCGTGATGGAACGGGATGTCCTCACGGTTCAGGTGCGCCATCGTCGTGGCGGACTTGGCCGGGATCCACTTGTCGTACTTGCCTTTGTTGAAGGCGGCCTGGGTGTCGTTCCAGCCGTGCGGCAGGTCCTGGAGGAAGGCCAGGCCGAGGTCCTCGGTGTCCGGATGGAAGGGCAGGATCTCCTTGGTGCCGTCGGACTGGTACCAGACCGGCTTGCCGCTCGGAAGCGTCACCGGGTGCGGGTCCCCGAACCCCCGGACGCCGCGCAACGTTCCGAGATAGTGATCGAAGGATCGATTCTCCTGCATCAGGACGACGATGTGCTCGACGTCCTTGAGGGAGCCCGTCCTGCGGTTGGCAGGTATCTCCGCGGCGCGCGCGATGCTGGTGGACAGGGCGGACAGAGCGGCGGCGCCGCCCGCGAGCTGCATGAACCGTCTGCGGTCGATGGCATTCATGAAGGGCATGTCTCCCGGAGATTCCGTGGGCCATAGGTGTGCAGCGGCCAGCTTTGCCCAACTTGTTCGAACGCATGGGGACGGAAAAGCGAATCATTTGAGAAACCTGTGCCAACCCGTCCCGTGGCCGGCGGACGGGACCCGCCCCGTGAACCGTGTTGCGGCGCGGTGGTGTTGACCGAACGGGCGGCGCCCCGCGACCGCCGGAGACCAGCGCCCCGTCCTCCGGCGGAGCCCTCCGCGGCCGGCACCTGCGGACCGGATCCGGCCGCCCGGCCTCGTCGGCGGCGCCCGGACTCTGTGTGAAGTGCCGTTCGGGCGAACGGTGGGTGTCGTGGACAAGGGCTCGACCGCGCTGCCCCGCGTCTCCGGAGCGCACGGGGCTCCCAGGTGGTCGCGCGTCGAGCCCGACGGCCGCGCGCCGCCCGGGCCGGGATCCGGGCAGCGCGTCACATCACGGTGAACACCCGCTCGCGGAACGCTACTTGCTCAGCCACTGCTTCCAGGTGCCGGGGTGCGTGCCGATCCAGTGCCGGGCCGCCTGCTCCGGGGTCAGCTTTTCGGAGGCGATCAGCTCCGAGACCTCGTTCTGGTCCTTCTCGGACCAGTGGAACTTCTTCAGGAACGCGGCGGCCGCACCTCCCCGGTCCGCGAAGTCCGCGTTCAGGTACTTCTGCAGTGGCGTGGTCGGATAGGCGCAGTCGATGGCCTTCGGGTCCTTCGCCCCGCACTTCTCCGTGTGAGCGGGCAGCTTCACCTCGACCATCGGCACCTCGTTGAACAGCCACTGCGGCTGGTACCAGTAGCTGAGGAAGGGCTTCTTCTCCTTGGCGAACTGCTGTATCTGGGTGATCTGGGCGGCTTCGGAACCCGCGAAGACGACCTTGTAGTCGAGGCCGAGATTCTTCACCAGGGCCGCGTCGTTGGTGACGTAGGACGGCGAACCGTCCATCAGCTGGCCCTTGTTGCCGCTCTCCGGGGTACGGAGTTCGTCCGCGTACTTGTCGAGGTTCTTCCAGTTCGTGACGTCGGGGTGCCGGTCCGCCCAGTACTTCGGTACGTACCACCCGATATGGCCGGTCACGCCGAGATCACCGCCGGGGACGATGGTCTTCTTGTCGTGGACGTAGAGCTTCTCCTGGTCCGGATGGCCCCAGTCCTCCATGATCGCGTCGACCCGGCCCTGGCTGAGGGCGTCCCAGGCCGGCACCTCGTCCGTCTGCACGAGGTCGACGCGGTAGCCGAGCTCGTCCTCCAGCAGTTGTCGGGCCACGGCGACGTCGGCCTGTGCGCCGACCCAGGACTGTACGGAGAGAGTGACGGTCTTGATGCCCGCCGGAGCGGCGAACGGGGAGGCCTGCTTGGTCATGTCGGCCGCGCCGCAGCCGGTGACGGCCAGCAGCGCCGCGGCCGACGCGACGGCGGCGAGGGTACGGACCCGGGCCCGGGCGGACGTGGACGGGCGGGTGCGAGCCATCTCAGCTCTCCTTCCGCTGACGGCGGGTGGTGGGCTGGGTGACCCGGTCCAGCACGAGTCCCAGGCAGACGATCGCGACGCCCGCGACGAGTCCGGTCGCCAGGTCGCCCTGGGCAAGACCGAACACGACCTCGTACCCGAGCGCGCCCGATCCGACGAGGCCGCCGATGATGACCACGGCGAGGACCAGGACGACGCCCTGGTTGACCGCGAGAAGCAGGGCGGGACGGGCCAGCGGAAGCTGCACCTGGCGCAGTTGCTGACCCCTGGTGGCGCCCATCGAGCGGGCTGATTCCATGGCTCCGGCGTCGACGCCGCGCAGTCCCTGCGTGGTGATGCGGACAACGGCCGGCAGGGCGTACACGACGGCCGCCGCGGCGGCGGGTGCACGGCCCACTCCGAAGAGCGCCACGACCGGGATCAGATAGACGAACTGCGGCATCGTCTGGAAGACGTCCAGGAGCGGACGGAGCAGCCGTTCGAGCCGTTCGCTGCGGGCGGCGGCCACGGCGATACCGAAGCCGAGGACCAAGGTGACGGCGACGGCGGCGACGACCTGGCTGAGCGTGTCCATGGACAGGTCCCACACGCCGAGGACGCCGATGGCGGCCATCGCGAGTACGGCGGTCAGCGCCGTGCGCCAGGTACCGATGGACCAGGCGAGCGCGGCGACGATCAGCAGCACGGACCACCAGGGCAGGCCCTGCAGGCCGCTGCGCAGCGGGTTGAGGACCCAGGTGGTGAAGTGCGCGGCCCAGTCGGCGGTACCTCCCACGACCGGTACCCCTGTGTACAGATGGTCCACCATCCAGTCCTTGGCGGCGTTGACCGGCTCGGCGATGGGGACGACTGCGCCGTCCGGCCAGATCCTGCTGTCCGCGAGCCGCCCCACGACGGTGACGAGAACGGCGAGTCCGGCGGCCACTCCCCAGCCGCGCGGGCCACGGAGCGCGGCCGGCCCGGTGGGCTCGGTGCCGATACGGCGGCCGGCGGCCTCGGTCGTACGGTCCAGGACGACGGCCAGCAGGACGATCGGGATGCCCGCGGCGAGGGCGGCTCCCACGTCGACGGCGGACAGGGCCTGGTAGACGCGGTCACCCAGACCGCCGGCGCCGATGACGGAGGCGATGACGGCCATCGACAGGGCCATCATGATCGTCTGGTTGAGGCCGAGGAGCAGTTCCTTCCGGGCCAGCGGAAGCCGCCCCGTCAGCAGACGTTGGGTGCCGGTCGCACCGAGCGAGGTGACGGCCTCCATGACTCCCTTGTCTGCGCCGCGCAGACCGAGCGCGGTGAGCCTGGCCATCGGCGGGGCGGCGTACACGACGGTCGCGAGCACCGCACCGGGCACCCCGATGCCGAAGATCAGCACGACCGGGAGGAGGTACGCGAAGGCGGGGAGCACCTGCATGGTGTCGAGTACGGGACGCAGTGCCCGGTACGTACGGTCCGAGAGCCCGGCGGCGAGGCCGAGCAGCGCCCCGAACAGCACGGAGGCGAGGACGGCGACCACCATCAGGGCCAGCGTCTGCATGGTCGGCACCCACATGCCGAGCAGACCGGACACGACGAAGGAGAGACCGGCGACGAGGGCGAGTCGCAGTCCTGCGACTCGCCAGGCGACGAGCGCGGCGATTCCGGCGACGCCGGGCCAGCCGAGCGCGAGCAGCACCAGGTAGACACCGCGTACGGACAGCACGACGGCGTTGCTGATGTGGCCGAAGAAGTAGAGGAAGAGCGGGTGGCTGTCGCGGTGGCCGATGATCCAGTCGTTGACCCTGCCCAGCGGTCCCGTCAGGTCGACGGTGAGCGCGTCGGGCCAGGCGGTGCCTGTCCAGGTGGCGTGGAGCAGCGGCCCCACGACGGCGGCGACGATCGCGAGCAGGAGCAGTTTGGCGAGGGCCGGGCGGCGGCGCAGCACCGCCGGTCCGGCTGCGCGCCGTACGGGCCCGGTGGCGGTGGGACTTGCAGCGGTCATCGGGTGGGCACCGCCTCGGTCCCCGTACCGGCCACGACATCGAGCAGGCCCGCGTGGTCGACGACACCGAGCAGCCTGCCGTTGTCCATCACCCGGGCCGCGGGGGCTCCGGTGCGGGCGACGGCCTCGATGGCCTCGGACACCGTCGCGCCGGGGCGCAGCGCCGGGCCGTCCTCGCTCTCGCCGGCCGTCGCCGGCCGCATGGCGGACCTGACGGTGATGACCTGTTCACGCGAGACGTCCTGGACGAAGGCGCGTACGTAGTCGTCGGCGGGCGAGCCGACGATCTCCTCGGGGGTGCCGAGCTGCACGATGCCGCCGTCCCGCATCAGAGCGATGCGGGTGCCGAGGCGCAACGCCTCGTTCAGGTCGTGCGTGATGAACACCATGGTCCGGCCCTCCTCGCGGTGCAGCCGGATGACTTCTTCCTGCATCTCCCGGCGGATGAGCGGGTCGAGGGCACTGAACGGCTCGTCGAAGAGCAGTACTTCGGGGTCGACGGCGAGCGCGCGGGCCAGTCCCACACGCTGTTGCTGACCGCCGGAGAGCTGACCTGGACGGCGGTCCTCCAGACCGGCCAGGCCGACCTTTTCGACCAGTTCGGCGGCCTTGGCGCGCCGTTCGGTCCTGCCGATGCCCTGGATCTCCAGGCCGTGCGCGACGTTGTCGAGGACGGTGCGGTGCGGCAGGAGGCCGAAATGCTGGAAGACCATCGCGGCCCGGTGCCTGCGCAGTTCTCGCAGCCGGGCACCGTCCATCGCGAGGACGTCCTCTCCGTCGATGGCGAGGGTGCCGCTGGTGGGCTCGATCAGCCGGGTCAGGCAGCGTACGAGGGTGGACTTCCCGGATCCCGACAGACCCATGACGACGAAGGCTTCGCCCTTGCGGACGTCGAAGGAGACGTCGCGTACGGCGGCGGTGCAGCCGGTGGCCTCACGCAGTTCGGCGGGTGGCAGTCCGGCGTGCTCGCCGCCGGGGATGCGGTCGGCCTTCGGGCCGAACACCTTCCACAGGTTGCGGACCGTGAAGACCGGGGTCTCCGTGCCGTCCGCGGTGAACGTTCCGTCGTCATCGACCATGTCGGTGTTCATCGCACCTCATCTCCGTGGGCGTGGGCGGACGCGAGCAGTTCGGCGCACTTCTCCCCCACCATCAGTACGCCGATCATCGGATTCACCGCGGGCATGGTCGGGAAGACCGAGGCATCGGCGATCCGGATGCCCTCCAGGCCGCGGATCCGCAGCTGCGGGTCGACAACGGCCGTGCTGTCATCGGCGGCGCCCATCCTGCACGTGCCTGCGGGGTGGTACACGGTGTGCGCGACCTTGCGGGCGTACTCGCTGATGTCCTCGTCGGACGTGATGTCCGGGCCGGGGCAGACCTCGCGGCCCAGCCAGTGCGAGAGCGGCTCCGTCGCGGCTATCTCGCGTGCGAGTCTGATGCCGTCGACGAGGGTGCGCCCGTCGTGGTCGTCCTCGTCGGTGAAGTAGCGGAAGTCGAGGGCGGGCTTGACCTCCGGGTCGGCGCTGGTGAGGTGGAGCCGGCCGCGGCTGCGGGGCTTGGGGATGTTGGGCGTCATCGACACACCGTGCTCGGGCCGTTCGTAGCCGAGCCGCTCGGGGTTGTCGGTGAAAGGGATCTGGTAGAAGTGGAACATCAGGTCGGGGCCGCGGGATTCGGGATCCCTGCGCACGAAGAGGCCCGCGTCGGAGTCCATCGCGGAGTTCTCAGGTATCGGTCCGTGGGTCTCCCACACGATGACCGACTCCGGGTGGTCCAGGAGGTTCTCGCCGACGCCCGGCAGGTCGTGGACGACGGGGATGCCCAGTGCCTTCAGGTCCTGTCCGGGACCGATGCCGGAGTGCATCAGCAGCCGGGGGCTGTCCACCGCGCCCGCGCACACGATCACTTCACGGGCCGCGCGGAGCAGCGTCTCCTCACCGTCCTCGGTGCGGACGCGTACGCCGGTGGCCCGGTTGCCGTCGAACTCCAGCCGGTACGCCCAGGTCTCCAGCATGATCGAGAGGTTGGGGCGGTCACCGGCCTCGATGTGCGGGTGGAGGTAGGCGACCGACGCGGAGGACCGTTTGTTGGTCTCCGGGTGGTAGGCCAGGTCGAAGAAACCGGCACCCTCGTGGAACGGCTGCTTGTTGAACCCTTCGACGCGGGGCACGTCCGCGGCCAGCCGCGCGGCATCGACGAAGTCGCGGGCTATGGCGTTGCGGTCCTTCTCGTCGACCGCGACGATGTTGTTGCGCAGCCGGGCGAAGTACGGGTCCATGGCGGCCGCGTCCCAGCCGTCCGCACCGGCCTCGGCCCACTCGTCCCAGTCGCCGGGCAGCGGCTTGAAGCTGATCAGGGTGTTGTGCGAGGAGCAGCCGCCGAGAACCCGGGCCCGGCTGTGCCGGATGTGGGAGTTGCCGCGCGGCTGTTCGGTGGTGGGGTAGTCGTAGTCGAGGTCGCCGCCGAGCAGGCCCATCCAGCGGCGCAGCGTGAGTACGTCGTCGCGGTCGATGTCGGAGGGGCCGCCCTCGATCACCGTGACGGTGACGTCCGGGTTCTCGGTGAGACGTGAGGCGATCACCGATCCTGCGGTGCCGCCGCCGACGATCACGTAGTCGACGGGGTCGGGATGCGTGGTACTGCGGGACGGGGGCATGTCGTGCTGCTCCTTCTGCAGGTGCGCGTGCGTGCGTGTGAACGTGGCGCGGTGAACAGACGGGCGGTCAGCCCGCGAACCAGCGCTGCGGGCGCGGGTTGAGGTTCTGGTAGATGTGCTTCGCTTCGCGGTACTCGGCGAGCCCTGCGGGCCCGAGCTCGCGGCCGGTACCGGACTTGCCGAAACCGCCCCACTCGGCCTGCGGAAGGTACGGGTGGTAGTCGTTGATCCACACGGTGCCGTGGCGCAGCCGGTTCGCGACCCGTCGGGCGCGACCCGCGTCGGTGGTCCAGACGGCGCCCGCGAGGCCGTACTCCGTGTCGTTGGCCAGGGTGACGGCCTGCTCCTCGGCACGGAACGTCTCGACGGTGAGGATCGGGCCGAAAGTCTCCTCGCGGACCACCTTCATCTCCCGGTGACACCGGTCCAGGACGGTCGGCGCGTAGAAGTAGCCGCCGGCGGGCCGCACGCCGGACGGCTCGGGGCGTACGCCCCCGGATCGGACGACGGCGCCTTCCTCGCGGGCGGACGCGACGTACGCCTCGACCTTGGCGAGTTGTTGCGCGGACACGAGCGGGCCGCACTCGACTCCGTCCTCGGTGCCGCGGCCGAGCCGGATCGCATCGGCGCGGCGGGCGAGTTCGGCGACGAATCGCTCGCTGACGGATTCCTCGACGATGAGCCGGGCCCCGGCCGAGCAGACCTGGCCGCTGTGGAAGAACGCGGCGTTGAGCGCCTGGTCGACCGCGGTGTCGAAGCCCTCGTCGGTGGCGCAGGCGTCGGCGAAGACGACATTGGGGTTCTTCCCGCCGAGTTCCAGGGCGACCTTCTTCACGGTCGGCGCGGCGGCCCGGGCGACCTTCGTGCCGCTGGCGAGGCCGCCGGTGAAGGAGACCAGGTCCACGGCCGGGTGCTCGGACATCCGGGCACCGACCGGGTCACCCGCTCCGGTGACGAGGTTGGCGACACCGTCCGGCAGGCCTGCCTCGGCGAGCAGCCCGATCAGGTGCACGGTCGACAGCGGTGTGACCTCGCTGGGCTTCAGTACGAAGGTGTTGCCCGCGGCGAGCGCCGGGGCGATCTTCCAACTGGCTTGCAGAATCGGGTAGTTCCACGGCGCGATGAGGGCGCAGACGCCCACCGGTTCGTACACGACGATGCTGTGCACATCCGGGTCACCCGCGTCCACGACCCGACCGCCGCTCTCGTTCATCACCAGGTCGGCGAAGTAACGGAAGGCGCTGGTCACGTCGTCGACGTCGACCCGGCCCTCCTCGAGGGTCTTGCCGGTGTCGCGACTCTCGACGAGCGCGATCTCCTCGCGGTCCCGCTGGAGCAGTTCGGCGACACGGCGCAGCAGGCCGGCCCTGTCGGCGACGGGCCGGTGCGGCCAGGGGCCGTCGTCGAAGGCGCGGCGCGCCGCTTCGATCGCGGCGTCGGTGTCGTCGACGCCCCCCTCGGCGACGTACGCGAGGGGCGTGGCGTCGGCTGGGTCGAGAATCTCGCGGGTCGCGCCCGAGGACGCGGCCCGCCAGACACCGTCGATGTGGATGGTCTCCAGGGCCGACATGTCGTGTCCTGCCTTCCGTGCCGGGAAATGTCCTTGCCGGTACGGCCGCGGCGCGGCATCCCAGCGGCTGGGTCCCCTCCCCCGCCGACCGGAATGTATGCGCAGAATCTCACTCTGCGTGAGATGGCTCACCGTGCGCGAGCCGCACGGTCACCTCCCCGGGGCTCGTCGGTGGGCGCCGCCCCACCGCCCGGCACACCGTCGCGGAAACCGCACCCGTCCCCTCCGCGTGCCGTGCGCCTCCGACGGCACCCGGCACGATCGGCCACTCCGCCCCTTACGCAAAGCGACCACCTGCGCACCCGTCCCTCACCAGGACGACGGACCACCCAGGCCGAAAAGGCGCGACGCCGGCCCCCGGATCCGGCCCAGGACCGCCGCCCCGCGCCGACGCGTGCACGACATCGCAGAACGGCACGGCAGCGCGAGATCGGCTCACGAGCCGATCAGCGGGATACTGGCAGTCGATCGCCCGGCCGGAAACCGCTACGGATGGTAACCAACGATCACCTCACCGAATCCCCGGAGTCCGTTTTCCCTGCTATCGGCTCATACGATCCCGTTTGATGTGATCCGGCAGGGGGCACCGAGAGATCCTTGAATCAGCAGTGGACTCGAAGGCGGGATGGAACGGCCATGGACACACCGGCGAGCACGCCTGGTGACTCCCTCACCTCCCCCACGGCGCCGGCCGTGGTGGCTCCGGACGGGACACTGACCAGCTGGAGCACCGGTGCCGAACATCTGCTCGGGTATGCCGCCGATGAGGCCGTCGGTAGCGCCGCCGCGGCGCTGCTCGCGTCCCCCCTCCCCACCGATGCTCGTGACCGTCTCGATCGGCAGGAGGACTGGACCGGGCGGGTGGTACTTCGCCACCGGGACGGCAGCGCGGTCGAGTGCTGGTTGCGGGCGCGTCCGCTCTCCACCGGAGACGGGCGAGCCTGCTGGCTGCTGGAGGGGACCCGGGCTCAGGAGGACGAGTCGGCCCCCGACACGGACCAGCTGTTCCGCTGGTCGTACGACCAGTCCCCGTTCGCCCTGGCGATCTACGACACCGAGGGCCGGTTCCTGCGGGTCAACAGACCCATGAGCGAGCAGCTGGCCGCCTCGGAGGAGGAGCTTCGCGGCCTCCGGATCACGGAGCACATGCCGCATACCGCCTTCCGGGCCCCCGAGCAGTCCGTCGACCGGGTGCTGCTGACCGGCGAACCCGAGCACATCGAGAACTTCGTCAAAGTGCCGGGAGAGCCCCAGGCGCACGCCTGGATCATCCACTTCACCCCGCTCAAGGACGCTCTCGGGGTGGTCCACGGCGTGCAGTTGGCCGCTCTCGACTTCTCCGAGCAGTACGCGGCGCGCACACGTCTGGCCCTGCTCGACGAGGCCAGCAAGCGCATCGGAAGCAGCCTGGACATGGCCCGCACCGCCCAGGAACTGGCCGATGTGGCCGTACCCGCCCTCGCGGACTTCGTCTCGGTCGATCTTCTCGACGCCGTGCTGCACGGCGACGAGCCACCGCCGGTGCCGGTCGACGGCCCCCTGCAGCTGCGGCGGACGGCCGCGAGCCCCGACGTGGAGACAGTCTTCGCGGTCGGTGAGTTGTCCCACTACCCGGAGTTCTCCCCGGTCGCCCGTTGCCTGGCCACGGGCCGCGGAACCGTGCACCAGGCCGGCGATCCCGAGATCACCCGATGGCTGGCCCACGACCCCGCCCGGGTCGCCTGGATGAACCGGTACCAGGCGCACTCGATCATGACGGTGCCGCTGCGAGGCCGCGGGACCAACCTCGGGGTCGTGCTCTTCGCCCGCCTGGATCCGTCAGCCATGCCGTACGGGCAGGAGGACCTGCAGATCGCCGAGGAACTCGCGGCCCGGGCCGCGGTCTGCCTGGACAACGCCCGCCGCTACACCCGCGAACACGCCATGACTCTGGCTCTCCAGCACAGCCTGCTGCCGCAAGGGGTTCCCGAACAGGCCGCTGTCGACGTGGCCAGCCGCTACCTGCCCGCGGACTCGGCGGTCGGTGTCGGAGGTGACTGGTTCGACGTGATCCCGCTCTCCGGCGCCCGCGTCGCCCTCGTCGTCGGCGATGTGGTCGGCCACGGCATCCACGCCTCCGCCGCCATGGGACGCCTTCGCACCGCCGTACGCGCCCTCGCCGACGTCGACCTGCCCCCGGACGAGCTGCTCGCGCACCTGGACGACCTGGTCGTCCGGATCAGAACCGGGCCCGAGGCCCGGGCCGACGCACCCTTCGGGGAATTCGGAGCCACCTGCCTGTACGCGGTCTACGACCCCATCTCCCGCAGATGCTCGCTCGCCAGTGCCGGCCACCTCTGGCCCGCCCTGGTGACCCCCGACGGCAAGGTGGACTTCCTCGAACTGCCCACCGGCCCGCCGCTCGGCCTGGGCGGGCTGCCGTTCGAGTCCGTGGAACGCGAGTTGCCGGAAGGCAGCATCCTGGCGCTCTACACCGACGGGCTGGTGGAGGCGGAATCGGGCGACGTCAACGCCGGGCTGCAGGCGCTGCGCCTCGCCCTCGCGGATGTGGCCCCCTCGCTGGAGACCACCTGCGACCGAGTGCTCGGTGCCCTGCTCGCCGAACGGTCCGCCGCCGATGACGTGGCACTGCTCGTCGCCCGGACCCGTGCGCTGGACAGCGGGCACGTCGCCGTCTGGGACCTTCCGGCCGATCCGGCGATCGTGGCCGACGCCCGCTCCCAGGCAAGCGACCAACTCCACGCCTGGGGGCTCGATGACCTGGCCTACGTCACCGAACTCGTCGTCAGCGAGCTGGTGACCAACGCGATCCGGTACGCCGCCGCGCCCGTTCAGCTACGGTTGATCAAGGAACGGACACTGATCTGCGAGGTCTCCGACGCCAGCAGCACCGCGCCGCACCTGCGTCGCGCCCGCATCTTCGACGAGGGCGGACGGGGCCTCATGCTGGTCGCCCAGCTGACCGAACGCTGGGGAACGCGGCACACCGGCGCAGGCAAGACCATCTGGGCCGAACAACTCCTTCCCTAGCGCTGTGACCGGCAGACGCCCGACCCGGAGGGCGCGTGGAATCGAGGAGAGGCGCGCCGACCGCCCCGGTGGCACGGCCCGCACGGCGACCGGCCGCAGACCGACCCGTTGAACCTTCCCCATCAAGGATGAGGTCTGCCTTTGCACCGATATGCTGCATTTTGTGATCACGTTTCAAGGGTTGCGACGCCGTACTCCTCGCTACCGCGGCCCGTGGGAATCCGCGCTGCTGTCGCCGGTGATCCTGACCGCCCTCATCACCTGCCTGGCGTTCACCACACCGCGTGAGGTCGCCTTCAGCCGTCTCCTGCCCGCTGCCCCGGCACTCGCGGCCTCCATCTGGCCCGTGCTCCCGACCGCGCTGCTGGGGGCGTTCTGTCTGGCGATCATGGTCGGTCTCGATCTGGTCTACGCCGACCTGGGCACGGCGTACACGGGAGCTGCGATCGTCGCGGTCACCGCGGCGGCCGCGTACTCGAGCCACGTCCGGATCCAGCGGGAGGAGGCGCTCTTCCACATCCGGCTCGTCGCCGACACGGCCCAGAAGGTGCTGCTGCGCCCCCTGCCCCGCAACATCGGGGACGTCGAGATCGAGTCGCTGTATCTGGCCGCCCAGGCGCAGGCACGGATCGGTGGCGACTTCTACGAGGCGGCCGACACACCGTACGGGGTACGGCTCCTCATCGGCGATGTACGCGGCAAGGGCCTGTCCGCCGTGGGGGCGGCCTCGGCAGTGGTCAGCTCCTTCCGGGAGGCCGCATACGACGAGCCCGACCTGAGGGGCGTCATCCACCGTCTGGAGACCAGCACCACACGGCACAGCGCCGCGTTTCCCGCCCAGGATCTGCCGGAGCGCTTCGCCACCGCCCTTCTCGCCGAGATCCCCCGCGGTGCCGGACACGTCAGGCTCCTCAACTGCGGGCATCCCCCACCGCTGCTCATGCACCACGGGGAGATCCGCGTACTCGACCCCTCCACCCCCTCGCCGCCCCTCAACCTCGCGGTGCTGCTCGGGGACCAGTACAACGTCGAGACCGTGGCCTTCGCCCCGGGCGACCAGCTGCTGTTCTACACCGACGGCATCACGGAGACGCGCGACCGCACCGGCGCGTTCTTCCCGCTGCCCGACTGGATGCGGGGGCAGGCCCCGGAGGGTCCCGGCGCATTGCTCGACCGGCTCCACCGGGAGCTCCTCCGTTACAGCGGGGGAAAGCTCAACGACGACATCTCGGCACTCGCCGTACGCCGCCCGGAGACTGCCGAAGACGTCGGTGGCCCCGCTCGGCCCGCCGTCTGAGCGTACGGCTGCGGGCCGAGCCTCATGCCCTGCGCCGTCGCATGGTCACCCGTACCCGCCCGGACCGCCCGTACCCCGGGCCACGCCACGGAACTCGAGCGGTGTCCGGCCGTCGCGGGTGCGGAAGAACTTGGTGAAATCCGTGGGGGCGGCGAATCCCAGCCGGTCGGCGATCTCGGCGGAGGGCGCGTCGGTGTGCACCAGGAGCCGCTTGGCCTCCAGCAGGATGCGGGCGTCGAGATACTGCTTGGCGGAGGAGCCCGTGGCGGCCTGGGCGGCCCGGGTGAGGGACCGCACGCTGTATCCGAGCGCGGCCGCGTAGTCACCGACCCGGTGCGTACGGGAGAAGTCGCGTTCGACAGCGGCCCGGAAGCTACGGAAGGTGCTCCCCGTTCCGGCGGGCGACGACGGGCCGGGGCCGGCGTGGGCGAGGCGGAGCAGAAGGACCGACAGGAGCAGGCGCAGGGTCTCGATGTGCACGTCGAGGGGGACGGACGCCAGGTCCGCGTACTCGTGTGCCAGGTGGCGCAGGGCAAGTTGCGCCGCCCGCGCGTGCGGCGCCGTCGGCACCACCGGGGACTGGTCGTACGGCGGGTCGGGGTCGATGGTGACGAACCCCGGCTGCCAGATGACGATCGCGCCGCGCGCGGTGACCAGATCGCGGAGGTCGTAGCGGTGCACCTGGCGCGGGCGGATCCACAGCCAGCCGCCGGCGGGCACGGTGTGACCGGTGAAGTCGACGGTGTGCCGCAGTGACCCCGAGGAGACGTGGATCAGGTGGTGGAAGGTCGGGCGCTGCGGAGTCGACAGGTCGATCGCCCGGCGCCGGCCGCGGGCCCGCAGTTCGGCGAAATCGACGATGTCCATCCCGATGGGGGCTCCCAGGGACGGCCGGTACGGGACATCGGTGATGGAGTCCTGTCCGTTTTTTCCCATGGTCGGTCCTCAGGCTACCGTCGGCCGCCCTCAGTCGCCTCCTACGGTCGTGAGCAGGGCCGACAAGAAGGAGCTGAACGGCGTGCGACTGATCGTGGGGATGACCGGGGCGACCGGTGCCGTCCTCGGTGTGCGTTTGCTGGAGAACCTCGCCGAGCTGCCCGAGGTGGAGACCCACCTCGTACTGAGCCGCTGGGCGAGGACCACGATCGAGCTCGAGACCGGGCGCAGTGCCGCGGAGGTGGCGGGGCTCGCCGATGTCGTGCACAACCCGGAGGACCAGGGTGCGACCATCTCCTCCGGTTCGTTCAGGACGGACGGCATGGTGGTCGCCCCCTGCTCCATGAAGACGCTGGCCGGTATCCGCGCGGGATACGCCGACGGGCTCGTGGGCCGGGCCGCCGACGTGGTGCTCAAGGAGCGCCGCAAGCTCGTCCTGGTACCGCGTGAGACGCCGCTGAGCGAGATCCATCTGGAGAACATGCTGGACCTCGCCCGCAAGGGCGTGCAGATCGTGCCGCCGATGCCGGCGTTCTACAACCACCCCGAGACCGTCGACGACATCGTCGATCACATCACCACCCGTGTTCTCGACCAGTTCGAGCTCCCCGCGCCTGCCGCCAGGCGCTGGCAGGGCATGCGCGCCGCTCGCGCCGCCTCCCGCCCTGCCGCCTGAACCCCCTCCTGTGCCTCCAGAACCCCCTGGGCCTCCTGCGCCTTCCGAGAACGAGCGCCGCCCGAGAAAGAGAGCAACCATGGCGTACGACGACCTTCGCAGCTTCCTCGACACCCTCGACCAGGAAGGGCAGTTGCTGCGGATCACCGAACCGGTGCTGCCGGAGCCCGACCTGGCCGCCGCGGCCAACGCGGCCGGCCGGATCGGCGAGGGCTCCCCCGCGTTGTACTTCGACAACGTGAAGGGCTTCACCGACGCCCGGATCGCCCTGAACGTCCACGGTTCGTGGCGCAATCACGCCCTGGCCCTGGGTCTGCCCGCGAACACCTCCGTCAAGGACCAGGTCGAGGAGTTCGCGCGGCGCTGGGACGCCTACCCCGTGCCCCCCGAGCGTCGCGCGGACGCGCCCTGGCAGGAGAACAGCATGGCGGGCTCGGACGTCGATCTGTTCTCGGTGCTGCCCCTGTTCCGTCTCAACGACGGGGACGGCGGTTTCTACCTGGACAAGGCCGCCGTCGTCTCCCGTGACCCGGAGGACCCGGACCACTTCGGCAAGCAGAACGTCGGCACGTACCGGATCCAGGTGATCGGCCGCGACCGGCTCGCCATCCAGCCCGTTCCGATGCACGACATCGCTCACCACCTGCGCAAGGCGGAGGAGCGTGGCGAGGACCTTCCGATCGCCATCACCCTGGGCAACGATCCGGTGATGACGATCGTGGCCGGCATGCCCATGGGGTACGACGAGTCCGAATACGAGATGGCCGGTGCGCTGCGCGGTGCCCCCGCGCCCATAGCCACCGCCCCGCTCACCGGGTTCGATGTGCCCTGGGGCTCGGAGGTGGTCATCGAGGGCGTGATCGAGAGCCGCAAGCGGCAGATCGAGGGCCCCTTCGGCGAGTTCACCGGCCACTACTCCGGCGGCCGCCGGATGCCGGTGATCCGGGTGGACCGGGTCTCGTACCGCACCGCCCCCGTATTCGAGTCCCTCTACCTGGGCATGCCCTGGACCGAGGTGGACTATCTGGTCGGGCCCAACACCTGTGTGCCACTGCTGAAGGAGCTGCGCGCGGAGTTCCCCGAGGTACGGGCGGTCAACGCGATGTACACGCACGGCCTCGCCGTGATCATCTCCACCGCCAAGCGTTACGGCGGATTCGCCAAGGCGGTCGGCATGCGGGCGATGACGACCCATCACGGACTGGGCTACGTCACCCAGGTGATCCTCGTCGACGAGGACGTGGATCCCTTCGATCTGCCTCAGGTGATGTGGGCGATGTCGTCCAAGGTCGACCCGGCTCAGGACGTGGTCATCATCCCGAATCTGTCGGTGGTGGAGCTCGCGCCGGCCGCCTCCCCGGCCGGCATCACCAGCAAGATGATCATCGATGCCACCACGCCGGTGGCCCCCGACGTCCGTGGCAATTTCAGCACTCCGGCGAAGGATCTGCCGGAGACCGCCGAGTGGGTCGACCGGCTTCGGTCCCTGATCGCCGCCCGCTGACCCGTACGCCCTCTCCCGCTGCCGTCCGGAGGAACTCACCCATGATCTGCCCCCGTTGTGCCCATGGCACCATCGAGACCATCACCACGTCGCCGGTCCCCGGCGTCTGGGACGTCCTGCAGTGCGCGCGCTGCCTCTACATGTGGCGCACCACCGAGCCCGAGCGCCGAACCCGCCGCGAGGCGTACCCGGTCGAGTTCCGCCTGACCCAGGAGGACATCGACAACGCGCACGAGACGCCGGTGGTGCCGCCTCTGATCGCCGGCTGAGAACGCGGCCCGCCGGTCGGTGACCGGGTGATGTGGATGTCGGACGCACGCAGAGGTCCCCACGCGTCGACACCTTCGCGTGGCGGGGACCGGACATGACGAAGGCGTGCCACCACCGTGGTGGGGGTGGTGGCACGCCGGGTCACGGTGTCCGCCCGGTGTCAGTGGCGGGGCCGGTCGGGGTGTGGGTCAGCGGTGGTTGCCCCAGGAGCGGGTGTCGACCGTGCGGCCGCGGTTGTCGCGCAGGGTGGCCTTGTCCGCGTAGTTGCCCCAGACCGCGGTGCGGCGGTCCTGGAAGACGTCGCGACGGGTGTCGCGGCCCTGGCCGGTGTGGACACGGACCGTCGCACGGCCCGGCAGACGCAGATCGAAGCGGTAACGGCTGCCGTCCCGGTTCGACAGCGTCCACCCGTGCAGGTTCACCGTGCTGCGCCCGGTGTTGGTGACCTCCACCCACTCACCGTTCAGCGAACGGTTCGAACGGTCGTCACGACCGGGACTGTCGTACTGGACCTTGCCGAGCACCACCTGCGCATACGAGTGACCGGGGCGGCCGTGCCCACCGTGTCCGTCGTCGGCAGCAGCCGGCATCGCCACCACCGCGACGACGGAACCGGCCGCGAGAGCGGTAGCGGCAATACGACGGACGGTACGAGAAGCAGACATTGACATCTCCTCAAGTAAAGGGCGCCCAGACCCAGATCACGGGCCATGCTGCGCGGTGCGGGTCCCGGCCACCGAGGCCGAGAACCACAGCTTGGAGCATCTCCCCCAGCCCAGACGGAAGCCCCGGTTCACGTTACTGAATGCGGACATTTCCGTAACGCGCGATTGCACCGGTCACCCGACCCACACCGACGCGACCCTGACATCCCATGCCAAATACACGCATCCACCCCACAACCGGCAGCAAGCCGTTTCCGACCCCCCGCACACCCCACCCCGCCACCCACGAGCCACCCGAACGGCGGCACGCCGATCAAGTAACAACCACAACACCCCGAAATTCGGACACACACGACACGATCGAATATCAGTCCATGGATAGCGCGACAACTACTCCCACCAGGCGTCCGCCGTCTCTCCCGGCCCGCACCCCCCGAACCGGATCTCTGCCGCCCCGGGACGCGAACACACCTTCCCGCGCCGCCGGGTGGTGTCACACCGCAGGGGGCAGGACCGTGGTGCCGGCCCCGCCCCCTGCAGTCGTGTTCCGTTCTCAGCGGTGTCGTGCCACGGTCACTTCAGGCCGAAGGCCCGGGTGATGGACTGCGTCACAGCGTTGCCCTCGATGTCCCGGGCGGATGCCCGCACAGTCACGAAGCGGGCGCTCCTGGGGGCATCGAGCCGGGTGCGCCAGCCGTGTCCGTCACGGGTTCGCGCCAGCGACGCCCGGTGCCAGGTGGCGCCGTCGTCGTACGACAGTTGCAGGGTGACGTTCCGGAAGCGGGCCGGCGGCAGCTCCTCGTACGTGGTCGGGAACTCGCCGGGTCTGGCCGGCCTGACGGTGAACTGTGCGTCGCGGTGGGCCCTGCCCGAGAAGTCCGTGTCGACGTCGTAATCGAGCTGGACCAGCGGCAAGGGCCGGTTGTCGGAGTGCGAAGCGGTCGCCCCGGAGGTGAAGGACCAGACGGTGCGCGTGGTGGTGGAGTAGGGGCTGGTCCACGTGCCGCGTGAGTTGTCCGAGACGATCCGGTAGGGGAGCCGCCCGGGCTTCAGGCCCGTCACCGCCGTGTAGTAGGTGGGCGCCTGGGCGAGCAGGGTGTCGCCCTGGTAGATGGAGGTGCTCGTCCGGACGTCGGGGTTGACGACGAAGCTCTCGCGGTCGGCGCCCGCGTCGCCCCATCCGGGGATGAACGCCCACATCGCGTCGGCCTGGCGGGACACGTACGTGCCGTCGTACGAGATGCGCGGCCGCTGGATCGGGGAGAACCACTTCTCCGAGGTGCGGCTGCCCGCCGCGTAGTGCTTGTCCGCGGCGACGATCCGGGTCTCACCGGTCACTGTCGCGGTCTGCCGCCACCGCACGTCGGCGGAGACGTAGTCGATGCGGTCGCCCTGGGCCTGGCCCGGGAGTTCGGTGCCCAGGGCCCACCAGTCGTTCTCGGCCCACACATCGAAGCGGTAGTCGGAAGCCTGGGCGGGACGGTAGTTGCGGAAGGACATGTCGATGCGGGCGAGGTCGTCGGTGCGGGGACGGTAGGTGAGGTCCGCCGTGATCTCGTTGCGGTACGTGCGCACCACGTCGTACAGATATTCCGTGGTCGGGTCGGAGTACACATCCAGAGGTCGTCCGGCCCCGACTGCCCGGGCGATCAGGCGTCGGCCCTGCTCGCGGTCGAGCGTCGCGATGGTCAGTGGCGTGATGCTGCCGAAGGCCAGCGGTTCCAGGCGGCCCGGGCGGTCGTTGACGACGAGCAGCAGATCGGCTCCGGCTCCCGCCGCGGCGGCGGCCTGGTCGGCCGGCGGAACATCCTCGTTGCGGTCGGCCACGACGGCCTTGCCGTGGACGTCGCGGCCCTCGTAGTCCGCGGCGGCGCCCTGTCCCACGTACACCGGCCTCATCCGGTGCGACCCCTTGGACAGGGGTCGGGTCCCGCGCCGCACCAGCAGGTTGTCGAACGAGTCGCGGCCGGAGGAGATCTTCATGGCCGGCTGCTCATTGCGCCACCGGGTACGGACGCCGAAGGTTCCCTCGGTCACCTTCGCGGTCGGCTGCGCCCAGACGCTGTCGTCCGAGCGCGGCATGGTGAAACTCGTGCTCTGCGTGGTCACACCGGGGAACGTCCGCGTGTAGTCCACGCGCACCGCGGTCGTCTCGGACTCCCGGGGCGTCCGCAGTCTCATCTCGCGAGCCTTGCGGGCGTCGAGCACGACAGTCCTGTCGCGGTCGAGCTCGATCTGCGGCGCGGCGAGCAGGGCGTGTCCGCGGGACTGCGGACCATGAGCACCTTCGACCTGCATCCACTCGGCCAGCGACCAGGTACCGGCCGGCAGTTCGAGGGTCATCGTGCCGGGCGACTCCAGGATGAAGTTGATCGCCCAGTTGTTCACAAGGGGGTCGGAGTCCTCACCGGATGCCCCCATGACGACCGCGGGGCCCCTGTACTCCGCGCCCGACCGGTCCTTCGGCACGATCGTGAGCTCGAACGTCTGGTTGGCGGTGGTGAAGCCGACCGCGGTGTGGGCCAGGCGGGTACCCGCCGACACGGCGTCGACACGCGCGTCGTAGGTGGTTCCGCGGGCCGCCTTGTCGACGTCGGCGGACACGGTGGCGGTGGCGGTGCCGTGTGCGGGGACGGTGACCGAGCGCTTCGACAGGGCGAAGAGGCCGGCCGGAGCCTTCGGCGCCGACACCGTGAGGTTCAGCGTGACCGGGGTGTTGCCGGTGTTGGTGTAGGTGACCGGCTCGGTCACGGTCGCGCCGGGGTCGGCGGGCCAGGCGTGCTCGCCCAGGTCGACCGTGCCGGTGGCGTACACGGATGCCCTGGCTGCCGCCGCGATGTCGACGCGGCCGGCGCCGGCCTGGAATGCGGTGTAGGCCGGGGTGGCCTTCGAGGTGCTGACCAGTGCGTCCTTCAGCTGCTGACCGGTCCAGTCCTGATGTTCGGCGGCCAGCAGCGCGGCCGCTCCGGCGACATGGGGCGTCGCCATCGACGTGCCGCTCATCGCCACATACTCCCCGGTGCCACCGGCGTACCGTGAGTTGGCGGCGACGATGCCGACGCCGGGCGCGGTGATCTCCGGCTTGACCATGCCGTCGAGCCAGCGGGGACCGCGGCTGGAGAAGGGGGCGAGCCGGTCGTCGCCGTCCACGGCACCGACGGTCAGTGCCGCGTCCGCGGCGCCGGGCGCACCGATCGACTTGGCGTCCGGACCCCAGTTGCCCGCCGCGACGGTGAACAGTGTGCCCGTCTCGGCACTGAGCGCGTTGACGGCCTGGCTGAGCGGGTCCGATCCGTCGGTCGGGGACGAGCCCAGGCTCATGCTGATGACCTTGGCATGCGCGTCCCGGGCGGCCCACTCCATGCCCGCCAGGATCCAGGAGGTCTGTCCTGCGCCGTCGTCGCCCAGGACCTTGCCCACGTGCAGCCTGGCGCCGGGGGCGACGCCTTTCTCCTTGCCGTCGGAGGCGGCACCGGTACCCGCGACGGTGGAGGCCACGTGGGTGCCGTGTCCGAGCCGGTCGACTACGTCCGTGTCCGAAGCCGCATGGCCGAGAGGGCCGTCTCCGGGACCCGACTCGGGCACGAAACTGCTCGCCTCGGCGACCTGGCCGACCAGGTCGGGGTGCCCGGCGTCGATACCGGTGTCCAGTACCGCGACGTCCACGCCCTTGCCGGTGTTGCCGCCGGACCACACCTCGGGTGCGCCGATCTGCGCGGTCGAGTCCGCGAGGGTCGCCTTGGCCTTGCCGTCCAGCCAGATCTTGGAGATGCCGCCGGCCAGGGCGGGCCTGGGCGCCGGCGAGGCCAGGAGCGCACTGCTGCGGGCCACCGCGGCCGCGCTCACCCCCGAGGTGACCGCCGACCAGAACTCGGGAGCCGTGCGGTGGTCCTCGGCGAGGGCCGCACCGTTGATGCTGGAGAAGCCGCGGACCCGGGACGCGCCCCGCGGGGCGGTCCGTGCGCGGGCGGCGGCGCCTGTGTAGGTGACGATGAGCGGCAGCCGGTTCATCCGGGCGTCGTCGTAGCCGTAGGACACCAGCTGGGTGACGTTGAAGAGTTCCTTGTCCAGGATCCCGGCGGAGACATACGGCGAGGCCGACTCGGGGTACACGTACAGGTCCTTGCCGACCGTGCTGGTGTAGGCGGCGATGGGCTCACCGTGCGGGCCGGACACCGAAGCGGTGCCGGCGCCTGCACCACCGGGCGTGACAACCACCTTGTCGCCGGTGATCAGGGTGACGGTACGGGGCCCGGCCTGTGCCGCAGCGGCAGCCGGGCCGAACGCACCGGCCGGGGCCGTGCCCTCTGCTCTCGGTGGGGGCTGTGCGCCTGCGGATGTCGTGACCGAGAGGGGCAGCAGTACCGCAGCGATGCCGAGCGCCGTCAGCCTCGTTCTTCGGGAGGATATGGAAGGCAATGTGAATTTCTCCATGCTTTGCGGGGTCAGTACTGCTGGGGGAACGCTCTGGTTCCCGTCCAGCCCTACGGGGTGCCGCAGTCGGGCACGGCGCAGCTGCGACATGCGGACAACTGCGGGCACCGCGGCAGCGCACACGTCGCACGCCCGCGGTTCGTCGACCTGACGCGCACTCGCGGCGCGCGCCGGACGTTCCGCCACGCCCGTTCCCCGCGCATCACCGGGGACGGACGCGGCCGGTGGGCACAGCTTCCCCTTCGGTCGATACGATCTCGACGTGATTCGGCCTGACCCGAAGAACGACATTCCGGAAGGAACCGCTCAGGCTGTCATGGTCTACCGCATACATTTCACGATTCAGGATCTGGCCCGGACACGTGTGGCCGAGGCGCCGATGCCCCTGCACGAACTGGAACTTGCGGCGCGAGCCGTGCAGAGCCGCAGCGAGCCTGCCCGGCTCGACGACTGGCGGCGCCGGGTCCGCGCACAGCTGTCCGGCCAAGCCCGCATGGTCCTGGCCCTCATGCCCGCGGTGGGGCCCTCACCGGGATTTCTCAGCCCCGCAAAGGCCGGTGCCGTCGAGGAGCTCCTGGATCTGGTACGCGGTACACCTCGCGAACGGGTCAGGACAAGTCTGCGCGAAGCGGCACACCATCATCCTTCGCTGCCCGCGTGGACCCGCCGGCTGGCGGACGACGCGTCGCTCTTCGCCGAGCTGTGCACAGGGCTCGGCCATCTCCACGCAAGCCTGCTCGCCCCGTACTGGACCCAGTTCACGGAGCACCTGGCGGCCGACCGGACCCTGCGCATGCAGCACCTGCTCGACGGCGGTGTCGAGCAGCTGCTGACGCAGACCAATCCTCGGTGGATGCAGTGGAAAGCGCCGGTGCTGGAAATCCGGATGATCAACGGAGCCGATCGCGACCTCTATCTGGAAGGGGAGGGCTTCCTGCTCATTCCGTCGATGTTCTGCACCCGCGCCGTCGTCACCGACGGCAGGCCCGTCTCGGTGAGCTATCCCGCCTGCCAGGACCGGCGCCCGCGTGAACTCACCACCCCTGCTGCCGTGTCCGGCCACGCGCGCTCCCCCCGTGTGTCCACACTGCTGGGTCGCACGCGCACCGTGGTACTGACCACCATCGCGGAACACCACGGCTGTTCCACCAAGGAGTTGGCGGCTCGCGCGGGTATCGCGCTCGCGAGCGCCAGCGAGCACGCGACCGTGCTTCGCGAGGCCGGGCTGATCCGCTCCCTCCGCCACCGGAACTCGGTGCTGCACAGCCTCACCCCCCTCGGCCTGGCACTCCTCAACACCCCGGTGGGAGGCTGAGATCCTCCGGTGCCGACCTGGGGTGCGGCCGCCCCGGCACCTGGACGGATCACACCCGTCCGTCTCGCATGACCGCCTCCGACGCGGTTCGGGCGGCGTCCCAAGGGCTGTCCCGTCATCCCTGACGGGCGCGCGACGACAGCTACGGCACCTCGCCGCGTTGTCCGACCGCCCGCACAGGCCCAGTACGAGGACGCCCCTCCGCCTTACGATGCATCGCATCCGACGCCGTACGCTCATCCACCGGGGATGACGGGACAGCCCTTGGAGTGCTGCCATGCCGTATACGCCGATGCCGCACCTGCTCGCAACCGCTCGGCTGGAATTGCGCCATTGGACCGAATCCGATGTCGACGCCCATCGCGTGCTCGTCGCCGAACGGGGCGGCGGCATGCCCTCGATCGAACACAACCGGCGAATGATCGCGGATCAGCGGGCTGCGTCGGCACTGACAGGGATTGCCCTGCTGGCCGTCATCCGTCGCGATGTGGGCGACTTCATCGGGTACTGCGGACTCACTGTCGGTCGAGCTTCCGTTGACGAACCAGAGATTGCCTACGAGTTGTTCCGGCGCGTACACGGGCAGGGCTATGCCACCGAGGCGGCGTCCGCGGTGCTCGACGCGGCGATCGCGACCGGACGCAAACGGCTTCGGGCGACGGTGCGTCCCTGGAATGCGCCGTCGTTCCGGGTCCTCGAAAAGCTCGGGTTCGAGCGCGACCGCGTCTCGACAGATGACCGTGGCGAACTGGTATGGCTGACCCGATCCCTGCCATGACACACGGCCCGGTGCCGGGCTCGACGAGCCGAGGGGCGACGCACCCTGGGTGCGTACCGGTTCACGGTGCTGCGGCCGCACATCGAGGACGGCGTGCCGAGCCTGCGGGCGAGCGGGCGCAGCAGCCGCCCGTTCCGTTGACGGCGCGGCGCGGCCGCCGGTAACTTCTGGACTGCATCCAGAGATGACAACGTTGTCAGAACGGGCCGGAACCCTTGGATCGCCCCCGCGGGTCGCCAGACACGACGCCCGTTCTCCGGCATCGCTGTCGGAGCCATCGAGCGGAAACGGTGATCGAACATGGTGTCCCGACGAACGTTCCTGCGCGTCAACGGTGCGGCAGCAGCAGCCGGCTTATGGGGGCTCGGACAGCCGTCCGCCGCCCGGGCGGAGGGCGTGCCCAGTCGCCTGCTGCCGTCTTTCGGCCGCCCGCTCCGCCTCGATGTCGCCGACGTCGGCGATCTCCCCGGCGGCGACCAGATTCTCCTGACGACCCTTCAGGGTGTCGTCAACCGGCACCGCCCGGAGCTGTACTTCACGTTCTCCGGCGGAGAGGCCGATGCCCGCTGGCTGACCGGGATCGACGTCCCCAAGACCCACCACGCCGACCCGATGGACCTCGTGGCCACCTACCGCAAGCGGGTGCGTGGCGCGATCGTCCCCGACCCCGATGTCCCCTCCTCTATCAACGTGGCCACGACACTCGCCGGCCTGGAGGACGCCGTCGTCGCCGACGAGGCGCGCGCCAAGGCACACGGCCTGCCCGTCGTCGAGGATCTGCGCGGTCGTTTCGGTGACTCCCCCGACCCCGTCGACGTCTACCGCTGGCAGTTCGACCACCTCTACCCGCGCTGCACGCGGCGGCTGCTCGCAGGTCTTCCGCCCACCATGAGCGTCGATGTGCCGGGTGTCGTCTGGCACGAGGTGGCACGGGAGACCCAGCAGATCCGGGATTCCTCGAACCGAAAGGTGCGCTCCCTCGACCTCTCGCCCGCGCTCGGCAAGGACGACGTCTACCTCCGCTTCCAGGACTCCTTCACCGCGGACGGCTGGGGTCCCTCCGTCGCGTCCATGACGGTGACGGCCGACGGACGCACGCTCGCGTCGTTCAAGGCCGGGAGCACCGAGGAGACCCTGTACCTGTTCGACGCCGGAGGATCATCGATCGGCGCGGAGGCCAACCGCTTCGCCGACGGGGGAGGTTCCTTCACCTACCGGTTCACGCCGCCCGCCGGCACCCGGCAGCTCACGGTGGAGGTCGACCTGTGGAACCAGTTCCTCGTCACCGCCTCGGACACCGAGCCCAACCGCGTCGAGCCGTTCCCGTACTTCCGTGACTACGTGGTCGCCACCCGCGCCATGGTCTGCTGGCTGCCGCCGTCGGGTGGGACCGGTGATCTCCTCGCCGAGATCTTCGCCGGCGTCGCGCCCACCACCCCCTACGCCGGGTGGTTCGCCAACGACGTGTCCGGCGAGTGGGACGGGGTGGATCTCGCTGCCCGGCACGGCGTCGAGGTGCTTCCCGCGGACTTCTACATGAACGCCACCGTCCATTCCGGTGTCCCCGCTCGCATCCGCAACCGGCCCCGCACCGTTCCCAAGGCCCGACTCCGTCCGAAGGTGTATCTGACCCTCACCTTCGGCGAGGGCGACAACGTGCAGTACTGCCAGCGTCGTATGCGTGAACTCTGGGACGACGAGACGCGCGGTTCGGTGCCGCTCAACTGGACGGTCAGCCCGCTGCTCGCCGATATCGGCCCGGCCCTGCTCGCGCACTACCAGCACACCGCCACCGAGAACGACCTGCTGATCGGCGGGCCGTCCGGCGCCGGCTACACGTATGTCGGCGCCTGGCCGGCCGCCGAGCTCGACCGCTACACCGAGCTGAGTGGGCGTTATCTGCGCAGAACCGGGATGGACCTCGTCTACGCCTACAACAACCGTGACCAGGACGGCTGGATCCCCATCCCCGACGCGGTCGGCCGCTCCTACCGCGAGCACACGCCGGTGCGCGGCATCATTCAGTCCTGGGAGCTCGGTGGGCTCGTCTCCGCGCCCGGCGGTGTGCCGCTCGTCGGCAACTTCATGCCGCCCGGCGGAAATGCCGCGTCCTACCGTGTCGCGCTCCTGGAGCACGTCCAGCACTGGGACGGTACGGCCCCGCTGTTCGTCGCCGGGGCAGTCAACGCCTGGCAGTGGACGCCTTCCGACGTCGCCGAACTCGTCGGAACTCTGCCCGATCCGTTCGAGGTTGTGCGTGGCGACACCTTCTTCGACCTGATGCGCAGCAGCGGAACGGTACCGGCGCCAGGAGGAAAACGACTCCCCGGCCTGGGGGTAGCCGGAGGCGGCATCGGTCGTCGGTCGCGCGACGGGTCGCCGCGGGACGGCCACCGGGGGTAACGGTTCGGGGCGAGGTTACGACGGGACCGGCTCCGCCCCGCGGGCGGGCAAGTCATCCGTGCCCCGGGCGACTTCACCCGCGCCACGGGCGGGCCGGACTCACCGTCCCGACCAGGCCAGCAGTTCGTCCACCGGCCACGCGGTGACGACCCGTTCGATCGGCACCCCGCACTCCTCGGCCCGGGCGCAACCGAAGATCTGCCAGTCGAGCTGCCCCGGCGCGTGCGCGTCCGTGTCGATCGCGAACAGCGCACCGGAGTCGACAGCCTCACGCAGCAGGCGCCGCGGCGGATCGAGGCGCTCGGGACGGCTGTTGATCTCCACTGCTGTGCCCGCCTCGGCGCATGCGGCGAAGACCGCGGCCGCGTCGAACTGCGATTCCGCGCGTCCCCGGCCGGTGACCAGACGGCCGGTGCAGTGCCCCAGCACATCCGCGTGCGGATGGCGCGCGGCCGCCACCAGCCGGCGTGTCATGGCGTGCGCGTCCATCCGCAGCTTGGAGTGTACGGAGACGACCACCACGTCGAGTTGTTCCAGCAGGTCGTCCTCCTGGTCGAGGGAGCCGTCCGGGAGAATGTCGCACTCGATGCCGGTGAGGAGCCGGAACGGCGCCCAGCCCTTGTTGAGTTCGGCCACGACGTCCAACTGACGGCGCAGCCGGTCGGGCGACAGCCCGTGCGCCACGGTCAGCCGGGGCGAGTGGTCGGTGAGGACAGCCCATTCGTGTCCCAGTTCCCTCGCCGTCCGTCCCATCTCCTCGATCGGGGACCCACCGTCCGACCAGTCGGAGTGCAGATGGCAGTCGCCCCGCAGCCCCGCGAGCAACTTCCCGCCTCCTTCCGTGAGCGGAGCAGCCGCGGTTTCCTCCAGTCGCTGCAGGTAGCCAGGCACCTCGTCGGCCACCGCCTCGCTGATCACCCGTGCCGTCTTCGGCCCGAGGCCCCGGACCGACTCCAGTGCCCCTGCCGCCGCCCGTTCACGGACCTCGTCGTCCGCCATCGCGCCGACGATGTCCGCGGCGGTGCGGAACGCCCGTACCCGGTAGGTGGCCGCCCGGCCACGTTCGAGCAGGAAGGCGATCCTCCGCAGGGCATCGACCGGATCCATCGGAACCTCCCGCCCGACACGACGGGGGCGCACCGAGGCTCCCTCCACGTTGGCACACGTCGGCGGTGTGCGGCATCCCGAGCGGCCCGCACGGCTCGGCCGACCGTCGCAGGCGTCCGGTGGGGTGCGGTCCTCGTGCCGGAATCGCCCGCGACGGCCAGGAGCCGTACCGGAGGCCATTTCCACGGCGTCGGCACTCGCCGCGGGGCTACCGGAGTGTCCTTACTTACCCGCTCCTCCTCCGCGGCCGGGGTCAGTGACTCCCGGGCGCGGGCTCCAGAATGAAGACGGGAATCTGCCGGTCGGTCTTGCGCTGGTAGTCGGCGTAGTCGGGGAACGCCTCGACCGCCCGGTCCCACCACACAGCCTTCTCGTCACCGGTGGCCTCTCGGGCGTTCATGTCCTGACGGACCGGACCGTCCTGGAGCTCCACCCGGGGGTCGGCCGTGATGTTGTGATACCAGACGGGGTGCCGGGGAGCGCCGCCCTGCGAGGCGACCACGGCGTACGTGCCGTCGTGCTCGACCCGCATCAGAGGCGTCTTGCGGATCTTCCCGCTCCGGGCTCCGCGCGTGGTCAGGATGATGACCGGCATGTCTCGCATGGTGGTCCCCTCCTTCCCGCCGGAGCTCTCGAAGAGCTCGACCTGGTCGCGGACCCACTGCTGCGGGCTCGGTTCGTACTCACCCTTGAGAGGCATGCGATCTGTCCCATCGTCATTGTTCGGACATCGGGGGCAGCGGAGTCTCCCGCTGCACGGAGAACTCTGTCACCATCCGGTGCCACACGCTCCGGAAGGGGAGGCGTGTCATGGTGGCAGGCGGACCGACCGATCGCGCCATCGCCTCCGGCCGCGGCAGGTCATGACAGCCGAGCCACGGTCACACACCGGTCGTGCGACTGGACCCCGATGCTTCCTCGGCCCGCCCGGACAACGGTGGTGCCGGCACCAGCAGTACGAGCCTCGCGAGGACTGTCAGGGCCCGGCGGAGGACGACCACCCCGCGTCGCCCGCGCCGGCGCCCCTGGGCGCATTCCGGCCCCGGGCGGGTGCTAGGGCCTTTCGTTTGGATCAGGCTGGGCTCGCGGGATCTGGCACCGCACCTCGCCGCGTTGTCGTCGGTCGTCAGGGCTCCGCCATGACTCCCT
>NZ_JBHVWN010000089.1:0-30980 GCF_042882275.1 Streptomyces sp. NPDC058231 | reverse complement strand
CTCGGCGGCCGTCAGCTCGGCCGCGCGGTCGCCCAGGCCAACGGCTCGTACGTGCTGAACGCCCCCGGCCAGGGACACGCCCGCGTCCGCCGCGGGGGCCAGCACCTTCGCGCCGGCGGTCAGCCGGTAGGTACCGTCGGCGAGCGGGGCACGGTCGGTGTTCGCCCAGCCCGGCGCGTGACCGAGCTTCCGGGCGAGGGCCTCGAAACCGGCGTACGTCGGGCTCGGCTTCGGACCGCCCCAGGTGGCCTGCGCCAGGAAGCGCACCGGCATGAAGGCCTCGGCCTCCACCTCGTTCTCCGTCTCGGCCGCCGCACTGTCCGGCCACAGACTGATCTTCGCGCCGGTGAGGTTCGCCGCGCCCTCGGTCAGCGTCTCGCTCTCGAAGCTCAGCGGCGTCCAGCCGCTCTCGTACAGCTTCTGCGTCTGCATCTTGAAGCCGCCGCGGATCAGGTAGAGCGAGTAGGCGGAGTTCATCACCGGCCGGCCCTCGGCCAGCAGCGAGGACGGCTGCTGGATGGAACCGCCGCCCAGCCAGTGCTCGACGGTGATGTCACGGTTCAGCGGGACCACACTGTTGTGGCCGGTCAGCCCGTCGTTCCAGATCCTCAGCGACCTGCCGTCCGCCTTCACATGCGCGTCGACCTGGTTGATGAAGTCGGTGAAGAGGTCGTCCGGGGTCGCCGCCGCACCGAATTTCGCGGTTGCCGCGGTCTGGAGCTGCGGGTAGTCGGGATAGGAGGAGCCGATCATGTACTCGTCCGCGCCCATGTGCCAGGAGTGGCTGTCCCAGACCTTCAGCGCCTCGTCGACCATCGAGGTGTAGTACGCCAGTGCCTCGGGCCGGGAGATGTCGAGCCGGGTCGGGGAGGCGACACCGTTCTTGTCCCGCAGCTGCAGCTCCGGGTGGTTCTCCAGGTAAGGGTCCATGTGGCCGGGGGAGTTGATCTCCGGCACCAGCTCGATGTGGTACTTCCTGGCCGTCGCGACCAGCGTGCGGACCTGCGCCTTGGTGTAGTAGCCCCAGAACGCCGAGGCAGGGTCGGTGTCGCTCTTGACCTTGGCCTCGATCCACAGCTGGTTGAGCTTCTGCGAGGCCATGTCCTTCATGAGCCGCTCGAACCACTGAGTCGACACGTTGATGTAGCAGGCGCAGACCCCGACGCCGCGCTCGCGGTACGCGGGCACATCGGTCGCCGAACCACGTGCGGCGCGGCCGTCGTCGTTCAGTAGTTGCAGAACGGTCCGGCTCCCGTAGAACACGCCGGTGGAGCTCGCCGCGGTGACGGTGAGCCGGTCGCCGATGTCCAGCCGGTAGCCCTCCGCGCCCAACTCGCCCTTCAGGGAAGGATCCTGGCGCAGCACGATGTCGCCGGAGCGGGCGGCGCGGCTCCGCGACACCGAAGCCTTGCCGGCCAGCTCGCCCGCGAAACGGCCCGCGTCGGCGGCCGTGCGGCTGTCGCGGATCCCGGACAGCACGATTCTGGCCCGGTCGGTGAGCCTGAACTCGCCCTGACCGCCGTGCCATTGGCGCAGTGTGGGCAGCACCTCGGGCGGCGCCGCGGCGGTCGATCCGGTCTGCGCGGCAGCGCTCTGCCAGGGCAGCAGCGCCGCGGCGAGCGCTGTCACCACGGCCCCGATGGTCCTTCGTCTTGCCATCCGCATGTTCATGCGCCCGACCTTCGCCGGTGACGGGGTTCGTGGTCCATGGACGGATGCGGAAAATGGTTGGACGAATGATCGGAGGTGAAGGTCGTTGTGGATCAGGCGACTTCGGTGAGGGAGGTCGGCCCGCGGAAGGTGCGGCGGTAAGCATTCGGGGTGGTGCCAAGAGACTTGGTGAACTGATGGCGCAGCGCGGCCGCATTCCCGAAACCGGTCCGGTCGGCGATCGCGTCCATGGTTTCATCGGAGGTCTCCAGCAGATGCTGGGCCAGCAGAACCCGCTGGCGCAGCAGCCAGCGGTACGGGGTGGTGCCCGTCTCCTGCTGGAAGCGGCGCGCGAAGGTGCGCGGCGACATGTGCGCCTGGGCGGCGAGCTGATCGACCGTCATCTCCTGGTCGAGGTGGCGCTCCATCCAGGCGAGCGTACCGCCGACCGTGTCGCACGCGGTGCGGGGCAACGGGCGCTCGACGTACTGCGCCTGGCCGCCGTCGCGGTGCGGCGGCACCACCATGCGCCGCGCGATGGCGTTGGCGACGCCGGGGCCGTGGGCCTGGCGCACCAGGTGCAGGGCGGCGTCGATCCCGGCGGCGGTCCCCGCCGACGTGATGATCTGCCCCTCGTCCACGTACAGCACGTCGGGCTCGATGACGGCCCGCGGGAAGCGACGGGCCAGGTCGGCCGTGTACCGCCAGTGGGTGGTGCAGCGGCGGCCGTCCAGAAGTCCCGCCTCGCCCAGCACGAAGGCGCCGGAGCACACGCTGAGCACCCGGGCGCCGCGGTCCACGGCCCTGCGCAGGGCTTCCAGTGCCGCCTCCGGGAAGTCCTGGCTCCGGAAGGACGTGCCGGCGGGAACGGCGATCAGATCCGCCTCGTCCAGCCGTTCGAGACCGTGCGGGGTGGACACGGTGAATCCGGCATGGGTCGACAGCACCGGCCCCTCGCCGGAGACCACCGCGAAGTCGTGCACCGGAAGCCCCTCGTCACTGCGGTCGAGCCCGAACACCTCTGACAGCACGCCGAGTTCGAAGGGATGCACCTCGCCGAGCAGCAGCACCGCGACATTGTTCAGCATGCAGACAGTGTGGCAGTAATTCGATGCTGCGTGACAGTCCTGCCACTGCCGCGATCGATCCGCCCGGTCCAGAGTTGAGCCATGAACACATTCCTGAACTACCTGGGCACCATGGCTGTATTCGCACTCTTCCTGGCGCCGGTGCTGGCCGGCATCGCTCGCGAACACCGCATCGACCGCCAGTTGCGCGTTGCGGAACGGGAACGGCGCGCCCAGCCCCCGGATACGGCGGACGCCACGCGGCCGGTGCGGGCCGCGTGGCGTCGGGAGCTGCGGATCGGGGCGAGAGCCCAGCGGGTCTAGCCCCAACGTCGTTCAGTTAGGTGGGGCTGGGTGGTGTCAAGGGTCGGTTGCGAGCATGTTGATGCTGATGGTGGCCTCGTAGGTGGCCCGGTCGATGGCGGGTCCGCGTGCGTTGTACTTGGAGATCGCGCGTTTGACGATGCGGTCTTTGGTGCGGACCCGCCGTTTTGGCAGGAGCTGGGTCAGCACGTTGCGGTCGATGGCCCCGACCAGGTCGATGACGGTGTCGGCGATGACGCCTGCGGCCAGGACGAGCTGGTCGCGGGCGGCGGCCAGCGCGACGGTGAAGCCGGCCCGGTCTGGGTCGGTGCCCGGGACGCTGTCGGTGGCATCGGTCATCGCGGTCCGCAGCGCCTGGTAGGCGGTCAGCAGTGCCCAGACCTCCTGCTCGACGCCGGCCGGGGTGCGGGCCCGCAGGACCCGCCCGCCCAGGATCGTGGACTTCAGCTCGGCGTAGGCCGTCTCGATCTCCCAGCGCTCGTGGTAAAGCCGGACGAGTTCACCGGCCGGGTGGGTCGTGGGGTCGGTGAGGGTGGTCAGCAGCCGGTAGTGACCGGTGCGGACCCCGCGGGACGTTGCGATGGTGATCTCGGCGTCGATGACCCGCACGGTCAGTGCTCCGAGCCGGGCCAGGAACGAGCCGTCGCGCAAGCGGGCCACCGCGGGCAGTTTCCTCCCGGACTTGCACCGCACCAGCAGGTGGGCGCCGGTGGCAGCCAGGCGGTTCAGCAGATCGGCGGCGGCGAAATTCCGGTCACCCAGCAGCAGCATCCCGGCACGCAGATCGCCCGCCAGCCGGCCCGCGTACTGAAGCTCGCCGGTGGTCGCCGGGCCGAACACCGCCCCGATCACCGACCGGTTCCCGCAGGCCACCAAAGCCGCCAGCCGGACCTGCGGATAGCCCCCGGCCCCGCTGTTGCACCGCTGTTTGGCGAACACCGTGAGATTCTCCGGCGTGTCCGGCACCGGCAACAGCGTGCCGTCGACCGCCACGGCCAGCAGCCCACGCCACCGCACCTGAACCGCCGTCGTGGCCACCGGGCCACGCACCAGGTCGAACAGCGCCTTCATCGGCGCCGCCCCCAGACGCTGACGGGCCTGCCGTAACGCACTGCCGCTGGGCCTGACGGGCGACAGCCCGGCCAGACCCGCGCACAACCGGTCAAAGACCTGCCGGTAGCCCAGCTCGGCGAACAACGCCCCGGCCAGCAGCAGATACACCGTGACCCGGGCCGGCATCAGCCGAACCCGCCGATCGAGCGCCCGGGTCTCCGCCGGCACCTCGTCGACCATCTCGAACGGCATGATCCGGGTCAACTCACCGATATGCCCCGGCGCGAACACCCCGGCCGCTATCCCGACCGGCCCTGTTATGGCAGCCTGTTCCAACAGCGGAGCTCCTGTAGTGAGGATGTCTTGGAGGACAAACCTCTTCTACAGCAGCTCCGCTGCCTCGTTCACCAGCCTTGACGAACAACCCCCACCCTTAACTGAACGGCGTCGGGTCTAGAAGTCGTCGTCGAACGCGACCGAGCCCTCCACCGCCACCTGGTACGCCGACGGACGGCGCTCGAAGAAGTTCGTCAGCTCCTGGACGCCCTGCAGCTCCATGAACGAGAACGGGTTCTCGGAGCCGTAGACCGTCGGGAATCCGAGCCGGGCGAGCCGCTGGTCGGCGACGCACTGCAGGTACTCGCGCATCGACTCGGTGTTCATGCCCGGCAGACCGTCGCCGCACAGGTCACGGCCGAACTGCAGCTCCGCGTCGACGGCCTCCTTCAGCATGTCGGTGACCTGCTGCCGGAGTTCGTCGTCGAAGAGGTCGGGCTCCTCCTTGCGGACGGTGTCGACGACCTCGAACGCGAAGTTCATGTGCATCGTCTCGTCACGGAAGACCCAGTTGGTCCCCGTGGCGAGACCGTGCAGCAGGCCGCGCGAGCGGAACCAGTAGACGTATGCGAACGCGCCGTAGAAGAACAGCCCCTCGATGCACGCCGCGAAGCAGATCAGGTTCAGCAGGAAGCGACGGCGGTCGGCCTTCGTCTCCAGCCGTTCGATCTTCTCCACCCCTCCTTGCCCGTCCAGGGCGGCCATCCACTTGAAGCAGAACTGCGCCTTCTCGCGGATGGACGGGATCTCCTCGACCGCGTCGAACGCTGCCGCGCGGTCGTCCGGGTCGGGCAGATACGTGTCGAGCAGCGTCAGATAGAACTGGACGTGCACGGCCTCCTCGAACAGCTGCCGCGACAGGTACAGCCGGGCCTCGGGGGAGTTGATGTGCTTGTACAGCGTCAGCACGAGGTTGTTCGAGACGATCGAGTCACCCGTCGCGAAGAAGGCGACGAGCCGGCCGATCATGTGCTGCTCGCCGGGTGAGAGCTTGGCGAGATCGGCCACGTCGGAGTGGAGGTCGACCTCCTCCACCGTCCACGTGTTCTTGATCGCGTCACGGTAGCGCTCGTAGAAGTCCGGGTAGCGCATGGGCCGCAGGGTCAGTTCGAAGCCCGGGTCGAGCAGGTTCTTCTCGGTGGTGCTCATTACTGGCAGGCCTCACAGGACTCGGGGTTTTCGAGAGAGCAGGCAAGGGCGTCCGCGTCGACGGCCGGCGCCTGCTGCACGGGAATGGGAACGGCGGCCGCCGTCCGGCCGGAGGCCGCGCGGGCGATGCGGGTGGCCGGCCGTGAGCGCAGGTAGTACGTCGTCTTCAGACCCTGTTTCCAGGCGTACGCGTACATCGAGGAGAGCTTGCCGATCGTCGGCGTCTCCAGGAACAGGTTCAGCGACTGGCTCTGGTCGAGGTACGGCGTACGCGCCGCGGCCATGTCGATCAGTCCGCGCTGCGGGATCTCCCACGCCGTGCGGTACAGCGCGCGCACGTCCTCGGGGATCCAGGCGAATCCCTGCACCGAGCCGCTCGCCTCGCGCAGCGCCTCGCGGGTGCGCGCGTCCCACACGCCGAGCTTCTTCAGCTCGTCCACCAGATAGCCGTTGACCTGGAGGAACTCGCCGCTGAGCGTCTCGCGCTTGAACAGGTTGGAGACCTGCGGCTCGATGCACTCGTACACCCCGGCGATCGAGGCGATCGTGGCGGTCGGCGCGATGGCCAGCAGCAGCGAGTTGCGCATACCGGTCTTCGCGATCCGGGCCCGCAGCGCGGCCCAGCGCTCCGGCCAGGCCGGCTCGGTGTCGTAGTGGTCGGGGTGGAGCACACCACGGGCGGCGCGCGTCTGCGACCAGGCGGGCAGCGGACCGGACCGCTCGGCGAGGTCGCAGGACGCCTCGTACGCGGCGAGCATGATCCGCTCGGAGATCTTGGTGGAGAGCGCGCGGGCCGCGGGGGAGTCGAACGGCAGCCGCAGCTGGAAGAAGACGTCCTGGAGCCCCATCGCGCCCAGCCCCACGGGCCGCCAGCGGGCATTGGACCGGCCGGCCTGCTCGGTCGGGTAGAAGTTGATGTCGACGACCCGGTCGAGGAAGGTGACGGCGGTACGGACGGTGGCGTCCAGCCGCGCCCAGTCGATGCCGCCGTCCACGACGAACGAGCCCAGGTTGACCGAACCGAGGTTGCAGACGGCCGTCTCGCCGTCGTCCGTCACTTCGAGGATCTCGGTGCACAGGTTCGACGAGTGGACGACGCGGCCCGGCTCGGCGGTCTGGTTCGCGGTCCGGTTGGAGGCGTCCTTGAACGTCATCCAGCCCTGGCCGGTCTGTGCGAGCGTCCGCATCATGCGGCCGTACAGCTCGCGCGCGGGCATCGACTTCCGGGCCAGGCCCGCGGCCTCGGCGGCCCGGTAGGCGGTGTCGAACTCGTCGCCCCACAGGTCGACCAGCTCGGGGACGTCGGCGGGCGAGAACAGCGACCAGTCGCCGTCCGCGTCGACCCGGCGCATGAACTCGTCCGGGATCCAGTGCGCCAGGTTGAGGTTGTGCGTACGCCGCTGGTCCTCACCCGTGTTGTCGCGCAGTTCCAGGAACTCCTCGATGTCCGCGTGCCACGTCTCCAGGTAGACGGCGGCGGCGCCCTTGCGGCGGCCGCCCTGGTTCACCGCGGCGACCGAGGCGTCGAGCGTCTTCAGGAACGGCACGATGCCGTTGGAGTGCCCGTTGGTGCCGCGGATCAGCGAACCGCGGGCACGGATCCGGGAGTACGAGAGGCCGATGCCGCCGGCGTGCTTGGAGAGCCGCGCCACCTGGTGGTAGCGGTCGTAGATCGAGTCGAGCTCGTCCAGCGGCGAGTCCAGCAGGTAGCAGGAGGACATCTGCGGGTGCCGGGTTCCGGAGTTGAACAGGGTCGGTGAGGACGGCAGGTAGTCGAGCCGGCTCATCAGCCCGTACAGCGAGGCGACCTCGTCCAGTGCGCGCACCGAGTCGTCCTCGGCGAGACCGGCGGCGACACGCAGCATGAAGTGCTGCGGCGTCTCGATGACCTGACGGGTGAGCGGGTGGCGGAGCAGATAGCGGCTGTGCAGCGTCCGCAGCCCGAAGTAGCCGAACCGGTCGTCGGCGCCGTCGGCGAGCGACTGCTCGACCAGCGCGTCGAGCCGTGCGGCGTGGAGCGCGACGAACCCGGCGGTCCGGTCCGCGATCAGACCCTCGCGGTGGCCGGTGGCGACCGAGGCGGAGAAGGACACCGCGCCCTGGCCTGCCGCCTCGTCCGCGATGGTGCGGGTGAGGAGACGGGCGGCGAGCCGGGAGTACGCGGGGTCCTCGGCGATCAGGCCCGCGGCTGCCTCGGTGGCCAGCGAGCGCAGCTCCGCCTCGTCCGACGCCGCGTTGCGGCCGCGCAGCGCGGCGGCGGCGACACGGCCGGGGTCGGTGTCGGGCAGATCGACGGTGAGGTCGGTCAGGGTTCGCAGCAGGGCGGTCCCGGGTCCGTCGTTCGTGGTTTCCGCGGACTCGGTGGCTGAAGCCGGATCGGCTGGCGCGATGGTCACGTGGTGCTCTCCCTCGCTCGGCTCTGGGCCGGCGGGAGCGGGGCAGCCGCGCGCGGGCATGCCCGGCAGAAGGAGGGCAGCACTGTGTGCGGCGTCCACCGGCCCATCCGCGAGGCCCGGACGTCTGGGCGTCCGGATCGGTCGAGCCGGACGCGCTGTCGGCAGGTCCTCGGACTAGCAGGGTGCGCATATGCGCACCGAATACACCGTTGCGGGACAGTTCCGGATTCGCACCGGATTTCCCTGCGGCGACAGCGAGCACGAGCATACATGTGGGGGCCGTCCGATGAGGCAGCCCCCACATGTTGTGTCGAGTCGGTTCAGTGGCTCAGGCCGTATAGGAGCAGCGAGAGGCCCGGAACGGGATGCCGGTCGTGTTCCGGTGAGCCTGCGGAGCCGAGCCGATGATAGATCCGGTGGGCGCCGGCCGTCGCCGACGGGTCTGATCGACAGGTCCGTGCGCGGACGTGTGCCGCAGCGGGCGGGGACGGCCGCGGGTCCGGCCGTGGGGAAACGGAACGGGCCGCCACGCCTCCCCGAGGGGGACGTGGCGGCCCGGAAACCACCCGTGGCGGATGCGGCCGTCAGACAGCGCCGCTGGGGGCGTCGCTGGGGGCTCCGCCGGGTGCGCCCACCGTGGCGGGCGGGAGCTTCACCAGGACATCGCGGTCGCCGACGTCGGCGGTGTAGTCGGCCGGTGAGGTCTCGTCGATGCCCACAGGGGCCTTCACCGCGTTCAGGACGAACGTCAGGACCACCGTCACGACCGCGTTCAGCACGAACGCCGTCAGGCCGATGTAGCCGATCTCGCCTATTCCGGGGATGTCCTTCGAGGATCCGCCGAAGTGCGCCTGGGTCGGGCTCGCGACCCCGTAAGCGGCGAGCGTCCCGTACACCATGCCGACCGCCCAGCCCGCGAGCAGCGCCCAGCGGTGGAACCACCGGGTGAACAGGCCGCCGACCAGCGCCGGGAACGTCTGCAGGATCCAGATCCCGCCGAGCAGCTGGAAGTTGATCGCGACCGTCTTGTCCATGGTGAGGACGAAGGCGAGCGCGCCGACCTTCACCAGCAGCGACACCAGCTTGGAGACCTTCGTCTCCTGGGCGGGGGTCGCGTCGGGCTTCAGGAAGTCCTTGTAGATGTTCCGGGTGAAGAGGTTCGCCGCGGCGATCGACATGATCGCGGCGGGCACCAGCGCGCCGATTCCGATGGCGGCGAACGCCACTCCCGCGAACCAGTCGGGGAACATGTTCTCGAACAGCTGCGGGATCGCCAGCTGCCCGTTGTCCACCTTGACCCCGGCGGCGATGGCCATGAAACCGAGCAGCGCCAGCAGGCCCAGCATCAGCGAGTACAACGGCAGGATCGTGGTGTTGCGCCGGATCACCTCACGGCTGCGCCCGGAGAGCGTCGCCGTGATCGAGTGGGGGTACATGAAGAGCGCGAGCGCCGAGCCGATGGCCAGCGTGGCGTACCCCCAGGTTCCCGAGGACCCCGGGGCGAGTCCCGCGACGGGTTTGTGGGCCGCTTCGTTGACGGCGGAGAACTTCACGCTCGCCGCGTGGAAGATGTCGTCGAAGCCGCCCAGCTTGATCGGGATGTAGATGATCGCCACGGCGATGACGAGGTAGATCAGCCCGTCCTTGACGAACGCGATCAGAGCGGGCGCCCGCAGGCCGGAGGAGTACGTGTACGCGGCGAGCACCGCGAACGCGATCAGCAGCGGCAGGTCCTTGACGAACCAGTTGGTGTTCTCGCCGCCGCCGACGCCCATCACGTCCAGCACCGCCTGGATGCCGACGAGCTGGAGGGCGATGTACGGCATCGTGGCGAGGATGCCGGTGACGGCGACCGCCAGCGACAGACCCTTGGAGCCGAAGCGCCCGCGGACGAAGTCCGAGGTGGTGACGTAGCCGTGCTTGTGCGAGACCGACCACAGCCGCGGCAGGAAGGTGAAGATCAGCGGGTACACGAGGATGGTGTACGGGACCGCGAAGAACCCGGCCGCTCCTGCCGCGTAGATCGCGGCGGGGACGGCGACGAAGGTGTACGCGGTGTAGAGGTCGCCGCCGAGCAGGAACCAGGTGACCCAGGTACCGAACGACCGTCCGCCCAGGCCCCATTCGTCGAGGCTGGCCTCGTTATCGGCCTTGCGCCAGCGCGCCGCCATGAAGCCGATGACCGTGACGGCCAGGAAGAAGAAGATGAAGACGCCGAGTGCGACGCCGTTCACGCCGTCCTTCATGCCGACGCACCCCCCTTGCGGGCGCGCTGGTCACGCTGCCACAGCTTGTACGCGGTCATCGTGAGAGCGGTGGAGATCAGCACCCAGGCCATCTGGTACCAGTAGAAGAACGGAATGCCTATGAAGGCGGGGTCGACCTTTGCGTACGAGCTCACCCAGAGCATGGCCACGAACGGCGCGACGAGGCAGAGGGCGATCACCGCTCTCGCGGGCGTGATCGCCGGCGGTTTCGTATCTGTTTCGTCTGGCATGTGGTGACTCCGTCCCCTCGCTGACCACCTGTTGTAATGCGCAGGAAATCTAGGCGAGGGTTCCGGCCACCGTCACCCCCTGTCCGCATTGCGGTCGTGCAACGGTGTGACGGATTCACACGGAGGGCCGCCGCCCCGGGGCCGACTCCTGACGCTCTGTCCGGTATGGGAGAGCGATTCGGTCGGGAGCCGGTCCGGGTGGAGTCAGTCGGTCGGCCGCTTCAGCCGGGCCACGAACTTGTACCGGTCGCCGCGGTACACCGAGCGCACCCATTCGACCGGTTCGCCGTGGCCGTCCAGGGAGTGGCGGGACAGCATGAGCATCGGCAGGCCCACGTCCGTGCCGAGCAGGCCGGCTTCGCGCGGGGTGGCGAGCGAGGTCTCGATGGTCTCCTCGGCCTCGGCCAGCCGCACGTCGTACACCTCGGCCAACGCCGTATAGAGAGAGGTGTACTTCACGAGCGACCGGCGCAGCGCGGGGAAGCGCTTGGCCGAGAGGTGGGTGGTCTCGATGGCCATCGGTTCGCCGCTGGCCAGCCGGAGCCGCTCGATCCGCAGCACCCGGCCGCCGGCGGTGATGTCGAGCAGCCCGGCGAGGCTCTGGTCGGCCGTGACGTACCCGATGTCGAGCAGCTGGGAGGTCGGCTCCAGCCCCTGGGCGCGCATGTCCTCGGTGTACGAGGTCAGCTGCAGGGCCTGGGAGACCTTCGGCTTGGCGACGAACGTGCCCTTGCCCTGGATGCGTTCCAGCCGGCCTTCGACGACCAGTTCCTGGAGCGCCTGGCGGACGGTGGTGCGCGAGGTGTCGAACTCGGCGGCCAGGGTCCGCTCCGGCGGCACCGGGGTGCCGGGCGGCATGGTGTCCGTCATGTCGAGGAGGTGGCGCTTGAGCCGGTAGTACTTCGGCACGCGCGCGGTGCGAACGCCGGCGCCCGCGGCCGTTCCGTTCTCCGTGCTGCCCCCGTTGGCGGCCATGGCCCTCCTCCCCGACTGTTGCGTTCCTGCCGTCACCGGCTCCTCCGTCCGTAGCGGCTCACATGGTGGCACGGTCCGGTCACGGCTCGTCGCCCTCCCTCAGGTGTCGGTCCTATAACGGACGCGAGTGCACTTCTTATACACCCTTGACACCCCTAAAGGTCTAGGCCAAGCTCCGGGTACTGGTCTAAACCATTAAAGACCAGGTCCCAGCCCCACGGGCAGTACCCGTCGCATGCAATTGTGCGACGGACGGCGTTCTCGGGTGGTGGGGGGAATCTCTTGCATCCCTGAGGAGGGTGTCGTGAAGCGCGGACTCATCGCGGCCATTGGCGTCGTGGCTCTGTTGGCCGGTGCCACTGCCTGTGGCTCGGACGACAAGACCGACAGCAGCAGCAAGAAGACCGGCCCCGACAGCTACAAGGGTCAGACGCTGACCGTCTGGGCCATGGACGGCTCGACGCCTCCCGGCTGGACCAAGGACCTGACCGCCGCCTTCAAGAAGAAGACCGGCGCCACCCTGAAGTTCCAGACCCAGAAGTGGGACGGCATTCAGCAGAAGATCACGACGGCCCTCTCCGAGTCGACCCCGCCGGACGTCCTCGAGGTCGGCAACACCCAGACCCCGGCGTACGCGGCCACCGGCGGCCTCTCCGACCTGAGTGACCTCAAGTCCGAGATCGGCGGCGACTGGGTCGAGGCCCTCAACCAGTCCTCGGTCTTCGACGGCAAGCAGTACGCCGCCCCGTGGTACTTCGCCAACCGCGTCGTCATCTACAACAAGAAGGTCTGGGCCGACGCCGGCATCAAGGACACCCCGAAGACGCGGGACGAGTTCTTCAAGGACCTCGACGCCATCAAGAAGAAGGGCAAGGCCGAGCCGCTCTACATGCCCGGCCAGAACTGGTACTTCTTCGACGGCCTGACCATCGGCCAGGGCGCGGACCTCGTGAAGAAGGAAGGCGACAAGTACGTCTCCAACCTCTCGGACCCCAAGGTCACCGCGGCCATGGAGCTCTACAAGAAGTACCAGGCCTACTCCAAGGCCCCCAAGGACAAGGACGAGGCCACCCCGCAGCAGGCCGAGGTCTTCGCCAAGGGCAACGTCGGTGCCTTCATCGGCATGGGCTGGGAGGCCGGTACGGCCATCGCCGCCAACAAGAAGATCGAGGGCGACATCGGCTACTTCACCATCCCGGGTGAGACCGCCGACAAGCCCGAGGGCGTCTTCCTCGGTGGCTCGAACTTCGCGGTCGCCGCGGGCAGCAAGAAGCAGGACCTCGCCAAGGAGTTCCTGAAGCTCGCCCTGTCCGACCAGTTCGAGGGCCAGCTGGCCAAGGAGAACGGCGTCATCCCGAACAAGGAGTCGCTCAACTCCAACCTGACCGGCAACGGCGCCGCCGAGGCCGCCGCCCCGGCCGCCGCCGCCGGTGGCACCACCCCGCTCATCCCCGAGTGGGCCGCCGTCGAGAACGCGCCGAACCCGATCAAGAGCTACATGACCGCGGTTCTGAACGGCAAGTCCCCGGCCGACGCCGCCAAGGCGGCCGAGGCGGAGATCAACAAGCGTCTCTCGCAGACGAGCTGACCGCACGCGCCGGGGGGCGGGCGACGACCGCCCCCCGGCGCTCCCGCGTGACTCGACCGTACGGCCCAAGAAGAGATGGCGAGCATGTCAGTGCAGACCGAACAAGTGGACTCGGTCCCGGCAGCCGGCGTCCGCAAGGATGACGCCCCTCCTGCCGGCCCTGCCGCATCGAGCAAGAAGCGGACCGGCGGCTCCGCCCCCTATCTGCTCCTCCTGCCCGCACTGCTCGTCACGGCGGTGCTCCTGGGCTACCCGCTGGTCAAGAACGGCATGCTGTCGTTCCAGAACCTCAACCCGCGTCAGCTGATCCTCCATCTGACCGAGTGGAACGGCTTCGACAACTACCAGGAAGTCCTCGGCGGTTCGGATTTCTGGAAGGTCGTCGAGCGGTCGATCGTCTTCACCGCCGCCAACGTCGTCCTGATCATGGTGCTCGGCCTGCTGGTCGGCCTGCTGCTCGCGCGGCTGGGCAAGAAGATGCGCCTGGTACTCATGCTGGGCCTCGTGCTCGCCTGGGCCATGCCGATGATCGCGGCGACCACGGTCTACCAGTGGCTGTTCGCCCAGCGGTTCGGTGTCGTCAACTATGTGCTCGACAGTCTCGGCTGGCACTCGATGGCCGACTACAACTGGCTGAGCAGCCAGTTCTCCACCTTCTCACTGGTCACCCTGGTGATCGTCTGGCAGTCCATACCGTTCGTGGCGATCAACCTGTACGCCGCGTCGACGACGATCCCCAAGGAGCTGTACGAAGCCGCCTCGCTCGACGGTGCCGGAACCTGGAAGAGCTTCACCTCGGTGACGTTCCCGTTCCTCAAGCCGTTCCTGGTGGCCACGACCTTCCTTGAGATCATCTGGGTCTTCAAGTCGTTCGCGCAGCTCTTCGCGATCAACGAAGGCGGTCCCGACCGGCTCACCGAGACGCTGCCCGTCTACGCGTTCGTCGAAGGCGTCGGCAACCAGCACTTCGGCATGGGCGCGGCCATCTCGTTCCTGACGATCATCGTCCTGCTGGTCCTCACCGGCTACTACCTGCGCACCGTACTCAAGCAAGAGGAGGACGAGCTGTGAGGCGCTCACTGTTCGGCCGGATCTGGCCCAACCTGACGGCTGTCGTCCTCTTCGTGGGTTTCGCCTTCCCCGTCTACTGGATGTTCAGCACGGCCTTCAAGCCGACCGGCGACATCATCACCGACACCCCGGTGTGGTTCCCGACGGACATCACGTTCGAGCACTTCAGGAAGGCCGTCGCGGCGGACCATTTCTGGACCCTCGTCGGCAACTCGTTCACGGTGACGATCGTCTCCGTGGCCGCCTCGCTGGTGATCGCACTGCTGGCGTCGTTCGCGATGGCGCGCATGCGCTTCAAGGGACGCCGCGGCATCCTGCTGACATTCATGATCGCGCAGATGGCACCGTGGGAAGTCATGGTCATCGCGATCTACATGCTGGTGCGCGATGCGGACATGCTGAACAGCCTGGTCCCGCTGACCCTCTTCTACATGATGATGGTCCTGCCCTTCACCGTCCTGACGCTGCGCGGCTACGTCGCCGCGGTGCCCAAGGAGCTGGAGGAGTCCGCCATGGTCGACGGCTGCACCCGTCCGCAGGCGTTCATGAAGGTGATCCTGCCGCTGCTCGGTCCCGGCCTGATGGCGACGTCGCTCTTCGGTTTCGTCACCGCCTGGAACGAGTTCCCGCTGGTCCTCATCCTCAACAAGGACATCGAGTCCCAGACCCTGCCGCTCTGGCTCTCCCAGTTCCAGACCGCGTTCGGTGACGACTGGGGAGCGACCATGGCCGCCTCCTCGCTCTTCGCCATCCCGATCCTGGTCCTCTTCATCTACTTGCAGCGCAAGGCCGTCAGCGGTCTTACCGACGGCGCCGTGAAGGGATAACGCCGCGTCATGACCACGCTCACCTCCACCACGGACACTGTCACGCGCGACGCCCTCGCCGTACTGCAGCCCGGGTTCAGCGGCACCACCGCGCCGGACTGGCTGCTGCGCCGGGTCGGCGAAGGACTGTCCTCCGTCGGCCTGTTCGGCCGCAACATCGAGACGCCGGAGCAACTCGCCGCGCTCACCGCCCAGCTCCGGGCCGAGCGGGACGACGTACTCGTCGCGATCGACGAGGAGGGCGGTGACGTCACCCGGCTGGAGGTGCGTCACGGCTCGTCCTTCCCCGGCAACCTGGCGCTCGGCGCCGTGGACGACCTGGAACTGACCCGTTCGGTCGCGCAGGAGCTCGGCCGCCGGCTCGCCGAGTGCGGCGTCAACCTCAACTGGGCGCCGTCCGCCGACGTCAACTCGAATCCGGACAACCCCGTCATCGGGGTCCGGTCCTTCGGTGCCGACCCGCACCTCGTCGCCCGGCACACCGCCGCGTACGTCGAGGGCCTCCAGGCCGCCGGGGTCGCGGCCTGCACCAAGCACTTCCCGGGGCACGGCGACACCGCGGTCGACTCGCACCACGCGCTGCCGCGCATCGACGTCGGCCTCGACACGCTGTACGCCCGTGAACTGGTGCCTTTCCGGGCGGCGATCGCGGCGGGTTCCAAATCGGTGATGAGCGCGCATATTCTGCTTCCCGCGCTCGACCCCGACCGCCCGGCGACGCTGAGCCCGCAGATCCTCACCGGTCTGCTGCGCGAGGAGCTGGGCTACGACGGACTGATCGTGACCGACGGCATGGAGATGCAGGCGATCTCCTCGACGTACGGGATCGAGCGTGGATCGGTCCTCGCGATCGCCGCGGGCGCCGACGCGATCTGTGTCGGCGGCGGGCTGGACGACGAGGACACCGTGCTGCGGCTGCGCGACGCGCTGGTCGCGGCGGTACGGACCGGCGAACTTCCCGAGGAGCGGCTGGCCGACGCGGCGGCACGCGTGCGTGCTCTGGCGTCCTGGACGCAGCGGGCCCGGGGGGCTGTCCCGGAGCCGGGCGCGGCAGCGCAGGAGGGGACCGCGCCCGGCACCGGCGTCGCTTCCGACATCGGCCTGGTCGCCGCCCGCCGCGCGGTACGGGTGACCGGAACCGGCGAACCGCTGACCGGGCCGGCGTACGTCGCCGCGTTCACCCCGGTCGCGAACATCGCGGTCGGTGACGACACCCCGTGGGGCATCGCGGCCGAACTGGCCCGGATCCTGCCCGGCACCGGCACCGACACGTACAACGACGGGACCGAGGCTCCCGCCGCGGCCGTCCTGAGCGCGGCGGGGGACCGCCGTGTCGTCGCCGTGGTCCGCGACGCGCACCGCCACACCTGGATGACGGACGCCCTGGACACCCTGATCGCCGAGCGCCCCGACACGGTGGTCGTCGAGATGGGCGTTCCCCAGGCGCCCCCGAGGGGTGCCCTGTACGTCACCACTCAGGGCGCGGCCCGGGTCTGCGGCAGGGCGGCGGCCGAGGCCGTCACGGGAACCGGCCCCGCGCCGGTCCCGCCGGCCGGCTGACGACGGGCACGACACCGCCCCCCCGGCCCGGACGCACGGGCGGGCGTGACGGACATGCGAAAGGGCCGGGACACACCACACGGTGTCCCGGCCCTTTCCGCGTCCGGCGGTCAGATCCCCTGCCACTCCGGCTTCGCCGCGTACGTCGCCCGGAAGTAGTCGGCCAGCTTCAGCTTCGACGCCGCGGCCTCGTCCACCACCACCGTCGCGTGCGGATGCAGCTGGAGCGCCGACGCCGGTACGAACGACGCCACCGGTCCCTCGACCGTCTGCGCCACCGCCTCGGCCTTGCCCTCGCCGGTCGCCAGCAGGATCGGGTGGCGGGACTCCAGGATCGTGCCGATGCCCTGCGTGATGACGTGGTGCGGCACCTGGGTGATGTCGTCGTCGAAGAAGCGCGCGTTGTCGACCCGGGTCTGCTCGGTCAGCGTCTTGATCCGGGTGCGGGACGCGAGCGAGGAGCACGGCTCGTTGAAGCCGATGTGTCCGTCGGTGCCGATGCCGAGCAGCTGCAGGTCGACCCCGCCGGCCGCGGTGAGCGCCCTGTCGTACGCCTCGCAGGCCGCCTGGACGTCCTCGGCGGAGCCGTCGGGGCCCATGAAGGACGCCTCGGAGAGGCCGAGCGGTTCGACCACCTCGCGCAGCACCACCGAGCGGTACGACTCGGGGTGGCCCGCGGGCAGGCCGACGTACTCGTCGAGCTGGCAGATGCGCGCACGCGAGGCGTCCACCTCGCCGGAGCGCACCTTGGCCGCCAGCGCCTGGTAGATGGGCAGCGGGGTCGAGCCGGTGGCAACGCCGAGCAGGGCGTCGGGCTTGCGGCTGAGCAGGGCGCCGATGGCCCCCGCGATGAGTTCGCCGCCTGCCTTGGCGTCCGGGACGATGACAACTTCCACGCGGGGCCTGCCGATCTGAGGAGTCCAGTATGTGGTATAGACCAATCGAGGTCCAATCTAGCAGAGCCTGACTGCGCGGCGGTGACGCCCGGGTGCCGTCCGGGCGTCGTCCGGCCGCGGCCCGCTGGCGGTGTTCCGGCTCCCCGTGCTGGACTTGGGCGAACGGCGCGCCGGGCGCACCGAGACACCGCTGGGAGGCCCCCCGACATGTCCGCCACGTCTTCGGCCGGCGAGAGCGAGCGTCCGGGCCGGATCATGTCCGGCGAGATGGCCGAACAGCCCGGCGTGCTGCGCCGCATCCTCGACCGGGGCGCGCCCCTGATCCGTGCGGTGGCCGCCGAGATCGCGGAGCGGAGACCGCGCTTCGTCCTCCTCGCCGCCCGCGGCACGTCGGACAACGCCGCGCTCTACGCGAAGTACCTGCTGGAGATCCGGCTCGGACTGCCCTGCGGACTGGCCTCGATGTCGACCACCACCGCCTACGGCGCGAAGCCGGACCTCCGGGACGTCCTCGTGATCACCGTCAGCCAGTCCGGCGGCTCGCCCGACCTGGTCGCCTCCACCCGAGCGGCCCGCGAGGCCGGCGCCGTCACCCTGGCCGTCACCAACAACCCGGACTCGCCGCTCGCCGCCGTCTCCGAGTACCACATCGACATCCTGGCGGGCCCGGAGAAGGCTCTCCCGGCCACGAAGACGTACACCGCCTCCCTGCTGTCCCTCTACCTCTTCGTCGAGGGCCTGCGCGGCGGTGACGGGGCCGCCGCCGCGATCCTGCCGGAACTGGCGGAGGCGGTCCTGGCCCGCAGGGGCGAGATCAAGGATCTGGCGGCGCGCTACCGCTTCGCCGAGCGCATGGTGATCACCTCGCGGGGCTACGGCTATCCGACGGCCAAGGAGGCCGCCCTGAAGCTGATGGAGACGAGCTACGTCCCCGCCCTCTCCTACTCCGGCGCCGATCTCCTCCACGGCCCGCTCGCCATGGTCGACAACATCTCCCCGGTGATCGCCGTCGTCACCGACGGCCGGGGCGGCGAGGCGCTCCAGCCGGTCCTCGACCGGCTGCGCGGCCGAGGCGCGGACCTCTTCGTGGTCGGCCCGAAGGCCCAGGTGGAGGCGGCGTCGGCGGGCTTCGTGCTGCCGACGGCCGGGGTCGCCGAAGAGGTCCAGCCGGTCCTGGAGATCCTGCCGCTGCAGATGCTGGCGTACGAGGTGACGATCGCCCGCGGTCAGGACCCGGACGCCCCCCGCGCGCTGGCCAAGGTCACCGAGACCCACTGACCCGGACCCGCAAGTGGTGCGTGAGCAGGCCGGGGGCCGTGAAAACAGCGGTGGTCCGTGAGAACACCCGCGGGCCGCGGCGCCGGGACGGGACCCTCAGCCCGTCCGGCACCGCAGCCCGGAGTTGCTCGGCCGGCGGTGTGCGGTGCCCCCGGCCGGGGAGGTACCGGCGCAGTCAGGGCAGAGAGCGCGGGTACCTCGATCCGCTCTCCTGTGCGGGGAGAGCGGAAGCCCTTACTACAGCATTGTGGACTAGACCATTCACCCCTGTCCATCCATCGGGGCACGTCAATTTCCGGCCCTTGCCCCTTGCACGTACGGGCGGCTCCTCCGGTTCGGAACCATCGTGTGTCCACGGGTACGCTCGCACACGTGCCCTCCATGAACGACCTCGTCCGCCAGCACACAGCCCTCAGCGACACCGACCTCGAGTGGCTGCATCTGCTGGTCTCGGAGTGGCAGCTGCTCTCCGACCTGTCCTTCGCCGACCTCGTCCTGTGGGTCCCCACCCGGGACGGGACGCGGTACGTGTCCGTCGCCCAGATGCGGCCCAACACCGGTCCCACCTCCTACCAGGACGACATGGTCGGCCATCTGGTGCCGCGTGGCCGCCGGCCGCTGCTGGATGCGGCGCTCGACGAGGGCCGCATCGTGCGCGAGGGCGATCCGGAGTGGCGCGAGGAGGTGCCGGTACGGGTCGAGTCGATCCCCGTACGCCGTGAGGGCCGGGTCCTGGGCGTCATCGCCCGCAACACGAACCTGCTGACCGTCCGCACTCCGTCGCGGCTCGAGCTCACCTACCTGCAGTCGGCCTCCGACCTGGCCCAGATGATCGCCGCGGGTTCCTTCCCGTTCCCGGGCCAGCAGGTCGACATGGATGCGTCGCCGCGCGTCGGCGACGGCCTGATCAGGCTCGACGCCGACGGCGTCGTCCAGTACGCCAGCCCCAACGGGCTCTCCGCGTACCACCGTCTCGGCCTCGCCTCCGACCTCGTCGGCCACCACCTCGGCCGGACCACCGCCGAACTCGCCCCCTCCCGGGGACCGGTGGACGAGGCCCTGGTCAAACTGGCCAGCGGTTACGCCCCCCGCGAGTTCGAGGTCGAGTGCGCGGGCGGTGTGATCCAGCTCCGGGCGATCCCGCTCAAGCCCAAGGGGGTCCGTATCGGCTCCCTGGTCCTCCTCCGTGACGTCACCGAACTGCGCCGCCGAGAGCGTGAGTTGATCACGAAGGACGCCACCATCCGGGAGATCCACCACCGGGTGAAGAACAATCTCCAGACCGTGGCTGCCCTGTTGCGCCTGCAGGCCCGCCGGATGGACTCCGAGCAGGGCCGCGAGGCTCTCAACGAGGCGGTACGCCGGGTCGGTTCGATCGCCATCGTCCATGAGACGCTGTCCCAGAATCTGGACGAGCGGGTGGAGTTCGACGAGATCGCCGACCGGGTCATCGCGATGGTGGCCGAGATCTCCCCGGGGCGGGTCACCTGCCGCCGCACCGGACGCTTCGGCATCCTCGACGCGGAAGTGGCCACACCGCTGGCGATGGTCCTCACCGAGGTGCTGCAGAACGCCCTTGAGCACGCGTTCACCGTCGGCCAGACCGGCACGGTCGAGGTCTCGGCGGTACGCGGCGGTTCATCGGCCGAGGCGCGGTTGCTGATCACCGTCCAGGACGACGGGTGCGGTCTGCCCGAGGGGTTCGATCCACAGCGCGCCGGCAACCTGGGGCTGCAGATCGTACGGACTCTGGTGGAGGGCGAACTGAGCGGATCGTTCGGCATGGTCCCGGCGCCCGGACGCGGCACCCAGGTGGTCCTCGACATCCCGGTCCGCGCGGAGAAGTGACCGGGTGCCGCTGCCGGGACAGATGAAACGGGACACATGAAAGCAGTGGACCCGGACCGTCTGTCACGGTCCGGGTCCACTGCTTCAAGCATGCGCTTCGGGGGTACTGCGCGCTGCGACTCGGGGGGCGGGTTCGTGCGTACGCTCTGTACGCGCCGCCTGGCTGAGGCTCGTAGCGGTGGCGTCGGTCAGGCGCTGGCGTTACGCGCCCGGTTGCGAGCGGCACGGCGCTTCATCGCGCGGCGCTCGTCCTCGCTGAGGCCACCCCAGACACCCGAGTCCTGGCCGGACTCGAGCGCCCACTGCAGGCACTGCTCCATGACGGGGCAGCGACGGCAGACGGCCTTGGCTTCCTCGATCTGCAGCAGCGCAGGACCGGTGTTGCCGATGGGGAAGAACAGCTCGGGGTCTTCCTCACGACAAACGGCGTTGTGACGCCAGTCCATGGCTGCTACCTCTCCTTGGTATTACAAACTGTTGCTTGTGAATGTGAACGCTTTCACGAATCCCCCCGCGAGTGACGGGCCGACGCCCAGATGAACTGGTTGTGGTCCTGTGCAGGTGAGGAGGGGTTCTGGCTCTCAGTGGAGGCCGTTGTTGCGGGCCGTCCCGATCGCCATGTAGAGATTCGCAAACCTCGGCGGCGGATACAACCCCTTCCGGAAACTTTTTTTTGATTCCTCGGTGTCGGCTAGGTCACAGCCGTACTTCCATGGGGTGGAGGCGCGTCCAAACGTTCGAGTTAAAGGAGTTTGGACTCTTCCACTCACACAATCACACGCAGTGCACGGCGTACGCCTGTGAACGTCACACTGGTACGCAGCCCCAGGTGGTCACCGTCCATCTGGAAGGGCAGTGGCGCCTTTGAATGCAAGGTGAAGTCCGTGAGGTCATGGAGTGAAACGGCGTGCTTGCCGTGTGGACCCTTCTCGGGACTCGAGGTGAGCAACTGGGTGCCGTACCTCGCGACCGCCGGGGTGGAGAGGCGCTTCAGGCCGAGGACGTCCAGGGCGGTGTCGAACGAGGCCTTCGGGGACGCGTACATCGGGCGATTCCCCAGGTAGGTCCAGGGGGCCGTGTTCGAGATTATGGAGAGCGCGAGGTCGGTGACCGGCTCCTGGCCGGGGACGTCCAGCGTGATCACTCCGTGCCGCCGGTGCGGTTCCGTCAGGAATTGCCGGACCACCTGTCGCACATAGAGCGCATGTGTGGACCGCATTCCGAGCTCGCGCTTCTGTTCGACCCGGCCGACCACGCCGGCATCGAACCCCAGTCCGGCGCAGAACGTGAACCAGCGCGACGGCACCGACTCGTCCTCGGTGCCGGGCGTACCGGCCGCGAGGCCGAGGCCCACCGTGCGTCCGCTCCCGTTCGCGAGCGCGTCCAGGATGGCGCCGGTCGCCTCCACCGCGTCGTTGGGCAGGCCCAGGGCGCGCGCGAACACATTGGTGGAGCCGCCCGGGACGACGGCCAGGCTGGGCAGGCTGTCGACGCCGGGACCGTTGTGCAGCAGGCCGTTCACGACCTCGTTGACCGTGCCGTCGCCGCCGAGGGCCACGACCAGGTCGATGTCGTCGGAGTCGGCGGCCCGCCGCCCCAGGTCCCGGGCGTGACCGCGGTACTCGGTGGTCACGGCCTCCAGCTTCATCTCGCTGGCGAGCGCATGGATGAGCACGTCACGGGTCCGCGCACTGGTGGTGGTAGCAGCTGGATTGACCACAAGGAGTGCGCGCATGACCGCCAGACTACCTACCGGGTGGTATCGGTCTGAAGCCCTGACCCATGGCCTTCACGCTCGGTGACGAAGCGGCCGCGATGGGCTCGGACGCGGCGCCGCGGTCCGCACCCCGGCTTCGCTTTCGCCGGGCGGGGATGTCAATCTGCAAGGGTGAGTACTCAGCAGAACGAGCCGTCCTCGTCGCCCTCGGCCGAGCCGGCGAAGCCCGCCAGGATCGCCCTCGTGGCCGCTCTCAGCGCCCTGGAGGGCGCGGCGCTCGTCATCGGCGGCGTCTACATGCTGGTCATGGGACTGCTCGGCCGGCCGGACAGCCCGCAGCAGGCGGAGATGGGGGGCCTGACCCTGATCGCGCTGGGTCTGATCCCGCTGATCGCCGCCCGCGGGCTGTTGCTGCGGCGCAACTGGAGCCGCGGCCCGGCGCTCATCATGCAGATCATGGCGCTGCCGGTGGCCTGGACGCTGCTGCAGTCCCACGGTGTGCTGATCCCGGCCGGGATCGTCCTCGCCGCGGTCGCGCTCACCGCGCTCTTCCAGCTGGGCAGGCCGGTCACCAGGGAGGCACTCGGCATCCGGGGTCCGGGGGCGGCACCCGACGCGTGACGCGTGGCGGGAGAGCGCATGCGCCACGGCCCGCCGGATCCGGCGGCGTGCGACAGGGCCGCCCGGACACACCGCGGGTCGGCGCACCCTTCCCGCGGCATGCCCCTCCCGTGGCCCGCTGAGCGCCGTTCCGGCCGCTCCCGTACTCCTCCGCGGACCGCTCGGCTACTCCTCGACGAGCAGGCGCTCACGCAGCTGTGCCAGCGTGCGGGCCAGCAGGCGCGAGACGTGCATCTGTGAGATGCCGACCTCCTGCGCGATCTGCGACTGGGTCATGTTGCCGAAGAACCGGAGCAGCAGGATGCGCTTCTCCCGGGGCGGCAGGCCCTCCAGCAGCGGCTTGAGCGATTCCCGGTACTCGACGCCCTCCAGCGCCTCGTCCTCGGAGCCCAGGGTGTCCGCGACCGCGGGGGACTCGTCGTCCGTGTCCGGCACGTCCAGTGAGAGCGTGCTGTAGGCGTTGGCCGACTCCAGGCCCTCCAGGACCTCTTCCTCCGAGATGCCCAGCCGCTCCGCCAGCTCGTGCACCGTCGGCGACCGGCCGTGCTGCTGGGAGAGCTCGGCGGTGGCCGTCGTGAGCGAGAGCCGCAGCTCCTGCAGCCGGCGCGGCACCCGGACCGCCCAGCCCTTGTCGCGGAAGTGGCGCTTGATCTCGCCCACGACGGTCGGAGTGGCATAGGTGGAGAACTCGACGCCGCGGTCCGGGTCGAACCGGTCCACCGACTTGATCAGGCCGATCGTGGCGACCTGGGTCAGATCGTCCAGCGGCTCGCCGCGGTTGCGGAACCGGCGGGCCAGATGTTCCACGAGGGGCAGATGCATCCGCACCAGCCGGTTGCGCAGCTCGGCCTTCTCCGGCGAGCCGTCGGGGAGCGCCCGCAGCTCGTAGAAGAGCGCCCGCGCTCCGCTGCGGTCATGTGGATCGTGGTGCCTGTGCTCGCTCATCTGGCCTGCCCGCTCCGCCTGCGACTGCTCCACCGCGACCGTACGGACCACCGGCCCGTCCGCCCCGTCCACCGGATGGGGCAGGGCATGCTGCTCAGGGATGCCTGCTGGTTGCACCACCCCTGGTCGGATCGTCTCGTCCCGCACAGGACCGTCCCCGTTCCCGTTGCTCACGCCGGCCCGGGTCCCGCGCCGCGCTGTTTGTACAGGCTGATGCTGACCGTACGGTCGTCGGCGACCGTGGAGTCGACCTTGCCGGCCAGTGCGGAGAGCACCGTCCAGGCGAAGGTGTCGCGTTCCGGGGCCCGGCCGTCCGTCGTCGGGGCGGCCACCGTCACCTCAAGGGAATCGTCGACGAGCCGGAAGACGCAGCTGAGGACGGAACCCGGCACGGCCTGCTGAAGCAGGATCGCGCAGGCCTCGTCGACCGCGATGCGAAGATCCTCGATCTCGTCGAGAGTGAAGTCCAAGCGCGCTGCGAGACCGGCCGTGGCCGTACGCAGCACCGACAGGTAGGCACCCGCAGCGGGCAGTCGGACTTCCACGAAGTCCTGATTCCCGGGCTCGCCTGCGATCTGGGACACCCTCACCTCCAAGGTGGCACAAACTCATTCGAGGTTCCGGGAAGGGTGCCCCGGAGCCATGCGGTACGTCTTCGGTTCTTGGTCCGGCGACGCTATCGCGATTCATGATGCCGTGTCGCCGGGACCCCGTCCCCTGACTGTCACTCATGGTAGGTCCACGAGTACGCACAGTGGCTAGGGGTCTGCGGCGGTCAATTACGAACAACCGGTGCCGGTTTGACGTACCCAGACGTCAGACGATCGAACCGTCCTCGAAGCACCAGCGCCAGCTCTCGCCCACTTCGAAGCTCCTCATGACCGGATGGCCGGTCTCCTTGAAGTGTCCCGTGGCGTGCTGCAGGGGTGACGAATCGCAGCAGCCGACGTGACCGCAGGCGAGGCAGAGCCGCAGTTGCACGGGGTGGGTACCCGCGGCAAGACATTCGAGACATGTGTCGCTCAGCGGGGTGGGCTCGGGGCGCGGCAGTTCTGGAACGTGCAGGCACTCACTCATGATTGTCAGGTTACGACGGATGCGAGGACCTTGAGATGGACGCGTTGCCGCTGGTGGCACTGGTGGCGGCCAGTGCCGCGATCGCGGGTGCGGCCCGCCGCACCCCCGTGCCCGCGCCGCTGCTGCTGGTCGCCGTGGGGCTGCTCGCCTCCTACCTGCCCGGCGTGCCGGAGTACACCCTGGACGCGCACACCGTGCTGCCGCTGCTGCTGCCTCCGTTGCTCTACACCGCCGCGGTCGACAGCTCGTACCTTGATCTGCGCGCCAACATGAGGCCGATCGCCCTGCTGTCCGTCGGTTACGTCCTGTTCGCGACCTTCGCGGTCGGCTGGCTGGCCTACCGGATGGTGCCGGACCTGCCGCTGACCGCGGCGCTGGTGCTCGGCGCGGTCGTCGCCCCGCCGGACGCGGTCACGGCCGCCGCGATCGCCCGCCGGGTCGGCCTGCCCGCCCGGGTCACGACGATCCTGCAGGGCGAGTCCCTGGTGAACGACGCCACCGCGATCACCGCCTACAAGGTGGTGCTCGCCGCCGCGGTCGGCGAGGGCGTCAGCTGGGGCGCCGGGATCGGCGAGTTCCTCGTGGCGGCGGTCGGCGGCGTCGGGGTGGGCCTGGTGCTGATGGTGCCGCTGCACTGGCTCCGTACGCACCTCAAGGAAGCCCTGCTGCAGAACACCCTGTCGCTGCTGATCCCCTTCGTGGCGTACGCGGCGGCGGAACGGGTGCACGCCTCCGGGGTGCTCGCCGTGGTCGTCGTCGCGCTCTACCTGGGCCACCGGGCCTGGCAGGTCGACTTCGCGACCCGGCTCCAGGAGGCGGCCGTGTGGAAGATGGTCGCGTTCATCCTGGAGTCGGCGGTCTTCGCGCTCATCGGACTGCAGCTGCCCTTCGTGCTGAAGGGGCTCGGCACGTACGCCGTCGCGGACGCCCTCTGGTACGCGGTGGCCGTCTTCCTGGCCGTCGTCGTGGTCCGCTTCATCTGGGTCTACCCCTCGACGTACCTGCCGCGCTGGCTGTCGAAACGGATCAGGGAGCGTGAGCCCGAGACCGACTGGACCGCGCCCCTGATCGTCGGCTGGGCCGGGATGCGCGGCGTCGTCTCGCTCGCCATCGCCTTCTCCATCCCCTTGGTGACGACCGCAGGGGATGCCTTCCCGGCCCGCAACCTGGTGCTCTTCCTGACCTTCACCACGGTCATCGGCACGCTGGTCATCCAGGGCCTCACCCTGCCGCTCCTGGTGCGCGTGCTCAGACTCCCCGGACGCGACGCGCAGGCCGAGACCCTCGCCGAGGCGCAGGCCCAGAGCGAGGCGTCCACGGCCGCCGAGGCGCGCCTGGAGGAACTGCTCGGCGACCCGCGCAACTGTCTGCCCGGGCCGCTCACCGACCGGCTGCGCACCGTCCTGGAGCGTCGCCGCAACTCCGTGTGGGAGCGGCTCGGCGCGGCCAACCCGATGACCGGCGAGTCGGCCGACGACACCTACCGGCGGCTGGCCCGCGAGATGATCGAGGCCGAGCGCACCGTCTTCGTACGGCTCCGGGACGAGCGGCGGATCGACGACGAGATGCTGCGCGCCCTGCTGCGGCGGCTGGACCTGGAGGAGGCGGCCGCTTACCGGGAGGAGTCCGAAGCCCCCCAGGGCTGACCGGTGACGACGGCCACGACCGTGCTGCCCGGGGCGAACGCGCCCTCCTCGGCGAGCGTGGTCAGCCCGTACAACAGTTTGGCGACATAGAGCCGTTCCACCGGCAGCCCGTGCAGGTCCTCGAAGCCGTCGGCGAAGGCGTGCAGTTGCGGTGTCGTGCGCGCGTAGCCGCCGAAGGCGAAACGCTCGTCCAGGGACCAGGCTCCGGCCGGCCCGCCGAACGCCTCGCGCTGCAGGTCCCGTACCGCGTCCCCCAGGAAGCCGCCGCGCAGCACCGGGACGCCGAGTGCGCGCTGCCCCGGTGCGAGGCCGGCGGCGAGACCGGCGAGGGTGCCTCCGGTGCCGCAGGCCACCGCGACCACATCGGCCCGCCCGCGCAGTTCCCGCCCGAGCGCGGTGCAGCCCTGTGCGGCCGCGGCGTTGCTGCCGCCCTCCGGGACGACGACGCAGTCCCCGTAGCGGCTCAACAGCCCGGCCAGGGTCGCCGGATCGGTCTTCGTCCGGTACGTCGCACGGTCCATGAAATGCAGGCGCATGCCGTCCGCGGCGCACTGCGCCAGCGATTGGTTGAGCGGGCGTCCGGCCAGCTCGTCGCCGCGCACCACGCCGACGGTGGGGAAGCCCAGCAGCCGGCCCGCGGCGGCGGTGGCCCGCAGATGGTTGGAGTAGGCGCCGCCGAAGGTCAGCACGGTGCGCCCGTCGGCGGCCGCCAGGTTGGGGGCGAGTTTGCGCCATTTGTTGCCCGGCAGATCCGGATGGATCAGATCGTCGCGCTTGAGCAGCAGCCGTACGCCGTGCCGGGCGAAACGCTCGTCCTCGGCCGGTTGCAGGGGTGACGGGAGCACCGGCTGCAGCGGGGAGAGGGCGAGCGGGTCGGAGGGCATGCGCCCATTGTCGCCCGGCGTCCCCGGGCGGGGGAGCGCGGGCTACTTCAGGCGGTCGTGGATCCGGGCGCGCATGGCGTCCATCGTGAAGCCGCGCGGGTCGATCTTGCCCGGCTGCCACTCCTTGTGGCCGATGACGGACCGGGAGGTCCAGTCGTGATGGCGGCAGATCGCGGCGGCGGCCTTCTCGATGGCTTCCAGCTGCACCTCGGGCCAGGGGTCCTTGCCGTCGCCGAGGTTCTCGCACTCGAAACCGTAGAAGTGCCTGTTTCCGTCGGTGTTCGCCTCGTTGTCCGACGGCAGGCGCTTCTCGGCGACGACGGCGCGCAGGACGTCCTCGTCGCCCAGCCCGGCGTGGTTGGTGCGGCCGTAGCCGACCAGGTGGACCCGGCCGTCCTTGGCGATCACGCCGTGGCAGAGCGGGCCGGGCAGCTCCGGGTAGCCGTCACGGCAGATGCGGACGGTGGCCTCGGTGCCCCGGGTCACCGTGTGATGGATCATCACGCCGTTGACGGGGCCCCAGGGGCCCTTGTGGTTGCGGTTGTGCGTGCGCCAGTCGCCGACCTGGACGACGGTGAGCCCTTCGTGCGTCAGGGCTTCGAGGAAGGTGCTCGCGGACATGGGTGAGGACATGGCCGACTCCTTTTGTGCGTGAGGGAGCTAGTCCGTACAGCGCTTCTACCGGAACGCCGGGCTCCGGGCCATTCGCGAGCCCGGTGTTCGGGCGGTGTGCGAGCCGATCCGGTCAATGTGCGGGCACCCGGCGCAGGTCAGTCCTGGGCGAGCCACAGATCGGGGCCGAAGACCTCGTAATGGATGTCGGCGGCCTGGACGCCCCTGGCCGGCAGCTGGGTGCGCACGCTCCGCACGAAGGGCAGCGGACCGCAGAGGTACGCGTGGGTGCCCGGCCGGACGGGGACGCCGCCGAGGGCGACCCGGGCCGGTGCGGTCGGTAGACCTCGTCCCGGGCGGCCGCGACCTCCGGGGTGACCGCGTCGCCCAGCACCTCCGCGATGGCGGCGAGGAGATGGGTGTGCACCACCTCGTACTGCGCGACGGTCACGCCGAGCGAGGCGTGCTTGTCGGCGATGCGGCCGAGCATCACGTCGGGGCGGGTGCCCGGGTGCCCGGGTGCTCGACCAGCTGGGTCGCGAAGTCGGCGATGGACCCGGCGAGGGCCTGCCGCTGGGCGCCGGACGCCTGATTGCCGCGGTTGGCCGCGGTTGAAGAGATTGCGCAGCAGCTCGGGGTGGACCGGACGGGTCAGCCGGTGTCCGGGCGGCCCCTGCTGATGCCGATCAGCAGGGGGCCGGTGGGCGAGGTGACGAGCTCGGCCACGGTGACCGGGTCGAGCGAGGCGTAGAAGGCCTCCTGGGCCCGGTGCAGCGCGCTGCGCAGCAGGCAGGCCGAGCGCAGCGGGCAGGGGGTGCCGCCCTCGCACTCGACGACGTCGCCCGGTCCCTCGAGCTCGCGGACGAGCCCGCCGATCGATGCGGACCGGCCCGCCGTGGTGAGGGTGAGACCGCCGCCGCGGCCGCGCCGCGCCTCGACGAGGCCGAGGTGCTGGAGCCGGGCGACCACCTTCGCGGTGTGGGTGTACGGCACCTGCATGGTCGCCGCCACCTCCCGGGTGGTCGGTGCGTCCTCGTCCTCCACGACGGCGAGGCGCATCAGTACGCGCAGCGCCACGTCGGTGAATCTCGTCAGCCGCATGGCGGCCAGGGTAGGTAACTTGCATATCGGATGCAAATTATTCGCACCCGTGGACATCGCAGAGCGTCGTGCCCAACCCAAAGCCCGATTAGTCACACTCTTTTGTGTAATGGCGTGCCGAGTCATCACGCTGAAAGGCTTCTTCACGCAGGTCAGCCGATGATCGAGAGGACGTCAGATGTCCGTTGGTGAAGAGGTTCAGAACGCGCAGGTCCCGCCGCAGCAGAGTCTGGGCACGGCGGCCGCGCGGAACCTCGCGACGACCACCAAGTCCGCTCCGCAGATGCAGGAGATCACCTCGCGGTGGCTGCTGCGCATGCTCCCCTGGGTGCAGGTGCAGGGCGGTACGTACCGGGTGAACCGCAGGCTGAGCTATTCGGTCGGCGACGGCCGGGTGACCTTCGTGCAGACCGGTGACCGGGTCACGGTGATCCCCGCGGAGCTCGGTGAACTGCCCGCCCTCCGGGACTTCGCGGACGAGGAGGTGCTTGCCGAGCTGGCCCGTCGGTGCGAGCAGCGCGAGATCGCGGCGGGGCAGGTGATCGCCGCCTCGGGGGAGGCGGCGGACCGGGTCTATCTGCTGGCGCACGGCAAGGTCGAGAAGGTCGGCACCGGTCCCTACGGTGACGAGACGGTGCTCGGGGTGCACGCCGACGGCGCGTACTTCGGCGACCACTCCCTGATCGAGGGCGACGCCGTCTGGGAGTACACGGCCCGCGCCGTCACCACGTGCACGGTGCTGACGCTGCGGCGGGCGGACGTGCTCAACCTCGCGGAGCGGGCGGACTCGCTCCGCACCCATCTCGCCGCGCTGCTGAGCATCCCGCAGCAGCGCACCAACAAGTACGGCGAGGCGGAGATCGACCTCTCCGCGGGCCATGTCGGCGAGGCCGTCGTCCCGCACACGTTCGTCGACTACGAATCGGCTCCGCGCGAGTACGAGCTGAGCGTCGCCCAGACCGTACTGAAGGTCCACAGCCGGGTCGCCGACCTCTACAACCAGCCGATGAACCAGACCGAGCAGCAGTTGCGGCTCACGGTCGAGGCGCTCCGCGAGCGCCAGGAGCACGAGCTGATCAACAACCGCGAGTTCGGGCTGCTCAACAACTGCGACTACGAGCAGCGGCTCCAGCCCCACGACGGCGTACCCAGCCCCGACGACATGGACGAACTGCTCTCACGACGCCGGGGATCGAAGCTCTTCCTGGCGCATCCGAGGGCCATCGCCGCCTTCGGCCGGGAGTGCAACAGGCGCGGACTGGTGCCGGAGAGCCTGGACATCGGCGGTCACCAGGTGCCTGCCTGGCGCGGGGTGCCGATCTTCCCGTCCAACAAGATCCCGGTCACCGAGGCCCGCACCACATCGATCATCTGCATGCGAACGGGCGAGGCCGAGCAGGGCGTGATCGGGCTCCAGCAGACAGGGATCCCGGACGAGATCGAGCCGAGCCTGTCGGTCCGCTTCATGGGCATCGACGAGCAGGCGATCATCTCGTACCTGGTCACGGCCTACTACTCGGCGGCCGTACTGGTGCCGGACGCCCTCGGTGTCCTGGAGAACGTGGAGGTCAGCCGCTGGCGTTGACGCTCAGGGGGCCCGGACCCGCGGTGTCCGGGCCCCGCACCGGCCCCGGCCGGGCGCCGCTGTCCCCGGTGTCTCCGGGCGCGCGCCCGCGGAGGGCACGCCGCCGGGGACGCCCCGTGGCATCCACCCACCACCGCACCACCCACGCCCCCCGGCCCGGGCTTCCCCCCGGTCCGGGGTGTCCTAGGGCGTGTTTCGAAAGTCCCGCCTGCTCGGCGACGTCTCGCACGCACGCTCGCCGCGTTGTCGGGATCCCCCCGATACATCCAGTATCGGG